>NZ_JBSLYH010000012.1:0-158081 GCF_055793305.1 Calyptranema fuscum S582
GATTCCGGTTCTGGCGTGAGAGCCATGCGGAGTCGGGTTCTCACACCATAACTTGTCCGCCACACCATTGAAAATGGCTACAAATGTCAGGACTCACTAGCAGGACTTTTTTTAGGACTGTGCCTTTGGGCAGAGAAACCCGTGTGCTGCCAGATCGATGCAAAAAGCGTATTTTAATCATGCGTTTTTTGCATGGTAGGGGCGGCAATAATCCGGTTTGTCTCGCTAGGATCAGGATATGAACCGTTCTCTAAAGTAGATTCCGGAGCTTGGCAGAGATGGGATAGGGACTCAGTCCTGTTCAGCAGGCACAGCCTCTTAACTCCCATCGTGTAGGAAAAAATTAGGGGATTGGGATCATCAGTAATTCCACGACCATTGCACGAATCGCTCGTATTGCTTAAAGCCCTTAAATTTGGAAGCGAAACAACCATGGATAACATCAGCATCAAGCAGGACGGTCTTAAAGAAGTGCGACCGACTGCTCCTCCGAATAGCCGAAATTTTGATTTTGACCAGTGGGCAGCTCAGGTGAGGCAGCAAATGCTGGCTTCCTTGCAAAAAAGAGGATAATTTAACAAAGAAAGAGGGTAACGGGTCGATTTGAGCATTTCGATTCGTTCACAGAGGCGGTAAGCTAAGCTTGCCGCCTCTAATGGTATTTCTGCACCCGGCTATAAATTTGGACGGAAAACCTGTTGTTTTTTTGAGAGAGTGACGGCTTCGCTATCATTCTCTCAAACAGGATTGGGTTTTCTCAAATCTACGACCCCAAAAGAGGTGGCGGATGTGCGTGAGAGAATAGAAAGGGAGCGATCGCCTTTCTATGCTTTTGCATTTTTGTTTTAGCTTCCCTTTCTTCCTATCGATCTCATGACTGTAGAGCCTGTGTCCGAGAATACTAACGCCACAAACGACCGCTTTCTCTGGATTTATGACACCACCCTGAGAGATGGTGCCCAGCGAGAAGGGCTATCGCTCTCGATTGATGACAAACTGCGAATCGCCCGTGAGTTAGACCAGATGGGTATCCCCTTTATCGAAGGGGGGTGGCCCGGTGCCAATCCTAAAGATGTGCAATTTTTCTGGCAAATCAAAGAAGAACCGCTGACCCAGGCGGAGGTGGTTGCCTTTTGTTCAACCCGTCGTCCGGGTAAAACGGCTGCAACAGACCCTATGCTGCAACCTGTTTTGGCGGCAGGTACCCGCTGGATTACCTTATTTGGCAAGTCTTGGGATTTGCATGTGACGGAAGGCTTGCAAACCACGCTGGCAGAAAATCTGGCGATGATTCAAGACACCATTGAATTTTTCCGCAGCCAGGAACGGCGAGTCATCTACGATGCAGAACATTGGTTTGATGGTTACAAACACAACCCCGACTATGCTCTAAAAACCCTGGAAGCGGCGATCGCAGGGGGTGCAGAATGGCTGGTTCTCTGCGATACCAATGGCGGCACATTGCCCCACGACGTGTCGGCGATCGTCAGGGAAGTGATGCAGCGGTTTAAGTTTTCTTCACCTGGTGCGGCACCGTCTGCCAGCGAACCATTATTACAACTAGGAATTCACACCCATAACGACTCTGGAACTGCCGTCGCCAATGCCCTATCTGCCGTAATGGAAGGAGCCAGAATGGTGCAAGGCACGATCAACGGCTATGGTGAACGGTGCGGCAATGCCAACCTTTGCACCCTGATCCCCAATTTGCAACTGAAACTCGGCTATCGTTGCGTTCGCGATGATCAACTGGTGCGAGTGACCGATACCAGCCGTTTGATTAGCGAAGTCGTGAACCTGGCACCCGATGATCATGCACCCTTTGTCGGCTTATCTGCCTTTGCCCACAAAGGCGGCATCCATGTCAGTGCGGTCGAGCGCAACCCGCTCACCTATGAGCACATCCAGCCCGAACAAATTGGCAATCGCCGCCGGATCGTCATTTCTGATCAAGCGGGTTTAAGCAATGTTTTGGCAAAGGCGCATACGTTTGGAATTAATCTCGATAAAGAAGACCCCACCTGCCGTCAGATTTTGCAACATTTGAAAGTTTTGGAAAATCAGGGGTATCAGTTTGAGGCAGCCGAAGCCAGTTTTGAACTGTTGATGCGCGAGGCATTAAGACAGCGGCAAATCTTTTTTGATATCAAAGATTTCCATGTCCGCTGTGACATGATCCCCAAGGTTGAGGAGTGGCTGACCCATTCGCTGGCAACCGTGAAGGTGATGATTAACGGGCAAGAAATTCTGGAAGCTGCCGAAGGAAATGGACCTGTCTCAGCACTGGATGCAGCATTGCGTAAAGCGTTGCTGAATTTCTATCCAATTATTTCAACCTTCTATCTGACGGATTACAAAGTGCGAATTCTAGATGGAGCCGCAGGCACCTCTGCCAAAACGCGCGTTTTGGTTGAATCTAGCAACGGTCATCAGCGCTGGACAACGGTCGGGGTCTCGGGAAATATTATCGAAGCTTCGTATCAAGCGGTGGTAGAAGGATTGGAGTATGGCTTGATGCGTCAAGATCAGGCAAAAACTGCCCTGGCTGCGTCTAACGCGGCTTCTGAATAAGGACAGTCTAAACCGAGTGATAGAGTAGATGTTTTTGCGAGCCACGCGGAGCGTGGCTCGCAAAAACATCTTTCGATCTAGCGCCATGCACGTCGGTGGGTGCAGGGGGAGAACCTCTGCGTAGGGGCGCAGCCCCCAAACCCCCATGTTGCAAAATTTAGTAGTTGCAACACTAGTTATAGAGCAGGTGGGTTTGAGCGTGAAGCTGTTGGTTTCACGCTCAAACTCATGCTGCTACCTAAACAGAGGCTAAGATCGGTTCGTGCTGGTGTATGTCACGGCTATCGGCGATGGACTCGGTGCAGTAGACCTCAGCCGAATTGTTGGGGCTTTCAATCAATTTGACTTTGTGTAACTGTGCGCCTGCCATTTTGATCGGTTGCCGCAGCGTATCCCGAATATAGACGGTAATATTTTCGGCAGTAGGCACGACTTTCTCGAAATAGGGAATATCTTTGTTGAGAAACGTATGGTCGAGGGGTTCGACAATATGGTCATCGATCGCCGTTTGTAGCTTGACCAGGTCGGCAATCATGCCCGTTCGTGGATCGATGTCGCCCTTCACCGTTACTTCCAGATGATAGTTATGCCCATGTCCATTGACACGAGCGCACTTGCCGTAAATTTCAGAGTTTTGTTCTAAGGTGAGATGAGGCAGTGCCAACCGATGTGCCGCACTAAAGTGGGTGCTGATGGTGAGATAAGCTTCCATACCGTTTCCTTTATATTCAGCCCAGAGTTCAGGATGTTCGAATAGTTGAATGCAGACCAGAGGAAGATGAGGCGACAGACGATTCCAGATTACCTGGGCGATCGCTTCAGTGGTGGGTAAGGTATGCTGAAATTCGTGCCAAACCTCATTGAGATACGAAAAATCGAGCTGGCTGGTGACTTCTCGTTTGATAATTTGCTTGACATCTGACAAGTTCAGCACCATGCCATAGTCATCCAGTTCACCCACCATCGAAACATACAACACATAGTTGTGTCCGTGTCCGGGAGCCTTGGCGCATTGCCCAAACTGCTTGGCATTTTCTGCATCACTCAGGTCTGGCAACCAATAACGATGACTTGCCGAAAACTGGGCGCGGCGGTTAATAATACATTTCATAGATACAAGAGTTTCATTGGTGCAAGAACCATCGGTGCAGGAAATATTGTGAAGTTCTGTAACCTGTCCTGTTTACAGGATATCGCAAACATTGCCCCCCTTGCCTCAAACCCGATTTGAATAATGTTCACTACGTGATTGAGCAGCCGCACTTTGTATCTCTATTCAATCTAGTACACCAACTTAAAAGTTTTAGAGGGGGTGGAGGGGGTTTTACCCCCTCTTGGGGGCGCAGCCCCCAAACCCCCATATTGCAAAATTTCGTGTTTGCAACACTAGGTACTGCTATTCACAGATAGGGTTCGGAAATAAAACCAGGGGGTGTGGGGGCTGCGCCCCCAGCCAGGGGTTCCACCCCTGCACCCCGAATTCCGTTCCCCAATCGATAGGGTTCGGACATAAAACCAGGGGGTGTGGGGGCTGTGCCCCCAGCCAGGGGTTCCACCCCTGCACCCCGAATTCCGTTCCCTAATCGATAGGATTCGGACATAAAACCAAGGGGTGGGGGGCTGCGCCCCCAGCCAGGGGTTCCACCCCTGCACCCCGAATTCCGTTCCCTAATCGTGGTGCGATGTACTAAGGATCATGGATTTAATAACCTGTAATTCTTGGGTAAGGGCGCACAGCGGTGCGCCCCTACAGAGCACTTGACTCATAGGATTTTCGTCACTGTTCTTCTAGCATCAGGTTTTGCCCTCGCCGCCTATGGAATGGATTTCGATACAAACCCAGAAAGCACTTGCTGCGATCGCCCATTTTCTCAACACGCCCATTTTAGCCATTGGCGATCGCCAGCTTTCCATCAGTTCGCTTGCCATTCTGTTGTTGCTCGCGATCGCCATTTTTCTGGCATCTCGTGCCATCAGCGAGTGGATTAAACGACGCCTACTCCATCGGTTAGAACGGGGTGTCAGAGAGGCGATCGCTACCATTACAGGGTATGTGCTGGCGCTGTTTGGGTTATTAATTTTGCTCCAAACTGCTGGCATCAACCTGAGTTCCCTCACCGTACTTGCCGGAACTGTAGGAATTGGGTTTGCCTTTGGTTTACAAAATCTGACGAGCAATTTTGTCAGCGGTCTGACGCTGCTGTTTGAACAACCGATCAAAGTTGGAGATTATGTTGAAATTGATGGTTTATTGGGAACGGTCGAAAAAATCTCGATGCGGTCTACCATCGTGCGCACCCCTGACGACCTATTTGTCATCGTCCCCAATCTCAGATTTGTTGAACAAAATATTATCAACTGGAGCTACCATGCGCCCCGATGCCGCATCCACATTCCTGTTTCGGTTGCCTACGGCAGTGACTCCGTTTTAGTCACCGAAGCCTTGCTTGCCGCTGCTCGCAGGGAATCCTTAGTGATGCCCTCACCTGCACCGAAAGTTTGGTTTCGCTCGTTTGGTGAAAGCTCACTTGATTTTGAGTTATTGGTGTGGATCGATCGACCGGAGGAAACGGAACCGATTCGAAGTTCTCTCAATTTTCTGATCGAGCGCGAACTGAGTCAGCGGCAGATCGACATTCCGTACCCCCAACGAGATGTCCACATCCGCAACCTGCAAGAAATTAAAACCGTATTTAGCTCGATAGATACGTCCCTATCGATCCTGGAGCCTGCACCCACGCATCCGCCCAACCATAACTCGCCGCCATCCTCGGAACCCAATACCCCTGCATACAACCGAAAATCTACCCCAGTCAGCAACTGGAGTTTGCGCGATTTACTGCGTCGGGTCACGTACTTTGAACAATGTACTGATCTGGAACTGCGGCAATTGATTGAATATGGGTATCGACAACTATTTCCCATCCAACAAGTCGTTTGCCGAGAAAACGATCCGGGAGACTCCTTTTACATCATTCTCACAGGGTGTGTTGAAGTCTTTTCTCAACGGACTGATAAATACATTGCGACGCTCCACGCGGGCGAATTTTTTGGCGAAATGTCTTTGCTGTTAGGTGCGCCCCGATCTGCGACCGTGAGAACGTTAGAAGAAAGTACTCTATTTATTATCGATCGCGATGATCTGCAAAAACTGTTAGTCAATCATTCTGGGTTAGCTGACCAAATTGCCCAAAAATTGGCAGAACGACAGCAAGCCTTACGAGACATGGGCTTATTTAGTGCCGATGAAATTTTATCGGAAACTCCTTTGATTTGGATGCGAAAACGCATTCAAACTCTGTTTGGAATCTAGACCATGTCGCACTATCAGCTAACGTGACGTACAAGGTGTTGTGAGAGAGCCGCGCGGAGCGCGGCTCTCTCACAACACCCGCATAAGTTTGTCTGCTAGTTTTCTTGCGATTGCAGGGGGTCTTCAAGAAGGGGGTCTTCAATCAGTTGGGGATGGAAGTAGTTGTAAATTTGTTGTGCCATCTTGGGACCGATTCCAGGTACTTCGCTAATTTGTTCGGGTTTGGCTTCCCGCAAGTAATCAATCGAACGAAAGTGGGCAAGCAGTTGCTTTTGCCGCAAATGTCCCAGACCCGGAATTTCTTCTAAACGCGATCGCTTCATGCGATCGCTGCGTTGTTGACGATGGAAACTCACAGCAAATCGGTGTGCTTCATCGCGCAAGCGACGCAATAATTGCACACCCGGTTGTTCTGCCTCTGTCACCAGGGGTAACGATTCACCAGGCAAAAAGATTTCTTCTCGTTGTTTGGCAAGACTAACCACCTTAACGTCTTCGAGCAGATTCATCTCTCTGAGAACGTCTACCACCGCTGAAAGTTGCCCTTTGCCACCATCAATCATGATCAGGTCGGGGAAATCGGCATGGCTGACCGGAGAGACAGGGGTAGGAGACAGAGATGCAGCAGAGGAAAGCCTATCATCTGTCTGTTGCGATTGGCTGACGCCGGAGTCTGGCTTCGCATACTTGCGAAATCGCCGACGAATCACCTCTGCCATGCTGGCAAAGTCATCGGAATGCCCCGATCGCACGGTCGGATTTTTGATCTTGTAATGCCGATAGTGTTGTTTGGCTGGTAATCCATCGACAAACACCACCTGAGACGCCACGGCATCTGCCCCCTGAATATGGGAGATGTCATAGCCTTCGATGCGATGGGGCAGATCAGGTAAGTCGAGAATTTCTGCCAGATCGAGCATTGCCTGATTATTGCGATCGGCAAACCGTTGGGTGCGAGCTAGTTCATATCCCGCATTGCGCTCGACCATATCAATCAGCTCTGCTTTACTCTGCCGTTGAGGTAAATAAAGCGACACTTTGCGCCCCCGTCGTTGCGTCAGAAATTCGGATAAAATCTCGCTCTCTGGGAGTTCGTGTTGCACCAGAATTTCGGCTGGAATTTCGACACTCTCAACGGTAGAATAATGTTCTTCCAGAACGCGCTGAAGAATTTCGCCCGGTGTTCCTGATTGCGCATCAGCAACGAATCCCAAACGTCCAACCAAACGTCCGGCTCGAATCTGAAACAGTTGCACACAGGCATGATGATCATCTGCCATCAGGGCGATCGCATCTCGCGACACCGTATCATCCGGCAATGCTACTTTTTGGTCGGCTCCTAATAACTCAAGCCCGCGAATCTGGTCGCGGAGTCGAGCCGCATATTCAAAATTTAACTCTTCTGCCGCTTTTTCCATCTGCGCCGTGAGGATATCTTCCAGTTCTTTGGTTCGACCCTGGAAAATCATGGCTACTTTCTGAACGATCTTGTGATAGTCCTCTGGGGAAATTAATCGCTGACACACGCCCGGACACCGCCCAATGTCATAGTTTAAACACGGGCGATCTTTAAACAATGGTTGTGGACGTTGCCGCAACGGAAATACCCGTTTGACCAGGTGTAAGGTGCGCCGCAGCAAGCCCACATCTACATAGGGACCGTAGTAGCGATCGCGTGCTTTACCGGCACGACGCTTGCGGGTGATAAAAATCCGAGGATAATCTTCAGACCAGGTGACGCAGAGATAGGGATACTTTTTATCGTCCTTGAGTAAAACGTTGAAATGGGGTTGTTGCTGCTTAATTAAATTCGCTTCTAGGGCGAGGGCTTCAGCTTCGGTATCGGTGACGATAAATTCGATCTCGACGACCTGCATCACCATCAATGCCGTGCGTGGACTGCGGTGAGGATCATCCCGAAAGTATGAACGAACCCGCGATCGCAAACTTTTTGATTTGCCGATGTAAAGAATGTGGTCATTCACATCCCGCATGAAATAAACACCCGGCTCCTGGGGAATTTCCTTTAGCCGAGATTCTAGCCGTTCGGGATCTTTTACTAAAGAGACGAGTTTAGAAGAAGCAGTCACGGGCTATAGATGCAATCAATGGGTTGAGGATGATGAACAATGGAGCTTTTGCGCCTGGAGCACTAGCAGAGAAGAGTTGGGAACATGATTCAGAACAGTTCCCAACTGAACTAAAAATTGAGCTTATCTTAAGCATACTGCGACACAGGCTAGATCAACCGAACCAGTCTGCTATTGAGGATATCTCAGTTGAATCTGGATTGCCGGACTACTACCAGCCACTAACACAACAGCATCCGCAAAGCGAGGAGGTCCATCGGTCGCGGGAGCATTGTTTGAAAATCCATAGCCTTCGATCGGCATACCAAAGGCACCGCGATTGAGGACTTCATCGCCGTTGCTATCGTGGTAGATGGCAACAGCATAGGTGCCTGATGGCAGATTTTCAAACGTGTAGCTGAAGGGGATTTCGGGAGTGCTAGGGGCTGTCTCTTCGGTTTCTTCAGAAGCCGATGCGGGTGTGGATTCGGATGTCGGCTCAGAGGTGGATTCAGATGTAGTCTCAGATGCGGGTTCGGAGGTCGATTCAGATGGGGGTTCGGATGTGGATTCGTCTGATGGGGAAGAACCCTCTGCGATCGCCACACAGATGCGTTGAACTGCACTTTCGTTGTCATTTGGAAATCCCTGACTGCCCGAAAATAATTTGAGGCAGAGGTTGCCTTCCTGGCTCTGTAACCCAACCACATCTACGGTCAGATTGCTGCTCAGTTGTGCCCTGGCAGGATTGGCATAGAATAGACTACCCACAACCAAAAGTGATAGTGTCCCGACTTTTAATCCCTTCATGCCGAATCTCCCCTTCATGCAAGCGTTGATGATTACTTGGACTGTACACCAAAGATCTAGTTCCGACAGGTCATGTTGCCAATCTGTTGTTAGTTTTTGGGAACGGCGCGCGGCGCGCGCCGTTCCCAAAAACTAACAACAGTATCGTCCGACGAGATAAAATAAAATCCTTCTCAAAACAAACTCAAAACAAACTCAATTGTGTTGGACTAGATACCACCTCTATCTCCTCTAGCTGATTCCAGGGTAACGGGGGCACCGCAATTCCATGTTGCTCTAAAAGGTGTTGAGCATAGCGAGCATTGCTGGGCGATCGCGCTTCTACAGGACAGTGGACAAAGAAATAAATTCGTTTTCCCTGAGCTAACCACTCGCCTATCTGCGGCACCCATTCGCTTAAAAAAGCGTGATTAAATGCCTGATCGGGATGGCTGATATAGCGAATTAGACTAAAGTCAGCGGTGATCACGGGTTGTAAGGGCAATCTGGGTTTGCGCCGTTCAGACTGTAATTGTGGATCATCGTCACACTCATAAATGGGGCGCGTATCCAGCAGCACTCGCCCGATCCCCATGGTTTGCAAGGTTTCATTCAGTTGGCTGGCATACGGTTCCTTAAACCAATCCAAATGCCGCACCTCTAGCGCTAAGGGAGCAAGGTCATGCTGCCACGCTCGCAAAAACGTCAATAGATCATCCCATTGGGCAGGGCTATAACTGGGAGGTAGTTGGGCAAATACGGGACCCAGGCGATCGCCCAATCCACTCATATGCTTAACAAATGCGATCGCCTCTGGAATTGTTGGAGCCAGCAACCCCTGGTGGGTAATCTGTCGTGGCAGTTTCAGGCAAAATTCAAACCCATCGGGCGTTTGCTCTGCCCAACGTGCGACCGTTTTGGCATCGGGGATGGAATAAAAGGTTGTGTTGCCCTCAACTGTTGTAAAACGCCGACTGTAAAGATGCAAAAAATCAGTAGCACGGCTCCCTGCTGGGTATAGATCACCCACCCAATCTTTGTAAGCCCAGATGGCACACCCCATGAAAAAATTCATCTTAAACCATCATCCTGTCGTGAGCTACAGCGATTTTCAATCGCTTAAAACCAGATTAGTTTTGTGAGAGCCGCGCGGAGCGCGGCTCTCACAAAACCGACTATGTCTTACTCAAGCGCAAAGCGCTGTAAACACCGGGGCAGTCCCGAAAAAATCATGACATGAATACCACTACCAACACCGGAACTTCAGCACGTATTTTTGCTTCTTAAAGTGTGTGATGAGAGAACGAGATAACGCCGCACGTCACATGACAACCCTAACGCTCATTCTTACGCTTCGGTACAACTATCGACAAATCAGGTGGGAAATAAAGCCAGGGATAGATCCCTTTCCCTTCATATTCCTCTCCTATTGACGATGATAGGGATTCAGGATTGGGGATTTAATAGGAGTGGAGGCTTATTTTTGAAAGCGTGGCAGCGCCGCATTTTTGAAAACAAACAGACGGGTTTACTTGAATGGGTTTCATCGTCTGGATGATGTCAATATACGGATGATCCCCGGATGATCCCCATCATGAACAGCTCTACAGAACTATCTATAGCGCTTTGCGTCTAGATAGATTATGGGTGCTGTGTCAGAGTTGCGCGGAGCGCTGCTCACAATGCCTTGCACTTCATGCAATCAGAATTGTTATATACGGATGGACTAAGTTGGTTAAGTATGAAAAAGTCTCTATTTACTCTCATGGCTGCAACTGGGTTATGGTTAGTTCCTGCGGCATTGCTGCACCCTGCCCTGGCTCAACGCGTGGTCGATCTGAGTCCGGCAACCAATAGCCAGAACGTTACCCCCGACACCTCTATCTCTGCTCAATTTGAGACAGAAAATGGGGTCGCAGTGGATGCCAGTTCTGTCAGGATTTCGGTCAATGGTCGAGATGTCACCAGCCGCAGCACGATTACCCAAAACTTCTTTACCTATCGTCCTACCCAACCGTTAGCACCGGGTGCTGTGCAAGTTCAGGTGGAGTATCGCAACACCAGAGGTGAACAGCGGACGATGGCGTGGACGTTTACGGTGCAGCAACCCCAGCCTGCGGCACAAATTACCTCGATTGTGCATAGCGCCAGCGGAACATCTGTCGCAACGGGTGAAAACTTTGTCGTCACCATTAACGGCACTCCCGGCGCACAAGCATCCGTCTTGTTGGTACAGGATGGACGCACGGTGCGCGAATTGCCAGCCCGAGAAATGTCGGCAGGGGTTTATGTGGCAACGTTAACGGTGCAAACAAGCGATCGCGTTACAGAAGGGGTGGTTATCGGGCGCTTACGTCGCCAAAACCAAAGCACTTACGCCGCTGCCGCACAACCATTTTCCTTGAACAGCACCACCACTGACTCTGACTCAACGGGCAATCCTCGTCCCACCCGTCCTACCCGCCCCAATCCGGCAGCACCGGATACAAACCCCACGACCGATACCAGCGTTCCTTTACAACCCCGCTTCACCAGCCCTGATGATGGTGATTCGGTTAGTAGTAGCGGGTTTACGTTGGTGGGTCAAACCCGTCCGAATGCCACTGTGCGCGTACAAGTTTCAACCGCCATTTCTGTCTTGGATGTGGTGAATTTGGGTGGGCAAACCTTGCTGGATGAGAATGTCACCGCCGATAGCACTGGTGAATTCCGGGTAGAAGTGCCCCGCACTACATTGCCTGTTCCGGGAACCCAATATCGAGTCCGGGCAACGGCTCGAATGGGCAGCGAAACCAGCCCCGAAACTTCTATGACCTTGCGGCAACGCTAATCTAGTACATCAACTTAAAAGTTTTAGAGGGGGTGGAGGGGGTTTCACCCCCTCTCGGGGACGCAGCCCCCAAACCCCCATGTTGCAAAATTTAGTAGTTGCAACACTAGAGTGCTAAGCGCTTAGCCCAGTAATGTTTACGGTATGAAAGCTACGCTTCGCGTGGCTTTCATACCGTAACTCCATTGAAAACTACGGTAAGAATTTCTGTATCCTACTGATGTGTTTCAAGTCGGCACAACGCGCCGACTTGAAACACATTCTTTTTTGTGGCGGGTGCAAAGTGCTTGTACCGCTTATTTCTCAAGGGCATCATAGATGGTTCTGAGAAGGTCTTGAGTGGTGTAGGGTTTGGGTAAGAATGAATGGACATATGCCTTTTCGGACGCAGGTAATTCGGTGCCGGATAGAAGCCCGCTAGAAGTGACGATTTTGATGGTGGAATTAATTTTTTTCAGGGTGCGAATCGTGGTTATACCATCCATTTCAGGCATCATCAGATCAATCAACACCAGGCGAATATCCTCTCTGTGCTGAGCATAGAGGGCGATCGCTTCAATCCCATTACTTGCTGTTAATACTTTATATCCGTACGTCTTGAGCAAGTTTTTAGCCATCTCTCGAATGGGGGCTTCATCATCGACCACCAAAATCCATTCTCCCTGACCGGCAAATAGCTCGATTTCATCTATCAATGCAGCTTCCTCCGCATCAGCCGCCGGGAGAAAAACCTGAAACTCTGTGCCCTGCCCCAGTTCACTAGACACAGTAATAAATCCCTTGTGGCTTTTGACAATGCCAATCACGGTGGATAACCCCAAGCCAGTCCCTTTGTTGATTTCTTTCGTCGTAAAAAATGGTTCAAAGATGCGATCTAACACATCTGCGGCAATGCCAACGCCTGTATCTGTTACCGTGATCACCACGTAGGCTCCATCTCTAGCATCCAGGTGAAGCTGAGCATCGGCTTCATTCATCGTAAGATTGGTGGCTTTAATGCTGAGGGTGCCGCCATCGGGCATGGCATCGCGGGCATTGACACAGAGATTCATTAAAACCTGGTGGAGATGTGTAGCATCCCCTGAAATTGTCCATAAATCAGAGGGGACGCGGGTATAGATCTGAATCGATTTGGGAAAGGTTTCTTCCGCAATTTTTTTGATTTCTGCAATCAGGTGTCTGATTTGTAAAACGCTGTGTTCACCATCCATCCCACGAGCAAACGACAGTACTTGTTTGATTAATTCACTGCCCCGTTTGGTGCTACTTTCCAAAATTTCTAGCCAATGCTCACTTTGGGGGTCGTTACATTTCATCCGCAAGAGTTGAACCGACATGAGAATGGGTGCCAGGATATTGTTCAAATCATGAGCAATGCCACCGGCTAATGTACCAATACTTTCCATTCGTTGCGATCGCAAAAATTGCCGTTCCAGTAATTTCTTTTGAGTAATATCGGTGTTGACCGTAAGAATGGCTTTGGGTTGTTCTGATGACGTTCGTACCAGCGTCCAGCGGCTTTCAACCATGAGTTCTTTGCCATCTTTTGTGATCTGCCGCAACTCACCTTGCCACTCACCCTTGCGCAGAGCAGTTTGATGAATGTCTTGATTGTTTTCAGGCACCTGACGATACAGTAATGCGATCGCAGACTTGCCACAGGCTTCCGCCGAAGTCCAACCATACAGCCGTTCAGCACCCTTGTTCCAATAGAGAATGTGGTTGTCTAAATCTCTGACAAAAATGGCATCCGTTGCCACATCTAGCAGGGCGGCTTGTTCTCGATTTTTTTGTTCTGCTCGTTTTCGTTCCAATAACTCCATCTGGACTTGTTGATAGAGTTGCGATTGTTGGATAGCGATCTCCATTTGCGTAGAGAGTTGCTTGAGCAATTCAATTTCCCATTCTTGCCATTGCCGAGGTGCAGAACAGTGGTTGGCAACCAACAAGCCCCACAAGGTTTTTTCGCGCACAATCGGAACAACCAGCTTTGCCCGGACTTGAAACTGTTCTAACAATTCCAAATGACAATCGGTTAAGCCAGCCGTATAGACATCTACAACGCTTTGAATTCGCCCCTGTTCATACAATTGCCGCCCCTCTGCTTGTTGAAAGAAACTATCTTCAACGACGCTACCCAAGGACGATTGCCAGCCCGGTTCAACAGATTCAACCGTAATTGTTCCGCTCCAATCCGGTTCAAATTGATAGATGAATACGCGCTCGGTTTGCAACAAATTGCGGATCTCAACCACAATGGTATTGAGAATTTCATTGAGATCGAGCGATCGCCGCATCCGTTGAGCAATTTCGTTGACCAGGCGTTCGCGCTCGGCACGCTGTCGCAATGCCTCTTCTGCTTGCTTTCGTGCCGTAATATCGATGGCAACGCCACCGACCCAGCAGTGCCCCGATACATCCGAGATGGGAAATTTATAGACCAAAAAATTACCAACCGTTCCATCGGTGCGGGGAGCCGCCTCGATCGTCTCGATTGTTTCATTGCTGCTAGCAACGGTTTTGATGTTTCGCAGAAACTCTTGAGCAAACTCTGGGGTATAGATATCAAAGACATTCTTGCCAACTAAATCGCCCGTGGGCAAACAGAATGTGCGGGAATAGGTCGGACTGGCATACAGCATATGCCCGTTGGTGTCGGTAATCCAGGCAGCCGCAGGGCTATGGCTCATAAAGGCTTCAAAGCGTGCCTGACTGGCTTGCAGTAGCGCTTCTACTTGTTTGCGTTCGTCTTCGGCACGCTTGCGATCGCTAATATCGGTGACAAAGCCTTCTATCCCCAGCAATTCTCCTGTGTCAGAATAAATGCCATGCCCCCGTTCCCAGACCCATTTCTCGACCCCTGTTTTAGTAGTGATGCGATATTCACATTCATGGGGCTGCCGCTGTGCTAAAGCCTCTTGTATCTGTTCCCAAACCCCTTTGCGATCGTCGGGGTGGATTTCCTGTCCAATGGTAATGGTGCGATCGACCAGATAGTCGTCTTGACAATAGCCCGTCACCGCAAACACGCCCACACTGACAAATTCAGGCGTACTGTCCAGACAGTTGGCAACCTGATAGACATAACCAGGTAGGTTATCCATCAGTGTTGATAAGCGGTGCTCACTTTGCTGTAACGCTTCTGCCGCCTGTTTTTGCGCGGTGATATCGCGGGCAATTTTAGATACCCCAATGATTTGTCCGGTAGCATCTTTAATCGGCGATAGGGTAAGCGAAAGATGAATCAGTGTGCCATCTTTACACTGACGCACCGTTTCAAAATGTTCAATGCCCTTTCCACGTCTCAGCCGTTCCAATATTTCCGGTTCTTCATCCCAGCGATCGGGTGGAATCAACCGGGCAATGGAACTACCAATCATGTCGCTGGCAGTATAGCCAAAGATTTTTTCAGCAGACGCATTCCAGGTGGTAATGATGCCGTCTAATGTTTTGCTGATAATGGCATCTTCAGACGACTCTACGATCGCAGCCAGTCGAGACAACGCCACGTCTGACTGCTTGCGTTCGGTGACATCACGGGCGATCGCATACACTAATCCGGTTTCAGCGACTGAAACCGCCGTCCAGGCAAGCCATTTATACGAGCCATCCCGACAGCGATAGCGGTTTTCAAACAGGGGCGTGATACCACCCTGAATCAACTGCTGAAACTCAGCAATGGTAGAGGATCGATCGTCAGGATGAACAAATTCAAGAAATGGTGTACATTGCAGGTCGTCTAGAGAATACCCCAGCGTCCGTTCCCATGCCGGATTCAACCGAATAAAGTACCCCTCTGGGGTGGCAGTACACATTAGATCTAACGACAGATTGAAGAAGCGATCGCGTTCGGCTTCTGCCTGTTTGCGCTCACTGATATCCCGTGTGATTGCCAGCAGCCCCAGCGTTCCATCCAGATCAATCGGTAAGGGCACTGCGTGTGTTTCTAAGTTTCTCCGAGTCCCCCGTTGACCAATGATGTCAAACTCCAAAACCCCACTTTCACCCTGACAAACCCGCTGGTTCAACCCCTGAAATGCTGCCCGATGTTCAGGTACAACTAACGCATCAATGTTTTGCCCGGCAACAGTACTGAGGTGATCTACCTCAATCATCGCCAATCCCGCCGGATTCATTTGCAACAGTTTGCCATCGGCATCGACAATCTTGACGCACTCTGGTTCGGTATTAATAATCAGGCGTAGCTGCTGTTCTCGTTCTTGCAACACCATTAAATTTCGCCGTAGCTCTAGCAGATGCACCACCTGACGGCTTAAGGTTTGCAGCGTTTCTACCTGCTCTGCATTGAGCTGACGCGGAATCCGATCAATCACACATAAGGTGCCCAGTTGATAGCCATCCGTCGTGATTAAAGATGCCCCTGCATAGAAGCGGATATGAGGTTCATCAGTGACCAGTGAATTGGTAGCAAATCGTTCGTCTAAAAGGGCATCCTCAACGATCAGCGGCTCTGATTGCAAAATTGTGTGCGCACAAAAGGCTTGATTGCGAGGCGTTTCGGTAACGGTTAAGCCGACGTTTGATTTAAACCACTGGCGATCGCGATCGACTAAGCTAATCAGAGCGATCGGCGTTTGACAAATCTGGGTTGCCAGCCGGGTTAAATCATCAAATGCTTGCTCTGTTTCGGTGTCGAGAATTTGATACCGATAGAGTGCGTCTAAACGATTGCGTTCATTATTGGGCAGCGGAGCTTCCATGGCGGATGCAGGTAGGAATTACGTAGAAATAGGATATCTGGCGATGTAGCAATTAAACTAAGTGTCTCAGTATATCTACATACTATCGATACCATAGCGTTTTGCAATAGGGTTGGCTAAGGTCAACTTCGTCCAAGGCTTGAGCAGTCTTGAGCACAGTAGTATCAATTAGCCTAAGCTATTTTGACAGATGAGATTTTTTCTACGGAAAAACTCTACTGGTCGTGCCTATTTAATGTCGTCAAAGCCTTATATTCAAGGGTTCCCCACCTAAGCGATCGCCCTTACCTATCCCGAACCCAACCGTGGCGATCGCACCTCTTCATTTCAGGTTCAAGAGGTAGAAAAAGGCGATCGCTTCTATTTATCTAACTTGCCAGATTGAGACCTCGGAGGTTTTGGGAAACCTCCGAGGTCTTGGGAAGAGGCGATCGCCTAATGATGGACAGTAGCGGGCTGGACAGCGATCGCAGCATGGTGAATTGTTAGCTATGTTTAAGGAAGGAGGCTTTAGGAGTAGAGCGATCGCAAATTTATGAAATTGCCAAGAGGAGAGTATGCCATCATTCCAATGGAGAAACTAACGGGGTACTGCCTCAATCTGGAACATCCCTCCGGTAAACATAAAGCCAGGGTCTTTGCCTCTGCTTTGGGAATTACAGTAGAAAATGCTGGAGACTTGCGAGAATTGATTGCAGAAGCCGCAATTGAAGGTGAGGTGATTCAACAGGACGGGACAGATTTTGGGCAATTATATAAAGTCGATTGGGCTATACCTGACGGTAGATCTATCATTCTTCGTACCCTGTGGGAAACCACTATTAGTCAACCCAATCCTCGTTTGATTTCTGCATTCATCAAGTAAGGAATGAATATGGCAAGCTTGAAAGTCCTTGATACTATTGCGAACTTAAAACCAATTACCCGCGATCGCCTCACACTGATTGAACCGGAGTATCAATCCCTTTCATGTTTACCCATCGGACAGGTAGGCACAGTCCTTGAGATTTACCCAGGCGAATTGCCCCAATATTTAGTCGAATTTGCCGATTTACAAGGGCATGAGTATGCGATCGCAGTCCTGCAACCTGATGAAATACTAGAGTTGCATTACGAATTGACGTTGGCGAGCTGAAGATAGGTAGTAATTCAGGAGAGTTAAGAGGATTAGGCGCGATCGCCCTCGCTGTAACGGCTATATGTCTAACTTGCCAGATTGAGACCTCGGAGGTTTTGGGAAACCTCCGAGGTCTTGGGAAGAGGCGATCGCCCCACTACCTCGATTCCTGTAGGACTTGGTTATGGCTAGGAAAAAAGATATTGTACGGACAATGCTTTTCTCTAGCTGGAGGATCAGGTTGTGCAAGCGTTTCAGGATATTTTCATTTCCTATGGTCGGCGGGACAGCTTAGAGTTTGCAGCTCGATTAAATCGGCGGTTGGTCGATCGCGGGTTTACCGTTTGGTTTGACTACGACGATATTCCCTTGGGCGTCGATTACCAAAAACAAATTGATGATGGCATCGAGCGTGCCGATAATATTCTCTTCATCATCTCGCCCCATTCGATCAACTCGCCCTATTGCGGCTTAGAGCTAGAGCTGGCGCTGAAACGCGGGAAACGAATTATTCCCCTGTTGCATGTGGAACGGATTAGCTACGAAACCTGGTTAGAGCGCAACCCCAACGGCACCGATGCAGAATGGGTAGAATATCAAGCCAAAGGATTGCATGACCACTTTCAAAATATGCATCCGGTTTTGCGCAAGCTGAACTGGATCTATGTGCGCGAAGGGCAGGATGATTTTGAAGTGGCGTTTGCTGGGTTACTGGATCTGTGCGATCGCCATCACGACTATGTGCATCAACACACCTTGCTTTTAGAAAAAGCCCTGGAATGGGAACGCAATCAAAAGCGATCGCCCTTTTTACTCATCGGTGAAGAACGCTTGCAAGCAGAAGACTGGCTGAAGGTGCGCTTCAAGGACTCACAGCCGCCCTGTCTGCCCACCGACTTGCATTGCGAGTTCATTACCGAGAGCCGCAAGAATGCCGACAACTTGATGACGGAGGTGTTTCTCGCCTATGCCGAGGAGAATCGGGCAGCGGCAGAGCAAATTCGCAATAGTCTGCGGCGGGAAGGCTTTACAGTCTGGACAAACACCACCGATATCCAGGCAGGCAGCGAATTTCAGCAAGTGATCGATCGCGGCATTGAGGAAGCCGATAATGTTGTCTATTTGCTGTCTCCCGCCAGTGTGCGATCGCCCTGGTGCCAGCATGAGCTAGAGTATGCCCTATCCCTCAACAAACGGATTATTCCGGTCTTGGTGGAAGCAACATCCACCGATCAAACTCCTTTGAAACTGCGGAATCTGCACTATATTGACCTCACCGACAATACCCAAGAAGCCGACTATCAACTCGATGAAAGCCAGCTTTTACAAACGTTACGACAAGATGCGGCTTACCACGAAACCCATAAGTTGTTGCTTACCAAAGCATTAAAGTGGGAACGCCAACAACAGAACCCCACTCTTCTTCTCAGAGGTTATAACCTGCGTCAAGCCGAGGCGTGGCTCAAAGTCGCTAAACAGAACTCAGCCTATTTGCCGCTGCCATTGCAAGAAACCTTCATTACCGAGAGTTTGCGTCAACCGCCTGGACTTTCGTTGGATGTGTTTGTGTCTTACTCTCGTGCTGATTCAGGGTTTGCTCGGCAGTTGAATGATGCATTGCAAAGCCAGGGTAAACGCACTTGGTTTGACCAGGAGAGCATTGCCGCCGGGACGGCAGATTTTCAGCAAGAGATTTACCGGGGTATTGCCAGTGCCGATACCTTTCTGTTTATCTTGTCGCCCCGATCGGTCAGCTCGCCCTACTGTGCCGATGAAGTAGAATATGCCGCTAGCCTCAATAAACGGGTGGTGACGCTGCTGCACCAACCCATCGATCCTGCAACGCTGCATCCCGAACTAGCCAAAGTGCAATGGCTCGACTTCACCCAGCGCGATCGCGACTTTTCGGCTAACTTCACCGAACTGCTGCGCATTCTCGATACCGATACAGCCCATCTCCATGCCCACACACGATTGCTATTGGCAGCGATCGCCTGGGATAGCAAAGGACGCAAGGAAAGCTTACTGTTGCGCGGCGATGAATTAACCGATGCTGAACAATGGCTCATCCAGAGCGCAGGCAAACAGCCCCAACCCACAGAGTTGCAGCACAGCTACATTGCCAATAGTCGCTCAGTCGAAGATGCCAACCACCAGGCCAGCCAAATCCTCCAAGCTGCTGCTGCTAAAGGGAAACGGTTGGTTGCGGTAGGAGCGATCGCCGGAAGCATTGGTCTATTGGTGGCTGGGGTCGCGGGCTGGTTTGCGTTGCAAGCCGAAACGAAAATCAAGGTTGCCGAGGTGAGATTGCAAACGGCAGCATCTAATGAAAAGTCGCTATCTGGCAATAAATTTGGGGCATTGCTAATAGCACTTAAGTCAGGGCAAGCGCTCCAAACCCAATTTCGGGCAGAGAGCGCTGAATGGAACGAGTTGCAGCCGCGTATCATGGCAGCGCTTCAGCAAGCAATTACTGGAATTCAGGAGAAAAATACCCTCGAAGAACATCAGGATGTGATAGCTAGCGTCAGCTTTAGTCCCGATGGTAAGACGCTTGCCTCGGGCAGCTTCGACAACACCATTAAGCTATGGGATGCGGCAACAGGTCAGCTATTAAACACCCTCGAAGGACATCATAATGCGGTGAATAGCATTAGCTTCAGTCCCGATGGCAAGACCATCGCTTCGGGCAGTGGTGACAATACCATCGAGTTATGGGATATGGCAACGGGCAAGCTATTAAACACCCTCGAAGGACATCAAACCGTTGTTCGGAGCATCAGCTTTAGTCCCGATGGCAAGACCATTGCATCAAGCGGTGATGGTACCACCATCGAGTTATGGGACGTGGCGACAGGTAAGCTATTGAACTCACTCGAAGGACATCAAGACAGAGTTTGGGGCATTGGCTTTAGTCTCGATGGCAAAACGTTTGCATCGGGCAGTCATGACAACACGATCAAGCTATGGGACGTAGCGACGGGTAAACTATTAAACACCCTCGAAGGACATCAGGCTACAGTGTTTAGCATCAGCTTTAGTCCCGATGGCAAAACCCTCGCTTCGGGCAGTTATGACCAGACGATCAAACTGTGGGACATAGCGACAGGCAAACTATTAAACACCTTCGAAGGACATCAGGCTCAGGTGATGAGCATCCGCTTCAGTCCCGATGGCAAAACACTCGCTTCGGGCAGTTATGACCAGACAATCAAGCTATGGGACATAGCGACGGGTAAACTCTTAAACACCCTCGCAGGACATCAGGCTCCGGTGTTTAGTGTTAGCTTTAGTCCCGATGGCAAAACACTCGCTTCGGGCAGTGCTGATAAAACGATCAAACTCTGGAATGTAACAGATACCTCACTTCATACCCTGTCAGGACATCAAAATGCGGTGTCTGCGGTCAGCTTCAGTCCGAATGGTAAAACCCTCGCTTCGAGCAGTGATGACCAAACGATCAAGCTATGGGACATAGCAACGGGTAAGCTCTTGAGCACCCTTGAAGGACATCAGGCTCAGGTGGCTAGCATTAGCATTAACCCCGATGGGAAGACGCTCGCTTCCAGCAGTTATGACACCACCATCAAACTGTGGGATGTGGCGATAGGTAAGCTCTTAAGCACTCTCGAAGGACATCAGTTACCCGTGCTTAGCATCAGTTTCAGCTCCGATGGTAGGACGCTCGCATCGGGCAGTATTGACCAAACTGTCAAACTTTGGGATGTGTCGGCGGGCAAGCTATTAAACACCTTCGAAGGACACCAGGATAGAGTGACTAGCATTAGTTTCAGTCCGGATGGCAAGACGATTGCTTCAGGCAGTTTTGACAACACCATCAAGCTCTGGGACGTAGCAACGGGCAAGCTCTTAGACACTCTTGAAGGACATCAGAATGAAGTGACTAGCGTCAGTTTTAGTCCCGATGGTAAGACTATCGCATCGGGCAGTTTTGACTATACTATCAGACTCTGGAATGCGGAGACGGGTGAGCTCTTAAACACCCTCAAAGCACATCAGTCACCCGTGCTTAGCATCAGTTTCAGCCCGGATGGCAAGACGATTGCATCGGGTAGTTATGACAATACCGTTAAGCTACAGGAAGTAGCGACGGGTAGGCTATTGCACACCATCGAAGGGCATAAAGGTACGACTTGGAGCGTTAGTTCCAGTCCCGATGGCAAGACTATCGCATCAGGTAATGCTGACGGCACCATCCAACTTTGGGTTTGGGACTTCGATCGCCTGATGACCATGGGTTGCGATTGGATCAAGGACTATTTGATCACCCATGAGCGCGATCGCCCCCTCTGCAAAGGTTATGTGTCTAACTCGCCAGATTGAGACCTCGGAGGTTTTGGGAAACCTTCGAGATCTGGAGAAGAGGCGATCGCCCTCTATGTGACGACTATCTTCCGGCTGATCAATAGAATTGGGTGGTATGACTACAAAATAGCTAAGGGTTTACAACCGCATGAATCACGGCTTCCAATTCCTCTAGCCCACAGCCGACCGGACTCTGTGCCCATTCTAACAATGCCGGAACCCGCTGCCCTTGGGGGGCGATCGCAGGGGGCATCAGGGGAGGGGGTACTTTAACAGCATAGACAATGGAGTCAAAGGTGGGACCCGGCAAACTCGACAGCAATTGAAATAACTCCAACCGCTTTTGGGTCGATGATTTGGGTGCTTTCACGGGCGTTGAAGTAGCCGCAGACGGCGTGGTTTCAACAGCACTTGTCGATGGAGCGATCGCCGGATCGGGTGAAGGGCTTTCAGTTACTTGGGTTAAAGCTCTAAGAGAAGTTACTACTCGGCGAATACCTTGAACTACATTCAAAAAAGCTTCATCCTGATCATCCCAGCGCGTCACAGGTTTACCTTCTTTGGGCAATACTTGCAGTTTACTAAAGTGGCTAGTTTGCCAGTCTGATGGCTTCAAGATGATGGGAATAACTCGCGCAGTACCATCCTGATGACGTTCCATCGCTCTCCGCGTTTCTTCATCAAAGCAATAACGAGACGCTAAAAAGCGAGGCGTAATCAATAGCAAAATAATGTGTGCAGCTTCTAAAGCCTTTCGGATTTCGTCATCCCACTCTTCTCCTGCCTCAATATCACGATCTTGCCAGGGTTCAATTGCGCCTTCTCGTTTGAGGCTAGCAAGATGGACTTCCAGTTCTTCTTTCAGATTTTCATCTTTATGGGAATAGGAGATGAAAACCTTGAGGGGTACAGGTTTGTCTGTCATGATGGGGAATAGTTGCAGATTGCTTATTCTCCATCCACTATAATCTGACCCTTGCCTCCCTGCTACCCCACACATTAGCCCACTGCATCTGTCCTGATTTTTGTCACAATGAGAAGCGTTTGTTGACGTTCGGATGGATCTACTTTGAAGCTAACGCGACTCAAACAGAATTTACAGTTTCCCTGGAAACTGGCGATCGCTCTGGGGTCTGGCATTCTTATGGGGCTAACCCCTGCACCATTTAATGCCTGGTGGCTGGCGTGGGTGGCGTTGGCTCCCTTGTGGGTGTTGGTTTTTGGTGCGCCAGAAGACGGTGGCAATCGGGTCGAGTCTCCTAGCTTCAAGTCTCCGGTGCCGATTGTTCCCCGCACTGCGTTGCTCTATGGTGCCGCCTGGGGTATTGGCTATCACGGGTTCGCATTATTTTGGATTACGGGCATTCATCCGATGACCTGGATGGGGGTGAACTGGTGGGCAAGCTTGGCGATCGCTGCCTTTGCCTGGAGCTTTATTACCCTCTGTGGTGCCGCGATTCCAATGCTCTGGGCATGGCTAATGCTACAACTGCATCGGCTTTGGCAGACCACCGGGCAGGTTAAAACAACATCCTCATCCCCCCATCTCCCCATCTCTCCATCCCCGTTTCCTTCCGGGTTACGAGTCCTCATCGGCACTGCCCTGTGGTGCTTGCTAGAAAACTTATGGAGTAAGGGGTCTCTCTACTGGTCATCGCTGTCGTATACGCAAAGTCCCTATAACCTGGCAATTTTGCATCTGGGGCAACTGTCGGGACCGTTGTTAGTAACAGCCGCGATTGTCTCGGTGAATGGGTTGCTGGCAGAAGCCTGGATCAAACGAGTCCAAGATCAAGCATTGGGGATAGGCGATCGCTGGCTACGTTGGAGTATGCCGATCGCCTGGGGCGTGCTGTGCCATCTTGTTGGGGTTTGGTTGTATCTACAACCGTTGGCAGATGTACCGCAGATGGCATTAACCGTTGGGGTGATTCAAGGCAATATTCCCAATACCATCAAGCTCTACGAAGATGGTTGGCAGCGATCGCTGACGAACTATACCACGGGCTATCTAACCCTGGTCGAGCAAGGGGTTGAGGTGATTCTGACGCCGGAGACAGCCCTGCCTGTGCAATGGTTGGGAGAGATGCGCAAACGAATTTTGTTTTACAGAGCAGTGGTAGAAAAGGGTATCCCCGTTTGGCTGGGTGCCTTTGGTGGCGATGGTCGTTACCTCACCAATAGTTTGTTTACCGTCGCCGGAGATGGAGAAACGCTGAGCGAATATCGTAAGGTCAAGCTGGTGCCACTGGGAGAATATATTCCCTTTGAAAAATGGTTGGGTGGCTTGATCAATCGTTTGTCGCCATTGGAAGCGCATTTGCTGCCCGGTCAGCCCGATCAGCTATTTGAGACTCCCTTTGGACGGGCGATCGCGGCGATTTGCTATGAATCTGCCTTTTCAGAAATCTTCCGTTACCAGGCAGCTGCCGGAGGAGCCTTTATTCTGACGGCATCTAACAATGCCCACTACAGCACCACCATGCCTGCTCAACACCATGCCCAGGATGTGATGCGAGCCATTGAAACCGATCGCTGGGCTGCCAGAGCCACGAACACAGGCTATTCTGCCTTTATTGATCCCCACGGCAAAATGATATGGATTTCTGGCGTCAACACCTACGAAACCCATGCCGAAACGATATATCGTCGCCACACCCAAACCCCATACGTCCGCTGGGGCGATTGGTCAACCCCAATCATCAGTGCGATCGCCATTCTCGCCTACGGGGGATCAATGGTGATCTCAACCCGTCGATTACGCTGACGATTGACCGGCGAATCGTTTGCAGCAATCGGGTTGTATCTGCCATAGCCAGCCGTAATCCAGTGCAAGTTGCCGTCTGTGACCCGATTTGACAAATACTGTTTGACCGCTTGCGCTTGGGCAAACGAACGCGTGCGATCGGTTGTGGCATCAGTTTGTGAATCAGTGTAGGCAGCAATCCGAATGGTCGAATCCGGGTAAGTTTGTAAATCTGCCACAATGCTATCTAAAATCGCAGATGCACCTGTTCTCAATGACGTTTGATCCGTACCAAATAGAGCATCGCTGGGTAACGTGATCACCAATGTACCGGGCTGTGTTGCAGAGGCAGCCAGAACTTCAACCGGGGCAGTGGATGAACCATTGGTGCCAGCCAATGGAGTCGCGGTTGCGGCTGCTTCTGGGTTCAGTTGCTGCTCAATCTCCTGGAGCCGCGCTTCTAGCGATGCCTGATCCAGGCGATTGCCCAACCGCCCTTCAATTAACGCTGTGCGATCGCCTAAGGCAACCAATGCTTGCTTGATCTGGCTTAGCTCAGTTTGCAATTGCTGCCGTTCTGCTTCGGTCAGAGGCTTAACCGGGGCAGAAC
Organism: Calyptranema fuscum S582; assembly: GCF_055793305.1. Classification (NCBI taxonomy): domain Bacteria; kingdom Bacillati; phylum Cyanobacteriota; class Cyanophyceae; order Oculatellales; family Oculatellaceae; genus Calyptranema; species Calyptranema fuscum. The sequence goes on from NZ_JBSLYH010000012.1 coordinate 25,093, forward strand.
TGGGCGACGGGGTAGCAATTGACATAGGGCTGGGAAACGATGTGGGCTGCGGTTGACTCGCGGGATGAAGCGATCGCTCTACCCAATTTCCTGCCTCACCCATCCGTCGCAACGCCTTTTCTAAAAGCGGTGGTTCCTGGATCTGAGCCGGATAAAAATTGGCGATCGCAATCCCAACTAACCCTGCAACACTACCCCCAATTCCCAACAACAGCACTCGAAAAACTAGCACTAAGAAGGCATAGGCAGCATTAGTAGACCGCTTCGGCGGCACTTGCTTTTTCCCCAGATCTGGAGTTTGGGTGGTTGAAGATTCTGTCATTGGCTTGCCCCAACTGTTCACGCTATAGATGTCATGGCACACAACTTCGTATCATGACACACATCTCTAGATAGATTTTTTATCCCTCATACGATTAGATGAGAAGCGATAGGGATGAAACCCTTGCTCCTCCTTGATGCGTCGTGGGTTCTGTTTAAATAGATAATGATTTGGAATTATTCTGGATGAATGATTGACCACGATCGCCTATTTAAAGAACTGATTTCTACCTTCTTTCTGGAGTTTGTTGAACTCTTTCTACCGGAAGTAGGGACTTATCTAGACGCCGATTCTTGGGTGTTACTGGATAAAGAGCTGTTCACAGATGTTACGGCAGGTCAGAGATATGAGGCAGACCTGGTGATCAAAGCTCGGTTTAGAAAACAAGATTCCTTCTTCTTGATCCACACAGAACATCAAAGCCGCTCTGAACCGCTATTCAGCCAACGAATGTTTAGCTATTTTGCGCGGCTCCATGAGAAATATCGACTCCCTATTTATCCCGTGGTAATTTTCTCTCATAGTTCACCCAAACGAATAGAACCCAGTTCTTATCAGGTTGGATTTCCCAATAAATTAATTCTAGAGTTCCACTATGAGGTGATCCAGCTCAATCGCCTCAACTGGCGAGATTTCATCAACCAGCCTAATCCAGTCGCCAGTGCGCTGATGGCAAAGATGAACATCGCCCCAAGCGATCGCCCTATAGTAAAGAAAGAATGTTTGCGGCTATTAGCCACTCTACGCTTAGACCAAGCCCGAATACAGTTAATATCTGGGTTTATCGATACCTATCTGCGCTTAAATGCCGCCGAAGAAGCTGTATTTAGACAAGCGATCGCTACCATCGCCCCTACAGAACAGGAGAAGATCATGCAAATTGTCACCAGTTGGATGGAGCAAGGTATCCAGCAAGGAAGAAAAGAGGGGAGAAAAGAAGGAAGAAAAGAGGGGAGAAAAGAGGGGAGAAAAGAGGGGAGAAAAGAGGGTGAACTAGCCCTTGTTCTAAAATTGCTGACTCGACGTGTAGGGACGCTGACACCCGAATTGCAGAGGCAAATTCAGAATTTGGCGATCGCTCAGTTAGAAGCATTAGCGGAAGCTTTGTTAGATTTCTCAGCAGCAGAGGATCTGGTCAATTGGTTGCATGAACACACTCAATAGATTCCGGCTGCTGATACAGTAAGCGACAATAGAACTAAACGATCGTTCTTGCTTTTGCTTTGAATCAGCCCAACGCCACCCCACCTATGTCTACTGTCAGAGCCAACGATGCGCTGACCCGCTTTAGTGCGCAAGATACCCATCTCCAGCGAGCGCGTACCAGCCTCAAACAGGCGATCGCCCGCTATTCACAAAAACTTCGCCAGACCCAACGCAGCCCCCAGACCGTCGAATTACAGGCAGCGCTGAAAACCGATCTGGATGTGCTGTCTAATGCGCTTGACAAGTTGAACCATGCCGTCGTGAGAATTGCCGTCTTTGGCTTGGTCAGTCGCGGTAAATCGACCGTGATCAATGCTCTGTTGGGGCAAAAGATGTTGCAGTCGGGTCCATTGCATGGGGTGACGCAATATCCCCGATCAGTCTACTGGTCACCCGATATTTCTAACAGCCCCATTAATGTAGAACTAATTGATACGCCGGGGTTAGATGAAGTGGGGGGGCAGGTGAGAGCGGCGATCGCCCAGGATGTGGCTCAACAGGCAGACTTAATTTTATTTGTCATCGCGGGTGATATCACCCGTACCGAATACCTGGCACTGACGGAGTTACAACAATCGCATAAGCCAATTTTGCTCGTATTCAATAAAATTGACCTGTATCCCAACCAAGACCGTCAAGCCATCTATCGCAAATTACAAACGCTTTTTGCCCAGAGTGGGGACAGCGATCGCTTTCGACCTCGACTGGCACCTGAGGATATCGTTTTAATTGCGGCTGAACCTGCTCCCCTGGAAGTGCGTGTCGAATATCCCGATGGGCGGGTGGAATATGAATGGGAATCACCGCCAGCACAAATGGCTGAATTAAAACAAAAACTGCTGACGATTCTCCATCGCGAAGGGCAATCGTTGTTGGCGTTGAATGCATTGCGGCAAGCTCGGGATACAGAAGCGGCGATCGCCCACAAAACGATTCAATTGCAAAAACAAGATGCTGAAGATCTGATCTGGCAGTTTGCCAAATGGAAAGGCATTGCGATCGCCGCGAATCCTGTCGCCCTGCTCGATCTGGCGGGAGGTCTGCTAACGGATTTGATTATGATCCGGTCTCTGGCACGGCTCTATGGTTTACCAATGACCCGCTACGAAGCCAGTCGGTTATTGCATAGCATTCTTTGGAGCTCGGGTGGGTTATTAGCCAGCGAGGTGGGCAGCAATCTGTTGTTAGGTGTGGGTAAAAGTGCTGCGGCTCTGACCACGCTGTTCGATAGTCCGGCAGGGTTCATGGCATATTCAACAGCGGCAGTCGCTCAAGCCAGTTTAGCCGGGTACGGTTCCTATCGGGTGGGTAAAGCCGCACAACTGTATTTAGAACAAGGCTGCACCTGGGGCCCGCAAGGGGCAAATACGGTGATTCAAGATATTTTGAGCCAGGTAGACTCCGATACGGTGTTGCATCGACTACGGCGAGAGTTGCAGCAATAGTCTCATAGCAGCTGGTTAGGACGGGGGCAGTGCCCCCGTCCTAACCAGCCCTGAACCCAGGACTCATTAATTCTCCAATTGCTATAGCAATAGTTCAGAGCATATAGTGGCGTGCAAGTTCGTTAAGTACAGAAATGGTGTTGTGGGGCGCTCCGCGCCCCACAACACCGTACGGAATCAGCCTGCACAGCGCTATGGAGATGAGTGTGATGCCGCAGGCATCACGCTCATCTCCACACTTCAGAACACCAGTTAAGCGATAACACTAAAGTCAGTATGACTCAGCAGAGGTTTATTGGTTAGGGTGGCAATCTGCACCTGAGCCGCGTTCCCTGTGCCATCTTTATCAAAGAACAAGGCTCCGGTTTGACGGTTATAGATAAAGCGATCGCTCTGATCTTGGGCACTAGTCCCTAACGTAAAGCGGCTGGCACTCAGTTTTTTGCCGCCCAGGGTGAGATTAAAAGCATCGTTCGAAATCACCAGTTTGTCTACTCCATGCCTGAAGTCGCGGATGACATCGCGGTTTCGTTTTTTGTCGCCTCCTAAGACAAAGCGATCTCTACCCGTGCCACCAGTTAAGCGATCTAACCCAGCACCGCCCTCTAGCTCATCATTACCCGTGCCACCCACCAGGCGATCGCGTCCCCCTGCACCCAACAGCACATCTTTCCCAGCTCCCCCAATCAGTGCATTCTTGCGACTGTTGCCTGTAATGGCATTGTTGAGGGCATTGCCCTGCCCTCGTTTTGCTGTTCCTGTTAAGGTCAAATTCTCCAGACCCGACGACAACACCAGATTCAAAGACGACTGAATTGTATCAGTGCCTCCAGCGATCGCCTCAATCACCAGGTCGCTAGCGCTGTTGATCACATAGGTGTCATTGCCACTACCACCCGTCATGATGTCGTCGCCGACCCCGCCATCTAGTTTGTCATCACCATTATTGCCGGTCAGGATATCATTGCCGCCCGCGCCGCTCAAATTATCGTTGCCGGAGCCTGTACTCAAAACATCATTGCGGACATTGCTGCCCAGCATCGTGGCATTGCCCTTAAAGGCACTAAAGTCAAAGCGCTCAAAATTTAGCACAATGGTGCCAGTCGGGGTGATGCCGGTTAACTGGTTGGTGGTGCTATCAATATTGACGACAGCGTTGCCTGTGCCATCGGACAAAATGAACGAGTCAATGCCACCCCCACCGTTAATCCGGTCGTTTTGTTGCAAGTTCGCCAGGATGGATGTCAGGGTATCGTCGCCTGCCGGAGCGTTAATCACATCCTTTTCAGGGGTGGTGACCAAGGAAACGGGATCCGGATTTGAGCCTGTGCCCTGAGGAATCAGAGTGAGAGTGGCTTCGGCTCCAACACTATTGCTAACACCATCATTGACCAGGAACAGAATCTTGCGCGTCGTTGCGGTTGGATCAACCGCCTGGTTGCGGTAGGTGACGGTTCGCAACACCTTCTGATAATCTGCAATCGATGCCGTGCCACTCAAACTCAGCGTGCCAGAGTCGGGTTTGTAGATAGCAGTAATATTGGTTCCGGCTGTATTGACCGACAGTTGTTCTTGAATCCAGTCAATCGGGTTTGAAATAATCACCAACGCTGATGATAGCGTCGTCCCGTCTACATCCGAAATGCTCAAATCGGTATCAACAATCTTGATCGGTACGTTAGCCGATCCCGTGGTGCTAAACCCAATGCCGGGATCGGTACCATTCAGATCAATCACCGGGGCGCGGTTGTTAAACAGCACTTGCAGGCTGGCAGTACCCGTTGCCTGACCATCCAAAACGTTGACGGTAAAGGTACGGCTGGCAGTAGCCGAATTGGCAGCGTTGTTTTGATAGGTAATGGATCGCAGGGCGGCTTCATAGTCGGCAACGCTGGCAGCGCCCGATAAGGTTAAGACGCCGTTAGTCGAATTGAACAGACCGACAATGCCATTTTGATCGGTAAAATCGAGCAGATCTTGTCCCGAGGCAAACCCTGTAATCGATATATTTGCACCCGTTAAGGTTGGGCTATCGATATCAACGATCGTAAAGGCTTCGTCTAACAGCACAGCACCCAGGCTGCTGATGTAGGCAAAAGACGGACGAGACGGTGTGATCACAGGGGCGTCGTTAACATTAGCGATCGCCAGATTAAACACCGTGCTGGCACTGGTATTGGCACTGTCTGTCGCCACGACTTGAATACTGAGGTTGCCCGTATCGCTGTTGAGGGGGGTGCCACTAAAGGTGCGTGTTGTCGGGTCGAAGGTCAACCAGGTCGGCAATGGGCTACCATCGGCTAACCGAACGGTGTAAGTCAGCGTATCCCCAACATCAGGATCGGTGAAGGTTCCGGCGGCAAAGCTAAAGCTATAGGGCGTATCTTCCGTCGCTGTCTGATTGGGAATGGGGCTGGACACCGTTGGAGCGGTATTGCCTGTATTCGTGGACGTCACCGTCAGGTTGAAAACATCACTAACACTGGCAAACGATTGATCCGTAGCAAACACTCGTACACTGACGGTGCCAACGCTACCGGCGGGGGGAGTGCCACTAAAGGTGCGCGTAGTTGAGTCAAAGGTGAGCCAACTCGGTAAGGGCGCACCGCCATCAAGCCGAGCCGTATAGGTCAAACTATCCCCCGCATCAACATCCACAAAGCTATTGGCTGCAAAGCTATAGGTCAAGGGGCTGCCTACAGCTACAGTTTGATCGGCAAGGGGAGTATTGATGCTGGGAGCATCGTTGACGTTATTAACCGTCAGGGTGAAGCTGCTGTTAGCCGTGTTGGCTCCCAGGTCTGTGGCGGTGACAATGATATTCAATACACCAACATCACCATTGCGAGGGGTGCCACTGAAGGTGCGGTTGCTGGCATTAAAGGTCAACCAGTTGGGTAACGGATCGCCATTGGCTAATTGCGCCGTGTAAGTCAGCACATCCCCCGGATTATTGTCCTGGAAGGTGGTCGCTGCAAACGTGAAGCCAAAGGATAAGTCTTCCGTCGCAACTTGATTGGCGATCGTACCAGCCACGGGTGGCGTATTGATGTCATCACTGGTGAGCGTAGCCGTCACCTGCTGAGTGCCATTTTCCGTAGCGTTCGTGACATTAGTGATGTCTACCAGAATGCTTTCATTCGGTTCAACGAAGAGGTCGTTAATCCCGGTCAGGGTGACGCTGCCGGTGAGACTCCCCGCCGCAATGAAAATGGAGTTGCCGGAAGCAGCGTAATCGCTATTGAGCAGGGCAGAACCACTGTACCCCAGATTGACGGTGACACCTTGTGCCGTGGAGTTGGATAGGGTTGCTGTAACGACAGTTGACCCGCCATTTTCGGAGAAGGAGGCATTGTTTAAGCTGAGGTTGACCAGAGCAGTTTGGTCATCGTTTGTCAGCGTGCCTACCCCGTTGGCATCGGCGATCGCCGCATTGGCAGCAGAACTGAGATTGAGGTTAAAGGTTTCACTGGCTTCAAACTTGGTGTCTCCCGTTGCCGCAACCGTAATCGTTTTAACCGTTTCACCGGGGTTAAACGTCAGTATGCCATTGGTTGCGGTATAGTCACCATCGGCAACTTGAGCTGTGCCATCCGCCGTGGTGTAATTCACCGTCACCGCTTGACCACTAGCCGCCGAAAGACTGACGGCAAACGCATAGTTTGTGGTGCCGCTATTGCCTTCCAGTTGGGTGACATCACTCACACTCAGGGTGGGTTGAGTGTCGTCGTTCGTGATTGTCCCCAAACCTTGATTGTCCGCAATGGTGACGTTTGTCGCATTGCTCAAGTTGACTGAGAAAGTCTCATTTGACTCATTCCGCAGATCCCCATTCACCTGAACAGTCAGGGTTTTGACCCGCTCACCCGGATTAAATGTTAGCGTTCCGGCGATCGCAGTGTAATCGTTATCGGCGATCGTTGCAGAACCATTGGCTGTAGCATAATCGACCGTTACGGCTTGCCCGCTATTTGCCGAGAGACTGACGGTAAAGACGGCATTTCCCGTGCCGCTATTGCCTTCCGTCAGCGTTGCATCGGTAATGCTTAAAACTGGCGCAGCATCATCATTGGCGATCGTGCCAAGACCTTGAACATCAGTAGTGCCTGCATTGGTGACATTGGTCAAATCTACCGTGAAGGTTTCATCAGATTCATTTAAGCTATCGCCATTGACCGATACGGTAATCGTCTTGAGTGTCTCACCCGGATTGAACGTGAGTTTGCCGGACGTTCCGGTATAGTCGCCGCTGGCTACTGTGGCACTGCCATTGGCGGTGGCATAGTCGATAGTGACGACCTGTCCACTCGCTGCCGAAAGGCTGACCACAAATGTGCTGTTACTCGTGCCGCTATTGCCTTCTGTTACCGTTGCATCGCCAATACTAATGCTGGGTGCTGCATCATCGTTGCTAATGGTGCCAATTGCCTGATTGTTGGCGAGGGTGGCGTTGCTGACATTGCTGAGGTTGAGGGTAAAGCTTTCGTCAGCTTCGTTCACCAGATCGCCATTCACCTTGACGGTAATCGTCTTGGCAATTTCACCCGGATTAAACGTCAAGGTTCCAGACGCACCGAGATAGTCTACGTTGGCGGTGGTTGCGGTGCCATTGGCAGTGGCATAGTCTACAGTAACGTTCTGACCGCTCGCCGCCGATAGATTGATAACAAACACTGCGTCGGTCGTGCCGCTGTCCCCTTCCGTCACCGTCACATCATTCAGGCTGAGACTGGGAATGCCGTCATCATTGGCGATCGTGCCGACCCCCTGGTTATCTGCAATAGTCGCGTTACCCGCATTGGTGAGATTGACCAGAAAACTTTCGCTGGGTTCGTTGAGGGTGTCGCCATTGACCGCAACGGTAATTGTCTTGAGCGTTTCTCCCGCATTAAACGTCAGCGTCCCCGCAGCACCTGTGTAGTCTCCGGTTGCCGTGGTTGCCGTGCCGTTGGCAGTGCCATAGTCTACGGTGACAACCTGCCCACTGGCTCCCGATAAGCTAACCACGAAGGTGGCATTGGTGGTACCGCTATTCCCTTCACTGACGCTGACATCGCCAATTCCAAGCGTGGGCTGGGTGTCGTCGTTGGTAATCGTGCTGCTTGCTTGAGTGGTGGTAATGCCTGCATTCGTGGCATTACTCAGATTTACTGTAAAGCTTTCGTCGAGTTCGTTAAAGGTGTCGCCATTCACCGCAACAGTGATGGTCTTGAGCGTTTCACCCGCGTTAAAGGTGAGTTTGCCACTGGTCGCGACATAGTCGTTACTGGCGATCGCTGTACCATCTGCGGTCGTATAATCAACCGTTACAGCTTGCCCACTGGCAGACGATAAACTGACGACAAAGGTTGCGTTCGTAGTGCCGCTATTACCTTCGTTAACAGTGACGTTACCAATACTTAAGCTGGGCGGAGTATCGTCGTTGGTAATCGTCCCAATCCCCTGATTATCGCCAATCACCGCATTGGAGCCATTGCTGAGATTGACGGTAAACGTTTCGTCGAGTTCGTTGAGGGTGTCTCCATTGACGGCAACGGTGATGGTTTTTAACGTCTCACCCGCGTTGAACGTTAGTGTACCGGCAGCATTGGTATAGTCCCCACCGACGGTTGTAGCGGTGCCATTGGCAGTGGCATAGTCTACCTTAACGGCTTGTCCACTGGCTGCCGACAAACTGACCACAAAGGTGGCATTGGTGGAACCGCTATTGCCCTCAACGACGCTGGCATCGCTAATGCTAATGCTGGGAATACCGTCATCATTGGTGATCGTCCCAATCCCCTGAGCATCGGTAATAGATGCGTTAGCCGCGCCCGTGAGACTGACGGAAAACGATTCATCGGTTTCGTTCAGGGTATCGCCATTGACGCCAACAGTGATGGTTTTAATCGTTTCACCCGGATTGAACGTGAGACTGCCGCTGCTGCTGCCATAATCTCCATTGGCAACGGTTGCGGTGCCATCGACGGTGTTGTAGTTGACCGTCACCGTCTGCCCACTCACTGCCGATAGACTGACCGTAAACGTGGCATTGGTCGTGCCACTATTGCCTTCGGTGACGCTGACATCACTAATACTCAGACCCGGTGCCGCATCATCGTTGGTAATATTGCCTGTGCCCTGACCGCTGAAAATGCTGGCATTGCTGGCATTGCTCAAATTCACCTGGAAGGTCTCGTTGGCTTCGTTCGTGGTGTCGCCCAGAACGCCCACCGTTATGGTTTTGACCGTTTCACCCGCGTTGAAGGTCAGGGTGCCAGAGGTTGATGTGTAGTCTGATCCGGCTGTAGCCGTGCCATTAGCAGTGTCATAATCGACAGTGACGGCTTGTCCACTGGCTCCTGATAAGCTAACTACAAACGTAGAGTTGGTCGTGCCCGTATTCCCTTCGGTGACCGTGGCATTGCCGATGGTCAGACTGGGAGCCGCGTCATCATTTGTGATCGTGCCCGTGCCTACGTTTTGACCAAAGCCAATCCCCGCATTGGTCGCATTAGTTAACGTTACCTGGAAGGTTTCATTCGGTTCGTTGAGCACATCTCCGGTGATACCCACCGTGATGGTTTTGACCGTTTCACCCGCATTAAAGGTCAGCGTGCCGGAGCCACTGGTGTAGTCTGTGCCAGCGATCGCCGTGCCGTTACTGGTGGCATAATCGACTGTCACCGCCTGACCACTGGCAGACGATAGACTGACAATAAACGTGCCATTCGTGGTGCCGCTGTTACCTTCGGCGATGCTGACATTACCAATGCTGAGGTTGGGCAGCGGTTCGTTATCGGTAATGATCACCGTTGCCGAGCCATTAGCTCCGATCGAGTAGGTCCCCGATGCTGCCAGATTCAACGTCAAAGATTCTGCGGCTTCTGAGATGATATCGTCTACCGGAGTCATCGTCACATCGACGAAGGTTTGCCCATTGGGAATGACGATCGTGAAGTTGGGTGCCGTCCCCGAAACGCTTCCCCCCGACAGGTTATAGTCTGCGGCACTGGCACTACTGCCTGTTGTCGTCAGGCTGATGGTGACATCCCCACTACTGCCATTGCGACTGATGCGATATACACCGGGGTCATTTCCCGCTTCTGCGGCAGCGGCATCGAGCGCTGTGATATCGACGACTAGAGCATCATCATTAGTGATCGTGCCCGTGCCTGTGCTGCCACTGATGCTGGCATTGCTGGCATTGCTCAGATTCACCTGGAAGGTTTCATTGGCTTCATTGATAAAATCGCCCGTGACGCCTACGGTGATGGTCTTAATGGTTTCGCCAGGGTTGAAGGTAAGGCTACCAGAACCCCCTGTATAGTCTGTACCGGCGATCGCCGTCCCATTGGCGGTCGTATAGTCTACCGTAACGGCTTGCCCACTGCTTGCCGAAAGACTGACGGTAAACGTGGCGTTAGTGGTACCTGAATTTCCTTCGGTGACGGTAGCGTTGCCAATACTAATATTGGAAACCGGATCATCATTGGTGATCGTGCCGGTGCCGACGTCGAGACCCACACCAATACCCGCATTGGTCGAATTGCTCAGCGTCACCTGGAACGTTTCATTGGCTTCATTCAGGGTGTCTCCCGTGACACCAACCGTGATCGTCTTGACCGTTTCACCCGGATTAAATGTCAGACTACCAGAACCACTGCTGTAGTCCAGTCCGGCGATCGCCGTGCCGTTACTGCTGGCGTAATCTACCGTCACGGTTTGCCCACTGGCAGACGAAAGGCTGACGACAAATGTGGCGTTGGTCGAACCGCTATTCCCTTCAACCACACTGACATTGCCAATACTGAGGTTGGGCAATGGTTCGTTATCGGTGATGGTCACGGTTGCCGAAGCGTTGGCACCAATGGAGTATGAACCCGACGGCGATAGGTTGAGCGTCAGCGTTTCTAACGTTTCGGCAATAACATCATCGACAGGCGTAATCGTGACATCGACAAAGCTCTGCCCATCCGGAATGACGATCGTAAAGTTGGGTGCTGTCCCCGAAAGCGTGCCACCAGCCGTAAGGTTGTAGTCCGATGGGCTGGCTGTGCTCCCTGTTGTCGTCAGACTAATGGTGGCATTGCCACCACTGCCATTGCGGGTGATGCGATAGACACCGGGGTCAGTTCCGGCTTCGGCAGCAGCTCCATCTGTCGCTGTAATATTAACGACTAACGTATCATCGTTGGTGATCGTGCCCGTGCCCGTACTGCCGCTGATGCTACCGTTCGAAGCATTGGTCAGATTCACCTGAAACGTTTCATTGGTCTCGCTAAAGGCATCGCCCGTAACGCCGACGGTAATCGTCTTAACAGTTTCACCGGGGTTAAACGTCAACGTTCCAGCCGTGTTGACATAATCGTTATCGGCGATTGTTGCCGTGCCATCGGCAGTGCCATAATCCACTGTCACCACCTGACCACTCACGCCCGAAAGACTGACGGTAAAGGTGGCATTGGTGGTGCCTGCATTGCCTTCTGTGACTGTGGCGTTGCCAATACTGATATTAGAAACCGGGTCGTCATTGGTAATCGTGCCAGTACCCACATCCTGACCAATTCCCACGCCAGCATTGGTGGGATTGCTCAGCGTCACCTGGAAAGCTTCATTGGCTTCATTTAGCGTATCGCCCGTAACGCTGACCGTAATCGTTTTCAGCGTTTCACCAGGATTAAAGGTGAGGCTACCAGACCCACTGGTATAGTCTGAACCCGCGATCGCCGTTCCATTGCTGGTGGCATAGTCTACGGTGATGGATTGCCCACTGACCGCATTCAGACTGACCACAAACGTGGCATTGGTCGTACCGCTATTGCCTTCGGTGACGCTAACATTGCCAATACTGAGATTGGGGAGCGGTTCGTTATCAGTAATAATCACCGTTGCCGATGATGAACCGCCAATGGAATAAGACCCTGAGCCGATCGTAAACCTCAGCGTTTCTGAGGCTTCTGACTGGATATCATCCACCGGCGTCATGGTAACATCCACGAAGCTCTGACCGTTGGGAATGGTAATCGTGAAGTTGGGTGCCGTGCCCGAAATACTACCACCCGTAAGCGTATAGTCAGCAGCGATCGCCGTACTACCCGTTGTAGAAAGGTTGACGGTCAGATCACCACTCGTACCATTGCGCGTGATGCGGTAGACACCGGGATCTGAACCGGCTTCGGCGGCATCTGTATCCAACGCGGTAATATTGACGACCAGTGTATCGTCGTTGGTAATTGTGCCCGTCCCTGTCCCGCCGCTAATGCTGGCATTGGTAGCCGTATTGAGATTGACCGAAAACGTTTCATCGGCTTCATTGACAACATCCCCGTTGACGCCGACCGTGACCGTTTTAACCGTTTCCCCTGGATTGAAGGTCAATATGCCGGAGGTGCTGGTGTAGTCATTGTCAATCGTCGTCGCGGTACCATCGGCTGTGCCATAGCTGACCGTAACGGTTTGGCCGCTGGCTCCTGAGAGACTGACGGTGAAGGTGGCATTGCTGGAGCCTAAATTGCCTTCGGTAATGCTGGTGTTGCCAATTGTAATCGACGGTACGGCGTCATCATTCAGAATCGTGCCGCTGGCAGGGCTACCGCTGAAGCTGGCATTGGTGGGATTGGAAAGACTGACCTGGTAGGTTTCATCCACTTCATTGATCGTGTCGCCGGTCACGCCAACGGTAATGGTTTTGACCGTTTCCCCAGGGTTAAACGTCAGCGTGCCCGTGGTATTGGTGTAGTCTGACCCGGCGATCGCCGTGCCATTGGTTGTGCCATAGTCCACCGTGATCACTTGACCGCTGACATCCGACAAGGTGACCACAAAGGTTGCATTCGTGGTGCCGGAATTGCCTTCCGTGACGCTGCTATTGGCGATCGCCAGACTCGGTTTGGGTTCGTTGTCGTTAATGGTGACTGTGGCAGAACTGCTGCCGCCAATGGAATAGGAACCCGAGGTAATATCTAACTTCAGGGTTTCGTTGGCTTCGGACTGAAGATCATCAATGGGGGTCAGCGTTACATCAACAAAGCTTTGTCCATCGGGAATGATGACGGTGAAATTGGGTTCTGTGCCCGAAATTCCACCCCCCGATAAGGTGTAATCCCCCGGTGATGCAGTACTGCCGATATTCGATAAGTTAACGGTCAGGGCACCGCTGGTGCTATTGCGGCTGATGCGATAGACCCCAGGGTCAGTGCCCTGTTCATCGGCAGCAGCATCCAACGCCGTGATACTCACGGTGAGCGTGTCATCGTTGGTAATCGTGCCCGTCCCTTGCGCTCCGGTAATGCTGACATTACTCGGATTAGTTAGATTCACCTGAAAGGTTTCATCGGTTTCGCTCAGGACATCGCCATTCACCCCAACCGTAATCGTCTTGATGGTTTCACCGGGGTTGAAGGTGAGTGTGCCTGTTTCAGCACCATAATCAGCATCTGCAACTGTGGCAGTGCCATCGGCGGTGCCATAGTCCACTGTGATTGTTTGTCCACTCACCCCCGATAAGCTGACGGTAAAGGTGGTGTTGGTGACGCCCGTGTTGCCTTCGTTGACCGTGGCATTGCCAATACTAATTGTCGGTACGGCATCATCATTAGTAATCGTGCCGGTGCCAGTGCCCTGTCCAATGCCAACGCCTGCATTGGTGGGATTGCTCAGCGTCACCTGGAAGGTTTCATTGGCTTCATTCAGCGTATCGCCCGTGACGCCAACGGTAATTGTTTTAAGGGTTTCACCGGGGTTAAAGGTAAGCGTACCAAAGGCGCTGGTGTAGTCAACTGTGGCGATCGCACTACCATCAGCGGTCGTATAGTCTACGGTAATGGGTTGACTACTGGTTGCAGACAAGCTGACAACAAACGTGGCGTTAGTCGTGCCGCTATTGCCTTCGGCAATACTGACATTGCCAACGCTGAGATCGGGCAACGGTTCATTATCTGTGATCAGAACCTGCGCCGAGCCGTTGGCACCAATAGAATATGACCCGGATGCCAAATTGATTTGGAGGATTTCGGTCGTTTCAGAAATGGCATCATCAACGGGAGTAAGCGTGAAATTAACAGACGTCTGCCCATTGGGAATAACAACGGTAAAGTTGGGTGCGGTTCCGGCAATGCTGCCGCCTGTCAGGTTGTAGTCAGATGGGCTGGCAGTACTGCCAGTGGTGGTCAGATTGATGGTTAAATTGCCACTGCTGCCGTTTCGCGTAATTTGATAAACACCAGGGTCGCTAGCCGTTTCCGCTGCCGCTGCATCTAACGCGGTAATATTGACCAGCAACACGTCATCATTGGTAATTGTGCCCGTGGCAGGGCTGCCGCTGATACTGGCATTAATGACATTGCTTAAATTAACGGAGAAGGTTTCATCGGCTTCATTGACCGTGTCACCTGTTACCCCAACCGTGATGGTTTTGAGGGTTTCTCCGGGTGCAAACGTGAGTGAACCAGAGGCACTCGTATAGTCGCTATTGGCAGTCGTTGCGGTGCCATCAGCGGTGCCATAGTCCACCGTAATGGTTTGACCGCTAACACCTGATAAACTGACCGTGAAGGTCGCATTGCTTGTGCCACTGTCGCCTTCTAAAACACTGCTATTAATGACACTGACGGTGGGTGGCAGATCATCATCCAGGATGGTGCCTTGCCCCTGGGCATCGGCAATTGTAGCACCTGATGCATTGGTCAGGTTAACCGTGAATATTTCATTCAGCTCATCGATCGCATCACCGACGACTGAAACCGTTATAGTTTTCAGCGTTTCACCCGGATTAAAAGTAAGGGTGTTATTGGCACTGACGAAATCACTCAGCCCAGCCGTGCCGATCGCCGTTGCATAATCAACCGTGACTGTTTGAGTACTGACGGTGGAAAGGGTAACGGTGAATTGATAGTTTGTATTTGCGCCACTCCCTTCAGACTGGCTGACATCACTGATGCTGAGAGTGTTCGGTGCAGGCAACCGATCGAAGTAAACCCCTGACTCATCTCCATCTTGCCCTAATTCTAGACCGACGGGACGACTGGTCCAAGACGCGATCGCATCACCATCCGCATCCATGGCAATGCTAGAAAAACCCTGGTTGCCAACGGTTCTCGTACTAACACGAAACGTGGTTCCGACTCTAGTCCCAGCATTGTTAAAGCGTTGACCTATGACAGCGGTACCACTGCCATCATCAGGGCTAGTCCAGGTGACAATGAAATCTCCATCAGCATCCATTGCGACTGAGGAGAATTGTTGGTTATTCGTGGTGATCGTATTCACCACAAATTCCTGCGTATCGAGGGCTGTGCCTGCCGCATTAAACCGACGCGCCATGATATCTTGCCCAACGCCACCAAACGTAGTCCAACTGACTACAAAGTTGCCGCTATCGTCGATGGCAATGCTAGGCTCAGTTTGGTTGAGCGTGGTTAAGGAATTAACTGCAATCCGGGTTCCTAGTGCTTCAACGGCACCTGTTGTGGCGTTAAATTGATAGCGTTGAGCAAAAATGCCGGTACCCGCAGCATCTGGACTGACCCAGGCAACCACAAACTGACCATTGCCATTCATGGCAATAACAGCATTGTTTTGGTTGCCAGTCGTGTTCCCCGTGTTGACTAATAGTTCTGTCGTCTGAACTTCGGCAAGACCTGTTGTGGCGTTGATTTTGTAATGCCGAATGAATACACCTGTGCCGTTGCCATCTCCGGCAACGACGTTGCTATTGACATCCAGCTGGGTCTCACTGGTCCACAGGACGATGATGTTGCCGCTATCGTCCATGGCGACAGTTGATAGCTCTTGTACCCCTAATGTGCCGACGTTAACCTGGATCTCACTCCCTTTGGCGGCCCCGGTACTGTCATAAAGCTGAAAAAAGATACCTGTGCCATTGCCTGTGCCATCTGGGCTTGTCCAGGTAACCGCAAAGGCTCCTGAGGAATTCATTGCCACGTTGGCAAATCGTTGGTCACCCGTCGTGCTCGTGTTGACCTGGATTTCACCTCCCAGCGTCACCCCCGTACTGCTATAGCGCTGGATATACACTCCAGTTCCATCGCTATCGCTATCAGCAGTGGAGCTACTTGTCCAAGTAACCACAAAATTGCCTGCGGCATCCGTTGCCACGGTTTGTGCGGGTTGCCATGCAAAGGCAGGAGTGCTAGTGAACTGGTCACCAGTCGTGGTAGTGTTGACCCGGGTTTCTGTCATAGGAGTTGTCCTAGGGGATACCTTGCTAAAGGAAGGCTACCCTACTTTGTTAAAACACTTACAGTTTAGACATTAATTCGTATAATTTCTTGTACGAATTTGTATCTCTTTTATATTTGATTTGCGGATATTTGTTTACAGATAAAAAAGTTCTTCAAGCAATCTTTAATCGATACTCTTTAAACAAGTGAGGAACTTCCTCGCAATGGTTAGGGTCATTTAAGACTTAAAGGGTTTTCTTTAAGGGAATGTCGTAATGTTTACTTCCAAAAATTGGCAGTCTAAAACTGCTGTATTAATGGCATTGGGGTTCACCTCCACCGCATTACTCCCAGTAGTGCTGTCTCAATCTGCGATCGCCTCTGAACCTGTTTTTATCGCTCAACTCTTTTCTCAACCGGCACGGGTTGTGGTTGAGAGTGGAACGGTCATTCCGGTGAGTTATAACGAAGCCGAGAAAATCGTTGTTTTGCCTGATGAAACTGCTCCGGTAACATTAACGGTTGCTGCCGATGTTTACTCTTCTAGAGGGACGGTTGTGATTCCTCAAGATAGTCAAATTGAAGGGGAATTGCGCCCAACAGAAAATGGTACACAATTTGTAGCGAGCGACGTAGTTTTTGCTAACAGCGATCGCCGTTTTTCGATTGATGCAACGTCTGGTATCATCACCGACACCGAGACGATTACAGAAGAGAGCGACCCGGATATTTTGCAAGGAGCTGCGATCGGAGCTGCCGCCGCTGCCGTGCTATCCGAAGTGTTTGGCGACATCGACTTCATTGAAGTGCTGGCAGGAGCCGGATTGGGCGCACTCGCCGCAGTCGTGTTGGGGGGGAACAAAAAAGAAGTAGATGTGATTGTTGTTTACCCAGATAGCGATTTAGATCTGACGCTACAATCTGATTTTGCTCTGGAATAATCTTTGGTATTGCTTGATACGAGGGATGAATTTGAACATGAAGCCAAGGGGTTCACATTCAAATTCATCTCCAAAATCAGATGATTTTTTGAAAGCCTCGCTCGGCGAGGCTTTCAAAAAATCTGGGTTCTAATTGAGCGCGAAGCGCGATAGAGATCGCTTGCATGATACACAGCAGTGCTAAAAAATCTTTAAATCAGCAGGTTGTAAGCAGCGCACTCCTTCAGGGCGCACCTCTCATAACCCGTTGGGGATTGCTATAGACAACGATTTATTGCTATTCCTCCATTCCGCTGGCTTGCATGACTTAAATGGTCCCCAATCAAGTTAGGATCACAAATTAAATAAAACTCGGACGATTACAGCGGTGTGCAAGTTCGTTAAGCACAGAAACGGTGTGGTGGGGCGCGGAGCGCCCCACCACACCGTACTGAATCAACTCGCACAACGCTATATGGTTGGCAGCGCGGCGTCGCCGCGCTGCCAACCATAAGTCTGTGGTTTTATCTAATCCATGAGCCTTAATGTTTTACAGGGGGATAGCTGCCGATAGCACCCCAATGGATGGATAAAATGCAACAACAATTGGGGGATAGGGGCAGTCGTCCAGACGATGTATCGTGGCGTTTTTGGTTTACGGTGCCCATCTATCCCTATAGCAAACGCCAGACCTTGCGTCGAGAAGTGGTAAAAGACACCATCTGGACGTTTGAGCAGGTGCAAGGCATTCTGTATGTCGTCGTGCCTATCCGGATGACCGTCGTCAAGCTAGAAACGGGTGGGCTACTGGTCTATGCCCCCGTCGCGCCGACGATGGAGTGCATCCGACTGCTGCAAGAATTGGTGGCAGACCATGGCACTGTGAAGTATATTATTTTGCCGACCACATCTGGAATTGAACATAAGGCATTTGTGGGGCCCTTTGCCCGGTGTTTTCCATCGGCTCATGTATATGTAGCACCAGATCAATGGAGTTTTCCGTTAAACCTGCCGTTGAGTTGGTTGGGGCTACCGGGCGATCGCACTCACCTCTTGCCCTCAGATAGTCGCAAAACCCCATTTGCAGATGAATTTGATTACCAAATTCTAGGATCGATTGATCTGGGACCCGGACAATTTGAGGAAGTTGTTTTTTTTCATCGGCGATCGCGCACTTTATTAGTGACAGACTTGGTTGTTTCGGTTCCCGAAGACCCCCCTGCGATCGTGCAACTCGATTCTTATCCGTTACTTTTTCATGCCAAAGATGATGTCTTTGATCGGGTAGAAGATACGGCTAGCAACCGTCGTAAGGGGTGGCAACGGATTGCTTTGTTTGCATTTTATTTTCGTCCCAGTGCCTTAGAAACGATCCCGTTGGGGCGGGCAATTTGGCAAGCATTCAAAGCTCCCAATCGTTCTAAAAAAGCCTACTTTGGCTTGTTTCCGTTTAAATGGAAGACCGATTGGAAGCAATCATTTGATGCGTTACGCCAGGGTCGGCATTTGGTCGTTGCCCCAATTTTGCAAACATTGATTTTAAACCGCGCACCCAAATCTACGCTAGATTGGGCAGAACAGGTTGCCCATTGGGATTTTCAGCAAATTATTCCGTGCCATTTTGATGCACCGATTAAAGCCAACGCCCGTCAGTTTCGCCAGAGCTTTGCGTTTTTAGAAAAACCATCGGTTAGCCCAACAGCCGAAAGCCAACCATTACCTCGAGTTGATTTTGAACTCTTACACCAACTCGATCAGCGATTAAGTCATTGGGGAATTGTGCCACCGTCGCAGGACAATGGATAAACCGTATGGAATCTGAACGCTGGCGATTTTAGATAGAGGGGTCGCGATCGCAATTCTCAATGACGTGAAGTACAGGTTGAGGGAGAGCCGCGCTCCGCGCGGCTCTCCCTCAACACTCGTCATCTATTTCAGTTGCGAAGCATTATATAGCGCTGTGTGGGTGATTCAGTATGGTTTGTGGGGCGCTCCACGTCTCACAACACTGTTTCTGGACTTACAGCCATTTTCAATTGATTAAGCCACAGATTTTTTGTTGTGTGCCGCGCTCCGCGCGGCACACAACAAAAAATCTAAACATATTCAAGCGCGAAGCGCTGTAACGAACATGCACACCGCTATCATGACTGCTCCATCGCCCAGTTGAAGTGTGGGTAGTGGTATTCATGTAATGATTTTTTGTGGCGCGGGCGTTGCCCGCGCCACAAAAAATCATTACTTTTTTAGGACTACCAAAGTGCGATTAGGTATGGAGAAATGCAAGATTTTCGGTGGCATACAGCGCATGAGGAGTATTCGCAGGCATGTAAACAAACACACCCGGCGTCAAATCTACTTTACGCCCTGCTAGCGTCAATACGCCCTGTCCTAAAATCACGGTTATGGAAACGTTGCGATTGGCAGTGTGTTCAGGAAGTTGGGTGCCTGCGCTGACGCAAATCAGTGCAAAATTGGTGTGTTCATCTTTGACCAATGCTTGGCGATGGACACCCGGTTTGGTGAAGTCTGCTAATTCTTGTAAATTAGTGGCCATTGTGGTGTCATCGGTCGAAGTCGTAACCATGATTCAAGCTCCAATGTGATAAAAAAGTTTTTGCCTTGTTTGGTTGCCCAACAGCGGATTGCAGGCACCTTGACTAAGGTTCTCGTATAGCCGATAAAACGATATACCCCAAATCCTGACGATGGCGACTGAAGACGTGTCGCATTGCCAATACTCGATCGCGCAGAGAGGGTTGGGTAAGAATCTTCCAGAAAATTTGAGCGGAGCGGGCAAAGCCTTCATCGCGCAAAATTTGCAGGGGGTTCAGTAAGTTCATAGTGCCAACAGCATGATGGTTAACCTTCAGACCCGCTTGGGCAAAGGTGTTGATCCAATCAGTCGGAGGTAAAGGGGCCGCGCCGGTACGAATTGTGCGAGCCAAATCTTGATGGATCTGGTCGAGATGATCTCGCGCTACCATTTCATGGCTGAGAAACATCCCTCCGGGTTTAAGGCGATCGCAAACTCCTGACAATATTTTGTTTTTTCCGGCAGCTGATTGCATCGTCAAAATCGCTTCTGCCAATACATAGTCATACTGTTCGGCGATCGCTTCTAATTGAAAGATATTGCCGGGTAGAATCGTCACCTGGTCTTGAAGTCCGGCAGCTCGAACATTTGCCTGGGCGATCGCCACCCGCTCCGGATCTTTTTCTAGCCCAACGACTCGTACGCCATAACGATTAGCCAAAGCGATCGCACTGACTCCCAGACCAGAGGCTAATTCTAAAACCGTGTTTCCCGGTTGAAATTGCGCCCACTGAAACAAGTGTTGGGTAGCTGTGCTGCCTCCCGGACGCAATACAGTTTTACCCGCCGCTGCCAATACTTCATGACCCGATGCCGTTGCTAAATCAAGCGTTGCTTGAGGCATAGTCCGTTCCTCAGAACTGAATTTCCCTTCGAGCCTTGGCAATCATGAGTTGTCTCAGCGTTGCGCGTGATTTAGATCGACTCGAATTACCTTCAGCATGGCAGGCTTTTCTGATGCCGTCTTTGAGCTACCTCATAGAGCGCGTTTAAAACTGGCTGTGGGTGCCGCGCTTTGCGCGGCACCCACAGCAGGGTTAACGATTCATGGGACTGACGTTAAGACCGTTAAGACTGTTCAGGCAGATCAACCCAGGCTTCATCGGTACCGTGGTGAATCGTTTTGACCCATTTCAACCGCTTCGCTCGAACAGAAATTCGGGCAGTCGTACTGGCAATCACAGGCAGCCAGTGCAACATATAAAACGTGCCGTATAACGCTTGAAATAGGGTAACAAAATACGACTGGGCACGGTTCATAGATGGACGCGAACCTCGCCGCATAACAGTTGAGTTTTCTGCGCGGGCAGCTTTGATCCGCCTCAGCCCAATAAACATACCAATCAACGAAAAGGTAAAGGTCAAGCTGGTCACCGGAATTAGCATCGGCGTCGTGTTACGGGCGATCGCCATCAGCGCATCGGGAAGCGCTGCCGTGGGCATTAGATATTGCGTCACCCAAAACATAAATAAATCAAGGGTTTTACGGCTTCCCATGCGGTTGCGTAAAATCAAGCGCCAATAGTCGAGATAGCGCTGATAACCCCCTTCTGCCCAACGATTGCGTTGGTGCCATAAACTGGTCGCCCGAATCACCCCTTCTTCATGTACTGCCGGGAACAAGACAAAGCCGATATCCCAATGATCCAAGTGCAAACGGAAGGAGAGATCCAAATCATCTGTGATGGTCTCCTCGTTCCAACCCCCGCAACTTTCGAGTGCTGCCCGTCGGACAAACTGACCATTACCCCGCAGCTCACCAATACCACCCACGGCAATTCGTTGCTGCTGAAAATAGCTGTCTAGTGCCATCTCTGCCACCTGACCCCGAATCCAGGGGTTGAGGGCATCAGGATGGGCTGGATTGTCGCCTTGAGATACCGCTTTTCGCACCTGGACTGCGCCCACATGCTCTTGATCAAAAACCGGCAAAATTCGTCGGAGTAAATCTTTAGGAACTTGGGCATCCGCATCAAATACGCCAATAATGTCGCCTTTAGCCCGCAACCATACCTGGTTTAAAGCACCTGATTTTCCACCCCCAGCATCGGCAGGACGACGGACAAGGCGCAATTGTGGATAATCGTGCGCCAAACGCTCTAGCACCAGAGGCGTGCGATCGCTGCTGTTGTCGTCAATCACCCACAATTCATAACGAGACGTCGGATAATCTAACGTACACAACGTTTTTACCAGCGATGCAATGACCGCTTCTTCGTTTTTCGCCGCGACCAGCAACGAAACAAACGGGAGTTGCTCTGCATCATCGACATCAATATCCATCGCGTCCGGCATTGACATCGGTCGTGCCAACATCAGCCGCAGGGCTTGAATACCCATCAGGGTTGTTAGTCCCAAAACTAGCCAGTAGCCCCAAGAAAACAGATGCAGTGCGATCGTACCGCTCCAGACGATCGTGAGTGCAACTGCTGCTTTGCGTCTGCGACCGGCAAGCCCCCGATAGTAATGTGTATTGATATCTTCTGATTCAGATAGATCAGAGGTAAGTGAACTAATCGTTTCTAAATCGCTATCTGCATCGTAGGATGCATCGTAGGAATGGTCGTCAGCCCAGGGCGTTTCTGGCATAAGCGAATTTATATTATGCGAATAGGAATTTTTC
Source organism: Calyptranema fuscum S582 (assembly GCF_055793305.1). NCBI lineage: Bacteria > Bacillati > Cyanobacteriota > Cyanophyceae > Oculatellales > Oculatellaceae > Calyptranema > Calyptranema fuscum. Next base: position 47,368 of record NZ_JBSLYH010000012.1, read on the forward strand.
TAAAAATTACAAAAGGAATAGGGTATCGTAGCACTCTACCACCCTAAGGAGACTATGAAGCAACCGCGATCGCCCCGAGAAATCTCGTCCCTACGATGGTGGATCACACTTTAGTAGATCACACATTAAATAAAACCCAGAGTTCCAGACGTCTATGGTTGGCAGCACGGCGACGCCGCGCCGCCAACCATCAATCTCCAGTTTTGTTAAATCCACGATCATAGAGATGGATGGGATGACCTGAAAGGTTTAGGTCGGGCAACGTAGCATTGCTACGCTACCGAAAACAGAGTGGCTTACCAGCTACAAAATTTCATAGCCCAAATCAACAATGCCCAACAGTAAACCGCTAGATTTTTGCAAATTGACCAGAGACCCAGCAGTAGTCTACCAAGATAAATACCGATTTATGAAGAAAAGATAAAATAATTTTCTCAGAAGGGACAGTTGATGGGCGTGCTCTTGAAGCGCCGTGCGATTCCAATACCGTTGCCAGTAGTGGTATTCAGGTGATGATCGTTGGGGCGCGGGCGACGCCCGTGCTACTGGAAACCATTACAATTCCAGGGCTGCCACGTTGCCAACTTTGTAATAGGTCAATGCAACATGTGGATAAAAAGCGGGCAGCGAGAATCGAACTCGCATCAATAGCTTGGAAGGCTATGGTTTTACCACTAAACTATGCCCGCGTTGGGTCACCTGCGATCGCGCTTGATTGCAACAAATTCACAAGCCTTATCTAGGTTAGCATAACTCTTTATTTTGACAAGCCCGATATTAAATATTACGGGATAGGCTCCAGAGACTCCATAGGGCTAAAGGAATGAATGACGATCGAGATCAACAACGTATCATCTGCCACCGCTTGATTGCCATCGCGAGCAGGCTCAAATTGCCATTGTTTTACTAAGCACTCCGCCAGATCTACGTAGCCGCTATCTATTTGGGCTGAGTCACCCGACAGCAACGCATCTACGACATTTCCTTGAGCATCAATCACCACCCGAAACGTCACGGCTTGTCCCTGATACTGTTCGCTGTCCGGGGGAAACCGGCAGGAACCCGGTACCGGAAGACCAACGGTAAACGATTGTTCCTGTATTAAGGGGCGAGGTTGAACTTCATGAATATCTGAAGCCTCCGGAGATAACCCGACAGGCGTTAAGTTGGCGGTCAAGCTGGCACCAGAGATGCTGGTTCCCAAACCATCGCCATTGCCTGGAGTATCGGGATTATTACTTCCGCCTGAGGGCTGCGCAGTTGGAGGTGTATCAGGAATTGTAGGGGAAGGAGGATTAGAACCTGCTGGACTGGAGGGAGTCGAGGGTGATGATGGCGATGGAGAAACGGGAGCAGGCTGACTCGGACTCGGTGGGGAAGGCGAGGACACCGGCGACGGTGGAATAGTAGCAGGAGGACTCGGGGTTGATGGAATCGGTTGAGGGCTAGGAGTAGGACTGGGCGATCGCTCAGGTGAGGCTGTCCCCAGGGTGGTATTGGACGGAGGTGGAGCCGTAGTCTCGGTCGGCGGCTCTGGCTGCGTAGGGTCGGCTGGAGCTTGCGTCGAATCTGACTCAGTCGGCACACTATCAGACTCGCTGAATGAGGTAGTGGATGGAGTCTCATCCGGCAGATCGACCAGCTCGATGGGAACAGTAGCCAATTGCGACGAGGCTGCACTCGGTTTTAACTTTACCGCGACGGGCAACGCTACGGTGAGCAGCACGATGTGAAACACCACCGAGCCGCTGATTAAACTAATCCATAGGCGAGGCGGATCGCGATGATATCGACGAGCGATCGCCCCTTGATGATTTGGAGTGGCAGAGCCAGCTGATTTACTCAGTTGCGTCATCCCTGAACGTTACATGTGCGTTTTCACCTGTGCCTGGTCATTGGTACACCCTGGCAAACCTTGACCGCTTAACCTGACCTTTTAATTTTACTTCGCCGGTCGGGAGTGGTCTTGGAGACATATTTTTTGGCGCTGCTGATTTTATATAGCGATCTTGAGTCAGGTGTGAAAGCGCCCGCCCGAAGGGCGGGCGCTTTCACACCTGATCATTTTCACAAATCAAATAGGATTGCTATGGCAATTGAATAGATGCTGAGGACAGTGGGGATGTGGGGGCTGCACCCCCAGCCAAGGGTGGAACCCCTGCACCCTGTTCAACCAGTCTCTCGGCTGCCATAGCATACTTTGCAGGTATTCAGCGTTTTAGAACGACCTACCAGGGGATGCACCGGGGGCAAGAACCAGAGGTCAGGCGTAAAATTTCCGGTTTGCCCTGCTTCATTTTTGCTCAACAGTTACAGGTGACTCTTAATTTCTCTAGCCAGAAAGTGTTGCGTTTTGTATCGTAAATTGCGTTTGTTGCGTTTTGTATCGAAAACAGAGATCTGCGAGAGCGCAGATATCACAATTAATAAGAAAAGAAAAGAAATTTATCCTAAAGCTTGCCCTGTCTGTTACATAGCGCACTAGACTTCATAAACTTTCAAAAATATAAACCCTATTTATACATAAGCAAAGAACTTTCAAAGCCGTACTTATCAAATTCCTGATATATTTTTGATCAACCTGATGGTTAGAGCACTGCACAAAATAATTCATGCTGTAGTTGTAAGTCGCTTGTTGCTCTAGCCAATAGATTTTCAAGATTGCACGTTGCAACCTTCAGGTTGTTTTACCCTGCTCAAATTCTCTGAGTAGGTCGGTTATTAGCGTTTGGATCTAAGCGATTCACAGGAAGGGAAACATGTCTTATTCTCAAACAAAAACCAAGGCGAAAGCCGGTTATGAAGCGGGTGTAAAGGACTATCGTCTGACTTACTACACCCCCGACTATACTCCTAAAGATACTGATATTTTGGCTGCCTTCCGGGTGACTCCGCAGCCTGGAGTGCCTTATGAAGAAGCAGGTGCAGCGGTTGCTGCTGAGTCTTCGACAGGAACCTGGACCACTGTATGGACAGACCTGTTGACCGACCTGGATCGCTATAAAGGTCGTTGCTACGACATCGAGCCCGTTCCTGGTGAAGATAACCAGTTCATCGCTTATATCGCCTACCCTCTCGATTTGTTCGAAGAAGGCTCTGTCACCAACATGTTGACCTCTATCGTAGGTAACGTGTTTGGTTTCAAAGCTCTAAAAGCGCTTCGTTTGGAAGATTTGCGCATTCCTGTGGCATATCTGAAGACCTTCCAAGGTCCTCCCCACGGGATTCAGGTTGAGCGTGACAAGATCAACAAATATGGTCGTCCACTGCTCGGTTGCACCATCAAACCCAAACTCGGTTTGTCTGCAAAGAACTACGGTCGTGCGGTTTATGAGTGTCTCCGGGGTGGTCTAGACTTCACCAAAGACGACGAAAACATCAACTCTCAGCCGTTCCAACGCTGGCGCGATCGCTTCCTGTTTGTGGCAGATGCGATTCACAAAGCTCAGGCTGAAACGGGCGAAATCAAAGGGCATTACCTCAACTGTACCGCTGCAACTTGCGAAGAGATGCTAAAGCGGGCTGAGTATGCGAAAGAGCTAGAAATGCCCATCATCATGCATGACTTCTTGACCGCAGGTTTCACCGCTAACACAACCCTGGCGAAGTGGTGCCGCGACAATGGTGTGCTGTTGCACATTCACCGTGCGATGCACGCGGTGATCGACCGTCAGAAGAACCACGGCATGCACTTCCGCGTCTTGGCTAAGTGCCTGCGGATGTCGGGTGGTGACCACATCCACACCGGAACGGTGGTTGGTAAGCTCGAAGGTGACCAGGCAGTTACGCTCGGTTTCGTAGACTTGCTGCGTGAAAATTACGTGGAGCAAGACCGCTCTAAGGGTATTTACTTCACCCAGGATTGGGCGTCTATGCCAGGTGTAATGGCAGTGGCGTCAGGTGGTATCCACGTATGGCACATGCCTGCGCTGGTAGAAATCTTTGGCGACGACTCTGTGCTTCAGTTTGGTGGTGGTACCTTGGGTCACCCCTGGGGTAACGCGCCTGGTGCAACCGCTAACCGCGTGGCTCTGGAAGCTTGCGTCCAAGCTCGGAACGAAGGTCGTAACCTGATGCGTGAAGGTGGAGACATCATTCGTGAAGCTTGCCGCTGGAGCCCTGAACTGGCGACTGCTTGCGAACTGTGGAAAGAAATCAAGTTCGAATTCGAAGCTCAAGACACCATCTAATGAACTTTTTGGAGTTTAGAGGTGGGCTAGTCTCATCTCTAAATCCCTGACTTTCTATGGATCTCAAGCAGATTGCGAAAGATACGACCAAGACATTGATTAGTTACCTGACGTTTCAGGCAATGCGGACGGTTCTGGATCAATTGAGTGAAACGGATCCGCCGCGTGCCCTGAAGTTGCACGAGTTCTCGTTGCGAGAGCGCGTCGAGCATAGTGAGGCTTATTTGCAAGCCTTGTTTAAGGAAGATCAAGGTTTAGCGTTTCGGATTCTCACGGTTCGGGAACATATTGCGACTGAAATCGTTGATTTTTTGCCAGAAATGCTTCAGGCAGGAATTCAGCAAGCCAATATGGAGCAACGTCGTCAGCAATTGGAACGGATGACGCAAGTCGATCCAACCGTATCGGCAGAGCATCCTGAGCAGGATGCAGATCTGCAAACCAGTGAGGAAGCGGGTGAATTGGGTAACGACATCGAGTGACCTGTTGTGAACAGGGACTTAAATCGTGATCTGCGTCACGTTTCCTAATCATCGAGCGCATTCCTATCCATCAAAAAATACATCTGAGGACATCATGAAAACACTGCCCAAAGAGCGTCGTTACGAAACTTTTTCCTATTTGCCTCCACTCACCGACGCACAAATTGCGCGGCAGATTCAGTACACGATTGAGCAAGGCTATCACCCTTGCGTTGAGTTCAACGAGTCTTCTGACGCTGAACTCTATTACTGGACCATGTGGAAGTTGCCCATGTTCAACTGTTCCTCTCCTCAAGAGGTGTTGAGCGAAGTGCAACAGTGCCGTTCTGAGTACCCCAACTGCTACATTCGTGTGGTTGCATTTGACAACATCAAGCAGTGCCAAGTTATGAGCTTCATCGTTCATAAGCCTGGCTCCGGTAACAATTTCAGCGGCGGCGGCGGCTATCGCTACTAAGGCTCGTTCCTCATGACATCGTGAGGGTCTAGAGTCAGCATTTGAATGAGAAACCTTCGGTTTCTCATTCAAATGCTTGCCGAGATTCGGCAACAACCAGTGTTTAGAGGGTTTGCATTAAGCGATCGCCCAATTCTCTTTAGATCTTGATTCTCTCTAAATAGAGCGTTTTGTTTTGGGATAAATTAAGGTTATTTCCTGGGAAGCGTACCTTGTGAGATTCCTAGAAAATAACTTACAATTCGTGCCATTGAAAGATGGCAGTCACCCATCCCAGCTCTGCAACATCGAATTATTAACGACAAAATTTTCAGGAGAGGTGATTGGTTGCACTTCTCCTTTTTTTCGCACCATTTTGATTACTCGTGTGTCTCGGTTATGGCTTACTACATTGCTCCTCACTTTCTCGACAAAATTTCAATTCACCTGACTAAGAATTATTTAGACTTTCCCAACGTAAAAGTGCCGTTGATCTTAGGCGTTCACGGGCGTAAAGGAGAAGGAAAATCGTTTCAGTGTGAATTAGCATTCCAACGGATGGGCGTGGAAGTTGTTCATATTTCCGCAGGTGAATTGGAAAGCCCCGATGCCGGTGATCCGTCACGCCTGATTCGGCTGCGTTATCGAGAAGCCGCAGAGCTGGTAAAAGTGCGTGGCAAGATGGCAGTTGTCATGATCAACGATTTAGATGCCGGAGCCGGACGGGTTGATCAATCCACGCAATATACAGTCAATACACAATTGGTCAACGCGACGTTGATGAATATTGCGGACAACCCGACCAACGTGCAACTGCCGGGAAGCTATGAGGCAGAACCAATTCAACGGATTCCCATCATCGTTACGGGGAATGACTTTTCCACCCTTTATGCGCCCTTGATTCGGGATGGGCGAATGGAAAAGTTTTATTGGGAACCCAGCCATGAAGACCGCATTGGCATTGTCGGCGGCATTTTTTCAGGGGATGCCGTGTCGCGGGCGGATATTCAAACTCTGGTAGATACGTTTCCAAAGCAATCGATCGATTTTTATAGTGCTTTGCGATCGCGTTTGTATGACGAGCAAATCCGACATCTGATTCAAGATGTTGGCATTGAAAATATTGGTCGCCGAATTGTCAACTCGGCAGAAAAGCCTCCAGAATTTCGCCAACCTGACTTTAGTTTGCCTCATTTGATTGAAACCGGACATTTACTGGTGCGAGAGCAGGATCGCATCAGTGAGATGCGGTTAATGCAGGAATACAACATTTTGCATCAGCCGATGTCACCAATGGTGGAGCCAGCATCATCTCAGATGCACTCAGATGCCAAGCGAGCCACAGGTCGAACCAGACGCACACCGACCTCTGCTGAGGCAACCACTCCCAGTCAAGCAGCGGTTGCCAGCCACAGCAATGGGCATCACTCCAGTTTGAGTCCAGAAACATTGCAACAACTCCAGGGCTTGTCGGCGCAAGGGTACCGAATTGGGATTGAATATGTGGATCCACGACGGTTTCGGACTAATTCCTGGAATTGCTATGCCACGGTGCAGGGAAATGAATCAGAGGCGATCGCCACTCTGACAACCTGCCTGGCAGATCATGCCGATGACTATGTGCGTGTAGTAGGAATTGAACCGAAAGCGAAGCAAAGAGTCGTAGAAACGATCGTCCATCGTCCCAATTGAAGCATCCCATACCAGCATGGCTGATGTTGGGGATATAGAAGTTCAGGAGGGGCTTGGCATTGCCAAGCCCTTACAGATGTCTGTCGTGCTCTTAATTCAAATTGGCATCACAAACCCTTTGAGATTGCTATATGGCGATCCTAAATCAGGTGTGAAAGCGCCCGCCCTTCGGGCGGGCGCTTTCACACCTGATCATTTTCACATGAGTAATTCTGCCTAATCTGGTATTAACCTGGTTACTATAGGAATGGAACACTTCGAGTGCAGCCATTTGTGTAGTTACACAGCGTTGCACTAGATCGGTGTGGGTTACTCAATCGAAACTTGCTGTAAGAGGATAATCATGAGCCGAAACGATGGTGCGGTACCTCGCTGGAGTCATTGTGTCAGTGCGGCTGTGGCACTCACCCTTGGTGGCATGACTGCCAGTCTGCCAGTCAACGCCCAAACCGTTCCTCAGTGGGTTGCTTCGACAACCGTCAACTATCCTGCTCCGTTAAGAGCTGAAACACTTGTCAATCAAGGGCTTGAGCTAGCAGCCGAAGGCAATTTCCCCGCTGCAATTCTTAACTATACCCATGCCCTTGAAATTGACCCGTCTTATACAGAGGCATTTCTGCACCGGGGTATTGCATATCATGACTTGGGAGACATTGACCAGGCGATCGCAGATTTTCAAGATGCTGTGCAACATGACCCCAACAATGCAGAGGCGTATTACAATCTGGGTGAAGCCAGCCTGCATTTAAATAATTCAGACGATGCGATCGCCAACCTGAATCGGGCAATTGAGCTAGATCCGAGCCATGTAGAAGCGCTTAATAGTCGGGGTATCCTCTATGCCATGATGGGTGATCCGCAGCAGGGGTTAGCCGATTTCAATCAAGCGATCGCCATTGATCCGTACCATGCCGATTCTTACTACAATCGGGCAACTATTCAGGCTGAAATGGGTCATCGGACAGAGGCGATCGCCGATTATACCGAGGTAATCCGGCTCAACCCTAATGCAGCGGATGCCTATGGAAGTCGGGGATTGCTGTATTTTGAAACAGGCGATCGCTCCTCTGCCATTGAAGATTTACAACACGCTGCCGCTTTATTTCAGCAACAGGGTGATGGCTATAACTATCAGCAAACCTTGCTCTATCTCCAGCAAATGCAACCCTAAACGGATGGCATCCTGATTGATTCCAGGAATTGGGATGTGTCGAAAAGCGGCGCGCCGCTTTTCGACACATCTCTGGAACCCTAAATACATTTAAATCTTACTGTCGCAGCACGGTTTGCAAACTTTCTACCCCTGTCAAAATCTGGGGTGCCAATTGGCTATAGTCCTGAGCAGACTGTGCTTTTTCCAGCTCAGCAACCAGAGTATCAAACGGCTGGGTGGCTGCGGTTCCGCCTTTAGCCTCAATCCGAGGACGCAACGTTTCCCACGTCGATTTGATATTGGTAGAGGTTTCCTTTGCTGTGGTGATATTTTGGGCGGTAGCATCAGCTTCTAGCATATGGGCGTAGGAGTTAAGCACCACAATTTCAACCGGCTGAACAGACGCCAGGATGATTTTGATTTGTTCAGTCGCCGCTTTCAGTAGAGTCATCGATTGTTGCATGGTTGCCGTATCATCTTTTGAGTTAACGGCTTGCTCTAGCTGGTTAACCTGTGCTTCCAGTTGAGCAATTGTTGCTTCATCCAGTTTGTTATTGGCTTTAAGAATACCGATCGATTCTTTGATCGCCTTGATTTGGTTGGCTGCGATCGGCCATTTCTGGTTTTCTGCCGCTTCATAGAGGCGGGCACTCCGTCTAATCAAAGTATTCAGTTCGAGTAATCGACCTTGAGGTGCGATCGCCGCATCGACATCTGCTTCGCTATTATTGTTGCCAATCAACGGATCTTCAGTAGATTGAGGAGTTGTGTTAGAACACGCTGCCAAACCCAATAGTGCGATCGCCATCGCGCTAATCATAACGCTTTTGAATACACTAAATTTTGTCAATAAGTTAGACATAAAAGTCTCCAAACTACTTTTTAATAAGTTCGTTTTAAGTCGATCGTCATCGTTCAAGATATACGGGTTAATAAAATCCCAGTTCTGTTGAGGCACAGCAGAGCTGTGCCTCAACAAAATTGGGATTTTTAATTGGAACGGGGTGCAGGGGTAGAACCTCTGTTCGGGGGCATATAGCAACCGTCGAGACGGTTAAATCAGGAGCTTGTATGAGAACCCACGCGGAGCGTGGGTTCTCATACAACCTTTGTCTTAATCAACCCCTCGGCTGCTGTGTGACTCTTTAACCTAATTGAGGCGAAAAAAAGCTGTCAGATTTCTGACAGCTTCACTGTAAGCTTTGGGTATGTCAATGATGTATCAAATAGATTACGGCAAGGTGAATATTAATCAAGACATTGCCGGAACTGATGCTATCGAGTTAGGAACAGAAGATTCCTTAACTCGCGGAGGGGGCTGGTAAGACAATCATTTGCCGTTGATAGTCGATGAATCCATAATTAGGAATAATCGGGCTATCAGCTTGATGGTCAGAGCGTTCTAGAGGGTTGGCAGCATTCGTGCTAACAAATGCCCAGGCTTGCTGATAGTCGCTATTGGACAAACGAAACACCCGGAAGTTAGGAATTTGGCTTAATTCTCCGGCTTCACGGGCAGCTTGATCGGTCAAAGGCAGCAACGCTTGCGAATGTGAATCAGCAACCTGGTGTGCCAGGGTCAAGAAATACTGAATTCCTACCAACGATTCTTCTAACTTCGTAGATACCATCCCCGGATATTTAACCGCATCCAATGTCGGAGCGATCGCACGTTCATCGGCAGGCGATCGCGTATCATCGACGTTTTCAGGAACAGCCGATAGAGGAGATTCAGCCTGAGCTGGTGCAGTTTCCATGCGTCCGTCCGGACGAATCATCTGATAAGGGTTGAGTCGAACCGCTGAATTAATTTCTAACCCCGATTGTTGTGCTGACGCATGGAAGGCTTCATGTCCTGCCTGGATAGTTTCATTAGACCGGGTTGCCTGTGTCGTAGGAGTTGCTAAAGTTGGTTGAGCCGCCGTAAGACCGACGTTTGCCGCTATGGAAGCAGGACTATTGCCTTGCGCAGGATTCGTACCCGGAAGGTGACTGGAAGGATTACTAGGGATATTTGTACCAGGAATATTACCGGCGATATTACTAGAAACATCACCCGGTATACGATTAGCTATTACTGCCTCAGGTCTGGATACATCAGTCAGGTGGGACGTCGCTATTTCAGGTGCTAATTCTGCATTCATCTGCGGTTCACCCGCGCCAGGATTGGCGATCGCGGCGGGATGCTGATTGGGATCTATTGTGACTCTTGCTTGTGAATTAGCAATACTGGCTAACCCTTGCGTTGATAATGGCTGTACTGGCTGGCTAGGTGTGCGATTGGCGATCGCATTAGCATAGGCTAAATAATTAGGAGATAGGCTTGGAGGCTCACTAACGCGCATCAGTGGCTCAGTTAGTAATTGCCGTGTGGGAAAACGAGCCGACGCATAAGGAACGCTAACTTCAGGTAATTGACGAGTTGTGGATGGCGATAACGGAGTGGAATTAGAAAACTCAACGGCACCGGGTAATAGAGAATTGGGTTGCCCAATCGTCGGACGATAGGGTGACGGCAACGGTTGAGTTGTGGGGCTAACTTGAGAAGACGCAGGAGCTGTCCGATAGGTAAATGTCGGTTGCGAATCCGAACTCTCGGAAAGCATAATACCAATAGCCAGCGTTGCAGCAAGGCTGCCCGCTCCCATAAGAATTGTCTTGGTTAACGGATAAGACCAGAGCGATGGTTTAAAGTCTTGTTTCTTCATGGCACTTGCTGCATATTTCCAGAACAGTTGCTCGGCTACGGGATAGCCCACGAACTTTTGGTAGTGCATCGCAAACGACTGTACCCGCAAGGCAAAGTCATCCTGACTGCTTGCCTCGTTAGCAAAGTCTACATCACTTGCTCCGTCCAGATCTTCCGCAGGGTTGGATAGCGATCTATTGGGCAATGTCAACGGTTCACGTTCATGCCCAAATAAAGACTCAGAATCAACAACGCCATGATCTAACGGAAAAAAGGGTGATTGATCTGCCATGATCCTGATTAAAGATAAAGAAAGGGTTTCATGATAGAAATGTCCAGAAACACCCCCTAAATGTTCCATCCTTCCTAGCTTTGCATCAGCTTTCCGGAAATGTCTGGGAGGTTTTTAGATATTAGCTTTGACTGTATTTAACCCATAAAAAACTAATAATTAAAATCTACCCTGAGACATACTCATTACCCATTCTCCAAAATCTCACTACAAATCTGAAAAAATGAGCTCAAGAAAGCATAGCAATTCTCAATTGTATTCAACTATTAAATTATTAAGAGAGCCGCGCGGAGCGCGGCTCTCTTAATAACCGTAATCTATCCAGGCACGATCATTCACTTGCACCCTTGTTTCGGAGAGGGTTCTCGACGTCAAACGAGACTGTCTTCAACGGTGCCTTTAATTATGAATGGGGAAGGTGATAAACAGATCTCGCCGCACTTGAACTTCAGCAGGACTTGAAGGATTGTAAGCTGGTTGCGTCAAATTAATGTTAAATGGGAGCGACATCACAGGCGCAGCATCGCAGGTCGAACCGGGCATAAACGTCAACAGACCAAAAGGAGACTCGGCAACAGAAGGGATTGCTTCTAATTCAACATTAAGGGGGGTGGCGATCGCATTGGCTCGACTTTGGGCATCGGCGATCGCAGATATATAGGCTTGACTGGCCAGTTCTTGACAATCATCGACGAAATATTGCACAGATACACTGGCAATCGTCAGGAGATTACTGTCTGCACTAGTTTTTTGAGCTAATTCAACCAATTCTTGAACCCGTGCGGGAGTAGGACGTACCAGCGAAATGGTCATCTGCTGACCCTGAACATTGAAAAAGATAAAAGTTTGAGTAGAAGAACTTCCCAATTCAATTGCTTCTGCTGAAACTCCCGATGCGACCAGGGCGTCTACGATAGGCTGCAATTGGTCTGGTGTTAATGTCGTGTTTCCTGTTGGGGGAGGAAATTGACCAGGCAGTGCGTCGGGTGACTGTGTGCCCACAAAAAAGAGTTGGATCTTAGCCGTATCGGCAGGGGCGATTGCCACGCCGTGACCTATCACACTGACACCCTGAGTTCGAGCATCCGCAGGGGGATAAAAAAGCTGGGCGACCTGGGTTTCATCGGAGTTGGAAGACGGCGCTGGAAGGGATAGATCGGTGGCTAGTGATGTGCCTGTGTTGATCAAGCCAGAGAGGGAGGCGATCGCCGCTAAACCTAGCCAGTAAAATATCTTGTGCTTCATATTCTCTGATCCCCTGAAAACTTTTTCCCAACGCTATACCAAAAATGCAAATCTGCAATGCATTCATACTCAAAACTTAAAAACCTGGAGAATGATATTCATGCAATTGTGCAGATAATTTTTGCGGCGCAGGCTTTGCCTGCGCCGCAAAACATCATTGCGTCTTCCGGTTGAAGCTTTGCAACATTAAGCTTCCGAGTAGGCTTTTAACCAATCCAGCATTTCAGGTTCTTCCTCAAAACTGATCAAGTCCAGATGCTTAGGATTTTCCATCAGTTCTTTAGCCAGTAAAAATCCGGCGATCGTCCAGGTCTGATATTTCCGTGAGGCTTTCCCTACTAATCGTCCATTGCGACCGTCGTAATACTCGGGCCATTCATCTTCTGCCAGCCGTTGTTCTGCAATTTCCAGTGCTCGCCAGCCGAGTTCTGCTCGTCCTGTTTTTTGGGCAGCGGCTGCCATAAACCACATCAATACAGGCCAATTCCCCCCATTGTGATAAGACCAGGGTACGTTTTTCGGATCGCAACCCGTCATAATCCGCCACTCTGTATCTTCCACGGCTGGGAAGCAAATTTTCATCGGCATATAGCCCACCAGATCTTGCCACCGTTGTTCAATCAAATCCATGATCAATCCAGCTTCTTTGGCACTGACCAGGGACGCACTAATTGACATTAAATTGCCGAGAGCAAAAAACCGGAAGTCCATGCGTGCCGGTCCCAAATTTCCTGCCAGATACCCCCCTCGTTCGGGCATCCAGTCTGTAACCCAGTTGGGAATAGATTCGGGATAGATGTTGAATTTATTGATGGCAGTTTCACCAAATTCTTCACCTCTAAATCGATAAATCGTATTGAGCCGCTTTAGATCAAGCCAGTAATATTCTCGAATGTGGTAGTTCAGTACACTCAAACGCTGATTGACAACTTGAATGTAGATATCGCGCTTATATCCTGGCAGCAATAGCTCTCTGGCTGAGCGCAGAGCCGCATAAAACAGCGCTTGAATTTCTAACGGATGCCCATCTACGCCCATGCGTCGGTCAATCATGAAGGCACCATCGGGAACCAACATGGTGGGATACATATCAAATCGATCGGCAAGACAGAGTTTGAGAATCTGGAGGATGCCTTGTTGGAAATCGGGACGATGTGCCAGATCTAAATCCCCGGTTGATTTTACATAGGCACGCAGTAACACCATCCACCACAAGCAAGAATCGACGGGTGTGACCCGTCCGATCGCATGTTCGCCAAAGTCCGCTGTAAGGTATTCCCAGCCGTCTAGTGATTCCACCTTGAAGCTAGCAGGCATCAATCCTTGACCGGCATGGAAACAATCCATTGCCTTATCGCTGTTCTGTAGTGCCAGCGTTTCAATCAAAAAGTTACGAACTATTTCCGAACGTCCACTAATCAAAAATAGCAGTGCTGAAGAGACAAAATCACGAACAAAACATTGATCGTAGTTGAGTGCTTCAACGGTTGGATCACATGCTGCTACAGTTCCAACTGGGCGATCGCGATAATACACGATCGATTGTTCTAGGAGCTTCCAGCCTTCTTTCACCAGATTGCTTCCTTCAATAATCATTGCCGATGTCATTGTTTTTGAACTAACCAATAGGTTGAAAACTTAGGATTGTACAAATTCACACCAAAGTTTGGAGTGTTTCAACCCCAAGCTCTGATTTCAAAAATGGCTCGCTCTTCACAACCCATTCATCCCGTTCAAGTTTAAGAATGGATGATTCTCAGGAGGTATTGAGATATTGAAAAATTGTCCTCATAATTTCAATACACCTGTTTGTCATCAACATCCCGTCTTGATGATCCCGTTTTGATGATCCCGTTTTAATGGCTGAGCCTTGATGCTTGCACCCAAGACTAACAGCAACCCTGATGCAGTTCCTGTGGTTGCCCGATCCGTTGCGAAATGATACAGCAATGGAATGGTGCATTAGGACGGGGTGCAGGAGTGGAACTCCTGGCTGGGGACTATTTCCCGGACCCCTGTCCTAACCAGCCCTTCGGCTGCTATACGTTTCATTGAGGAGTTTTGAGCATGCCAAGAATCGTGGATTGAATAAAACCGAAGATTTATTTTTGTCAGCGCGGCTCCGCCGCGCTGACAAAAATAACCGTCCGGGTTTCAATTAATTTGTGATCCCAAGCATCCTCAAACCACATCGATCTCTGCACCGTATCAATCAATGAGTACTAGTCAATGCAATTAAAAGTTTTACAACGAGGGGACAGGGGTGAAATCCCCACGTGGGGGCACAGCCCCCATACCCCATGTTGCAAAATTTAGTGCTTGCAACGCTAGATTGCGATCGCTTCTGTGCAGCGCTACACCTTGTCTTGAGCGCTATCTGTAACCAATTTGGAGAGTCCAGGGATAACCGTCGAGGAATTCCATACTTGAATCGCAGATGGGGTCATCAACCTAAATTGATCCGTGCACTATGCCACCTGCCATTCACACACAAATACCTACGGAGAACATCATGCCCCGCTGGCATAAAGGCGTTGCTAGTAGACTCAATCAAAAATTTTGCAACGGGGTGCAGAGGTAGAACCCCTGTGTGGAGGCTGCGCTCCCACGCCCCATCGTGCAAAATTTAGAATCTGCAACACTAGTTTGCCAGATAAATTTGTCCCTAAGACCAACGGTTTAACGGACAAATTCATCCCATGATTCAACAATGCCGCATACAAAGGGATAGTCGGGTTTGAGCGGTATGTATGGCTTGTGAAGGCATTGCCTGCACGGTTAACCATGACCGCGTTCAATCCCCTATCCGAAATCGTGAGGAGGAGATAACGGCGCTGCCAATCTTATACCAAGACGAAAACGCGACGGCGACTGATGCAAGTGCAGCACGACTGCTTCTTGGGTAAAAGCATTATCCACACACTTTTTATCTGTCATACGTTTTGTTTCAATTGGTACTAGAAGTACATTTGAGCATAGGGAAGAAATCTCTATATTCAAGGTTGCTCTTAGAATTGGCAATCCCGAAAACCTAGCGTTGCATCAAGCAATCGTTGATGGGGTGATATACCGTGCGTCGTGCACTGTATGACCTCATCAAGCCCGTCAATGATGAATTGACAGATCACTAACACACCAAATTAAACGTTTTGGAGGAGGTGGAGATGGTGAAACTCCCTCTTGAGGGCGCAGCCCCCAAGCCCCCGTGCTGCAAAATTTGGTGTTTGCGCTACCAGGATGAAACAGAAAGATGGAATGTGCCTCGGCAGTTTGTGGGAAACTACTGAGCTGGGAAGAGGATTTTCGAAAAATCATTTCCTAGACTAGATTAATCGCTAGGAACAAGAGCTGTAAAGGACTCAAACGATAAAGTCTTTGTGAGTTGAAGCCTTGATTGAGAAGAAAATGATGAAGATTTGATGGGCGATGATTGGGACTTAGGGGTTTTCAAGGACTTCAGGTTCTACAGCTGCCGCTGCCAGCCAGTCTTGCATCGCGGGTAATGACCAAACGGCGTCTGCATAGGCTTGCTCTACTGTGTCTAATTGCACATCATACGTAATGAATCGAGATATAACAGGCGCATACATGGCATCTGCTAAGGTGAAGTGCCCCAACAGGAAATCACCGTCACGACCAAATTGTTCGCGACAGTTGCGCCAGATAGCCCTGATGCGATCGATATCGGCTTGCACGTCAGCGTTGATCGGTCGCTTGAGATTGCGCCCACGACAATCCATCGGCAGAGCTTGGCGCAACGGTTGAAACCCGGCGTGCATTTCGGCACTGACAGCACGGGCGATCGCTCTTGCTTCAGCATTTACCGGCAATAGGTGGCGATCGGGAAACAGTTCGGCAATATATTCACCAATGGCGATCGATTCCCAAATCGAGACGCCGTTGTGCAATAGCACCGGCACCTTACCCGACGGAGAATACTGCAAAATATGACGGCGACTATCGGGTAGACGCAGCAAAACGCGAATTTCATCAAATGCGATCGCGGCTTGTTTCAGCACTAACCAGGCTCGCAATGACCAGGAAGAATAGTTTTTATTGCCAATGACCAGAGTGAAGTTAGACATAGCTGTTGGCTATTGATTAACAGCTCATCATCTCATGTATTTCAATGACGTAGGGCGTTGCTGATTTTGCAGAGGCATACCCCTTCATATATAGCAATCCTATTTGATTTATGAAAATGATCAGTTGTGAAAGCGCCCGCCCTTCGGGCGGGCGCTTTCACGACTGACTCAGGATCGCTATATTCGCAACACTAGTCTAGACTGAGGTTTAACCAGCCCCATAGCCCACCTTTGCGACGACGGGGGGTGTTTGATTGATTAACGGAAAGATTTAAAAATAGCCCAATAGTCATTTCTTGATTTCGATATCGCGGAGGTAAACGGAATAAGATTTGACTTTTTTCTGTCATTGGATCAGTTTTTGAAATGACCGGAGTTGTAAGCCCTCGTGCCACATTAATCATCTTGTCAACAGGGACAACAATTCGTCGAGGTGGTAAGACTAGCAAGGGATAATAAACGAAAAGTAAATTTCCTTCTTCTAGATAAAGACGACCGGCAGAGAGATTTTTTATGCCAGCCATTCCTTGCCCCGAAAAGGCTAGAATTCCTTGATCATCGATCTGGTTTTTATGCCATTTTCTCTGTATAAAATCTGAACAATAAACTAACCCAAATATGAATATACGGAATGAATATCCAAACATTCGAATGGCTAAAAATATGATGATTAAAGATGCGATCGCACCTACAAAGGGATTAAGGTAAGCAATACTCATTAATCCTGTAATCAAAAATGTACGGACAGTTTTTAAAGCAGTATCAACAAAAGGAATGGGTGAGAGAAATATAAATACTTCAAGCACATTACCCAGCACCCAAATTGTACTAAATAGAATTAAACCTACTCCCGTACCCAAGACTTTACCCAGAAACAAGAATATGCTGGAAGGTTCTAATAAAGGGATAGTTTCCGTTGCATAAGCGATCGGCATAAGCCAATGGGTAAAGGAAACTAAACCATCTGCAATAGAATAGGAAATGCTATCAGAAAATTGAGTTGTGGCGATTGGTAAAACAATGATCCCACTGACGACATGAATAATTTCACCCAACGCATCCAGTGGTTTTTTGAGAGGTCCTAACGGCGTCAGTAAGGTGTCTTTCACCATTACTGCTATCAAGATAAGAAGAGCAGGCAACAAAAACTTTAACTGATAATACCAGGGCAATAAGTCTCGATATTCAGTACCCGTACAAACATTTTTGAACAGCCCAATAAGAGTTATTCCCAATAGGGGTGACGCTGCTTCACCCGTCATTTCGCTAAGTTTGGCAGATATCTGGTTTGCACTGCTTCCCTGAGCCAACGGATGACACCAATTCTGAGAACTGGATATATAACTGGCATCTAGAGCCGCCCTTGCTTCAGCTTCACCTGATGACGCAAGCACAATTCCAACAACCAGGACAAGAAAGAGTAGTATACAAATCCATAAGCGACGTAAGTCTGACTTCATAAATTACTTTTCTTTTGCCTGCATAATTTCCCAATCCTAAAGGAAAATAAAAAGATTTGATTTTTAGAGATCAAAACCTACTGTCAATTCATGGAGGCTAACTCCAGTTTAGTGACACTGACCCCCTTTTGGTACGGAGGGTGGTACATCCAGTGCCGGATTGGCATCAAAAAAGCCAACGGGTTTGAGCATAAAGCCGCTATAAGCCGTGGGCATGATGGGATAGTCTTCGGGGCGAGGAATGTGATGGTGCCCAAACACATACCAGACAACAACATCAGTGTTTTCAATGGCGCGGTTTGCCTGCGTCCATTTGGGTAACCCTTCACCCCCAGGATGCTGATTGGGGTAATTGCCTGCCGGATATTTTTCAGCCGCTTCATAGGGAGTTACCCAAAGGTGACGGGTAAGAAACCTAGCACGCTTGAGAATTGGGGCTTCGGCATGGGCAAAGGGTAAGACATTCTCACCGGGGATAATTTTGAAGCCGACAGGTTGTCCCAAGCGGTTGTGGACGGAAGGATTCACGACTTTCCAATACCGACCTGCCAGGGGATCGATGATGCGTTGGGCAGCTTGCTCGTTTTGCAATAGGGTTGATTCCGCGTAAAACGCATTACCGTAGGGGTTTTCGGGCCCCATGGGTTCGGCAAAAGAGTTGACTTCGTAGACCGAGTTATCGCTGCCATCAATATCAAAATCCAGGCGCATTCCAAAGAAATGCTGGTGGTTCAATGCATTAACGTCGGGTGCAACCAGGGTGCCATATTTGGGATACTCTGCCAGAACCCCGCAAAGCAAAATTCCAGTCAGCTTAATTTCATATTGAATCGTGCCGTCCTGGTAAAAATACCAGTAGAAGCCGTATTCGTAGTTATCAACGGTGGCAATAAACGACACCACCAGACGACGCGATCGCCTGACATCGACATGATCCCGTCGCCAATCTGTATGCTTCCACAAAATGCCATAGTCTTCTTCGTGCAAACAAATAGCATTTTCGGTTACCGCAACATTACCCCGACTATCGGTTAGCACGGCATCAAAGTAATAAATTTCACCGAGGCAATCGCAGCCATTGGTGAGCGAGTTTGCCAGCATGCCCACGCCATGTTCACCTAAATCAAAGGCATTCTTGCGAAAATGCTGCGGTCGTGGATCACCATAGGGCACCACCATCTCTGCCATGGATGCCCGATAGAGAATCGATCGCACATTTCCTTGGTCTTCATAGCCAACGGTATATAACACCAGCCCTTCACGGGGGGTAAACCCAATCCGCATCTGCCACTTTTGCCACCGGATCTGGTGCCCATCTACGGTAAAACTAGCACCCTCGGGTTGAGTAATATGCAGCGGTTTGATGTCTGCACGAAATTGAGATGTAAATTCTTTGGCATACTCTCCCGCTTCGGGTGGAATCGGCACGACACCTGCATCTTCAATGCGTAGAACCTCCATTTTGTTCAGGTCAACGACCGGAACCAAGCCATCAATTGGGCGAGAATAAAAGTTGCTGCCCGGTGTGGTACGCAAATAGCAAAGACAGCGAGACAGCCGCAGCCCTTGTTCGTCTTCAAAGCCAAAGTTACCGATCGCCCAGGGATCAACTACAACCAGAGCTAAATCACCAATCCCCCGTTTTGCGATCGCCGCTTGAAACTCGGGATGGGCTTTCACAGCCGCTTCGCACTCTACCAGCTCATCTGCCATGATGTTGGGCTGCACTTCTGGAATCTGCGTCCAGGAGATCACCTTATTTTCGCTAAGAGAGGCGATCGCCTCATAGGTTGCCCCTGTGGCATTGTCGAGCAAGATCAGAAATGCCTCTCGCTGAATCGGATCGCCTGTTTTGAATGCCAACACGACCGACTTAGGCGGCTCATGCAACGTCACACAGGGAAAGCGAAACTGATCCCCAACCGCATACTCTTGTTTCACGAGGGCGACAGCCGCTGCAACTTCTGCGATCGTCAAAGGTTCCAGAGGATGGTTGATGGGGTGAGATTGGGGAAGATGCCCAGGTGCCTGAGTGGTTGTCATAAAAATTCTGTGGAAGATTTCAATCAGTCTATAGCGCTTCGCGTCTGGATAGATTTCGGTGGTTGAGTGAGAGCCGCCCGGAGTGCGGCTCTCACTCAACCACTTGAACTTCACGCCATTGAGAATGGAGATATAGCCGTTTTAAATGAGGTGCAAGAAAACGGTTTGGGAGAGGTGCACCCCTTCGGGGTGCGCCTCTCCCAAACTATTTGGATGCTTCTCAGTATGTCAGCGCTAAATCAAACCCTAAAAAGACAAGGGCACATCAGTAAATGATGTACCCCCAAAAAATTATCTAATTGTGTCAGTTCTATATCTGTTCATCTACAAACAGTTTAGTAACCGTTCCTGCAAAACTCTTGCATGCTGGCAACGAGGGTAGCACTTTGGCTCCATCTTTCAAACAGAGGTTTTATGTTATCGACCTCGTTTTTCTCGTTCCTGGCGACGGCGATCGCGCCACTCAACAGTAGTGAGATAGGCAACCCCTGCCGTCACTGAAACCATTAGCACTAAGGCAAGCGTTGCTAAAACATTAAGGGGAGTAATGCTGAGACTCATGCCCATTCCCATTAGAACCCGTTACGACCCCAAACGACTAAAGAGATAGAGAAGGTAAAGACGACCAACAAAGAAACCCAACCCAGCGTAAGAATATCCATACAGAAATGTTAAGCAAATCCTTTTCAGCTTTAAATCATAGTCCAAAGTGGCGTCGATTGGGAGCATTCCATTTCTGCAAATTTTGCGCCCCACCGATCGAACCCCGATTGGGCTGACTTCAGGCATAGCAATTGAGAGGCATTTATAAAAAAAATCCAGTGTTGTTACGGGGCAGAGCCGCTGCGCTATAACAACACTGGAATTTTTTTTAGCCGTAGCTTCTTAAGAGATAGACTCTTTAAACGGGAAGCACAGCTGCCACAGTTACATGATCTTCTGTAGCTTTTGATACATATGCAGGTCGTAATTCTATTGATACAGGCACCTTAGATACATCTAGATTCGCGTCTTTGGAGAGTAAAATCTCGTCTGTTTTCGCCCATGCCGGAGAAAAGGCTGGGATCGCTAAGGCACAGGCTTTCCATCCACTTTGAACAGAGACACTAAGTTGTTGACAGTGACCACCGCGTCTGCCTTCTATTTGATAGAACTGGCAGTGCCGACAGTTAGAGACAGAAGTATTAAAAGTGCCCATATGAGGAATTAAAGGAATCTCTTTACAACTATTCTCAGCTTTGTGATTTTTCAGGCACAGCATAGTTAAGACCATCAAATGTCTATCCCCGTTGACTTATAGCGATCCCAGGTCGAAATTGATATTTAGATTGTTTTTATATTTCTGTTACGAAAACAGACATATTCAACTATGAACACTCTTACTCTGAAATTTTCAGTAACTTCTCTGAATTTGCTTAAAAACTATCAGGGATCAACTCCAACGAGATCTAAGCAAATTCTTGTAAAACCCTTTTATTTACAGAAATAGAGGAAAAAGATTTATGAAAATCAAAATATGGTTTGACTCTATCTTTCTGATTCTCCGAAATATTGCTTAATGAAAGACAGGATTTCGCAATCAAGAATTGATAATTTCAGACCTAATTTCTTTATAAAGTCAGTTAGAGGTAGCGTTACCAACCAAATTTAGCTTCACCTGTCCCTCAGATTGCTCCGGAAATTTGCAGAGGTTTTTATAGAGGTTTTATTTCACTGGAGAGGCTGAATACGTAGATTTGCTGCATCCACAAACGACATAACTTTAAAGAAGGGTATCCCCTGAAAAAATTAGGATAATTACCTATGCGAAAACAGGATAAATCCTTGCCCTTCACCGTGTATGGGGCAAAATTCAATTGGAGTTCACATCCGTATTATTCCTGTCTAATTAAAGACCTGGATTTTTACTGATAGCAAAATTTGGTAGTCATAGAACTGTATTAATTTTTTGTAGCGCAGGCGTTACCCACACCACAAAAAATCACCCCATGAATACCAACACCCAAAATTTCATAGTGATGTGTTGGAAAAATCAGGTGGGGTGCCGCGTTTCAACGCGTTATCGATCTAACGCGATCGCAATAGATTTAGCGGTAGTGTGATGACTGACAACGATCCTGCGGCTAAAGCGGCTTACTGTGTCCCCATGCTTTTGTGGCGCAGTGGGCGCAAATCGACCATCGTTCTAACTCTCCAGCTGGAGTCGGGCATTGGCACTGAGGGCAGAGGGGCAATTTTTGAGATTGCAGCTTAATGACCTTTTCCCAGGTTTGAAACGCAGTTTGGGGATCGTGGGGCTGAGCCGGGAGTAAATCGGTGGCTTTAACAGAGCCAGTTTTGAGTTGGCTGGGATGTTGCTGCCAGATCTGGGACGTTTCTGTACTCACCCATGCTGTTTTTTGGCTGGAATACCATTGGGCATTGGAAAAGCGAATATCGCTAATTGCCATCCCTAAGAGCGGGTTAAGTTTTTGCAAAATCCGGTGGCGTTCAAACGCTAAGTTTTGTGCCCAGGTCGAGCTGGATGTGGCGACGTAGAGAACCTGTCGGCGTAGGGCAATGGGGCGGGTTTGGGCGGCAACGGCTTTCCCGACTACCTGAGCCCAGCAATCAAGTAACTGTTGGAATTGTTGTTGGGCTTTCCAGGCGTCTCGATTTTCCAGGGACGTAAAAACCTTATGGAGGGATGTAAAAGACATTGCAGTGTAATCCCGGAAGTTCGACTATTTTATAGCAATCTGCTTTAATTGACTCTGATTCTTTGTAATAGAGTCTTGACGTTGTTCCTGCACTTCCTGCAAGAGCTTCGGCGAAACGTTATGGTGAATGCATTATTCATTTTTGACTGTTCTGTTTACCCTTGAATCTGCTTTGGACGCACTGAGTTTTATTTCTTGACTATGAGTACTCAAATTTCATCCCAAGCAACTAAGCTCTGGCAAACTGTTTCTGCCCCGACGACGCTTGAAACTTATCAACAGGCGATCGCTGTCACCTGGCAGATTCTCAAAGAAGCGGCTCATCTAGTCTGGCTAACACTTTGCTTAGTTTTAGTTTTATTTGATTGGATTGCGACCAACTCTGTGGTCGCAGGTCGCAGCTTGAAAGCTTGGTTCAGTAGCTTGCAAGAAACCAGTTCTGACCAAATTGCATCGGAAACTGGTAAAGCTCTGCTCAATGTCGGCAAAACAGGTATTTCTTCAACCTTAGCCCTGGCAAGAGAGCAACTCGGTTTGCCTGAAAAACCGCCATTGCCCACACCAGAACCTCCTACCGTCAAGCCCGTTGTTTCTACTCCACCGCTGGTGGCGAAGGTTAGCGAACCTGAACAACTAGCACCGACCAAAGATACATCTGCTGAAACCCTCTAAATTTTTTGAATAAAAACAATGAGCCGCGCAATGCGCGGCTCATTGTTTTGTTCAGAAACGGTATTGTGGGGCGCTCCGCGCCCCACAATACCGTTTCTGGACTTAATTGAACGTGCATACCACGGTTCAATCGCGTAAGCCGTTCGTCAGCCTGTGAGAGCCGGGAGACCTCCGAGGTTTGCGAAACCTTGGAGATCTGAAGGAGTGCCATTAGAAACCAGCAACCCTAAAATTTAACACCGACAAAGCGCCAGTCTCGCACTATCACATGTCCAGGTTTATTAGCGATCGCCATTCAATAGTAGGGATTGCCTAGATGGAGGGTTGGCTAGGGTTGGTATCCGCTGGAGATGGGGGACTGACAGACTCGTCTAAGGGGGCAGGAGCAGACGGGGGCGTTTGATTCTCAATCGTCAGCAAGGGGGCATCTGCAATGCCTTCTAAATTTACGGAATTCAATAAACTCACCCAATCGGCGGTTAACTCAGCATCAGTCGGATTGGCGTACCGCAGTTCAGCTAAGGCAGACAACGTATCTTGCCAAATGCCAGCCGCCGAATAAATTTGAGGGCGATCGCGCACGGTTGCTCCTTGCAAACGCATTGTCAAGAAAGAAGAAGGTTCAATACGCTCAACCCAACCTTCAACAAACGGATTGCTTGACCGATCAACTGAGTCACACAGTACCGTGAGTGACCAATTGTATAAGTGATTTGTTTCTAAAGCGGGCACGTCCTCTGGCAGTTTAATGCCAATTACACCATCGGTGTCGGGCACATCAAACGTAGCTTCGTAAATAATTTCAGCCGGATTTTCAGTAGTGAGCAGAAACTCGGCTTGTTGTGCAGTGGTGGCAGGTAGATAAACGAAAAAGGTAGGACGTTCGGAAAGCGTTGATTCTACTTCTATTTGATTGCGATCGCTAATGTCAGTGCTACTGGGAGGAACTAAGGCAATGGGTTTAGTATTGGAATTATTATCATTTGCCGTACTATCGACTGAAGTATCACCCGCTGCACCTTCACGGGTTACAGAACTGGTTGCACCACATTCACCCCGAGAGATGCCCCCGATTCTATTACGGGATGGTCTAATTCGTTGGTTATTGAAGTTAAGTCGCTGTGCGACCAGGGTTCTCTGATGGGTCAGAGCCGTGGGGCTTGAAGCGGAAGTAGCAGATGGTGCGGCAGCATAGGCGATCGCTGGAATACTATTTAGACCAGTCAGACCCATACTTAGACTCATGGAAAGGACTGTAAGACTTCTAGAACTCTTAGTTAGCATATATCCCTGTATATTCTTGAGAAATAATGAACAACGCCCTCTAATCAATAAACTTCCTATCGAAATCTTGGATTTCGGATTGATTAAGGAATTTTTTAGGAAAATTACGTATTTCGAGAAAACTCACGCCTAAGCTCACCCTGAGTCGTTCCGTTCAGTGCGCCCATCTGCCGCTTCGCACCTATAGCAATCCTAGATCATTCCCTTGGGGAGCCGAAAGAGATTGAGAAATTTCTTTTCTAAACCAGAAGATTTCTCCGATAGCAGCATTTCCCAAGTCATACTCAAAGGATTACAGATTCATTACCCTGTGATTCTATTTGAGAGGGTAACGGCGGAGCCGTCGCTCCATCAAATAGACCGTGGATTTAATCAATCCCACACTAAATTGTCCGGGTTTTAATATAAGTTGTGATCCTAAAATGTATCGGGTCTTGTGCAACGCCAATACAGGTAATGTGACGAAAAGCGGCACACCACGTTCCAACCCATTACCAGCCCTCACTCAATGACGTCAGGCGATAGGAGATGTTGAAGTCCCTTTTGCCGCAAGGCTAAGCCTGCACCCCCTTTCTCCCGGAATTGATAGACCGAGGCAGTATATTGGGAACTGCGATACGAAACGATGCTGTTATTAACCAGAGAGTAGTTCAGGATGATCTCCAAATGGCGTACTGCTTTATCTCAGCCTCAACGAGTCAAAGCAATCCGATCTTTTGTGGAAACGGTCTTAGTCACGAGTTTGATTGTCACTGGCGTCGTTGTTGCTATTCGTAAAGTCAGCCTTTTGGAAGGGGTTGAACTGTCAGCCTATGACAGCTTGATGCGTTTGCGTCCCGATGCCAGTCTGGATGAACGATTGCTGGTCGTTGGCATCGATGAAGAAGATATTCAGACACGCCAGGAATATCCGATCAAAGATGGTACATTGGCGCAACTGTTGGAAACGTTGCAAAGCCATCAGCCCAGAGCTATTGGCGTAGATATTGCCAGGGATGTACCCCAAGATGCCCTTCAAGGTGAAGAATGGGGTGCCCTTCAACAGCAACTGGAAACACTGGTTAATGAGTCGCGTCAGTTTCTGAATCAAGGTACGAATCGAGAGCAAGTTATCCAACAGCTGAATCAGTTAGAAACCTTTCTGAATCAGGGCACCGGGCGAGATGCCATGACCCGCCAGTTTGCAGACGCAGATAATGTGATTTCTGCCTGTGTTTTGAGTAGTGTGTCAGATCCGGGGTTGCCACCTGCCCCTGGGACTTCGCCAGACCGAGTTGCTTTTGCTGATTTACCCATTGACCCAAGTGGCATCGTTCGGCGCGCAATTCTAGTTTCCATTCCGGCACTGGCGGAGGTGCCCTTGCCTACCGCTCATATCTGCAATGATGCCAGTGAGGATAACTATCTATTGTCGTTGCCGATGCTGCTGGCAACACAGTATTTACAATCCGAAGGAATTGAGCTTAGCCAAACAGAAACAGATGATCTTCAGCTGGGCAGTGTTGTATTTAAGCCCTTAGGCGATCATGTGGTCGGTTATCAAAACACCAACGCAACGGACTATCAGATCTTGCTGAACTATCGGTCGGCACATCGAGCGATGCGGGTGGTCAATTTGACAGATGTATTGGATCAGCGTATTGATCCCAACTGGGTCAAAGATAAGGTGGTTTTGATTGGCTACACCTCAAATATTGCCAAAGATACTTTCTATACACCCTTTAGTGGGGGGGATGGCACCCATTTAACGATGCCGGGTGTGGTGGTTCATGCCCAGATTGTCAGTCAAATCATCAGCGCCGCTCTAGGAGAGCGTCCGTTGTTGTGGTACTGGACGGATGGGGCAGAGTTGTGGTGGATTTGGCTGTGGTCGTTCACAGCTGGGGCGATCGCCTATTTTGCCAAACGCATCTGGCACTTTATTGCTGCCGAAGGTCTGGCAGTGGCGGTGCTCTATGGCAGTTGCTATGTAATATTTGTGCACAGTGGCTGGGTGCCTCTGGTGCCACCCATGCTGGCACTGGTTACGAGTGCTGTAGCAGTTGTTCTAATCGATCGAGCCAATAAGAGCGGCTATGCCCAGGCGATTTATGAACAAGTCAAAGATCAGGTCAAAGGGGTTTTGAAACCCAAAATTGAAATTGATGAAGAGCGACGGGCGAAGCAGGTTGCCGAAATTACGGAAAGTGGATATTTTCAAGATTTGGTAACACGAGCAAAAGAAATTCGAGAAAAACGCAACAAAGCAGAAACCGAAATCACTACAACTGACCGTTCATAAAATATCACGGTAGACTAGACACATGTAGACTAGACAACTACAGTTGCGACAGCTCGCTTTTTTAAGAGCCAGAGAAGCGGTTTTGTCGGCGTTTACCTTCACATTTCTGCAACCAGATTAGTTCTGCAACCAGATCAGGATCGGGGATTGAACTCCACTCTATTTAAGAGAGCGATCGCCCTGCTGTGGTTCTCTTAAACAGAATGACAGGTTAATTGATCTGTGATCCTGAGTAAATGTGAATCTTCCCTACCATCAGCATCACGGATTCAGGGGCATCTTCCATCCCAATGTGGTCGTGTTAAATCGTAACCATAGACATCTACCGATGCGGGTTGCTGTCAAGATAACCCGGATTAACCGTAAGATGGAAGTCGTCTGATGATGATTGGTACAGGGACAGCCACTCGTGAAATTATTTGTCTTCCATACACCTGAGCTAACGCCAGCAGGGCTTGTGCCAGACTGTGCGATCGCCGTTGATGTGTTGCGTGCAACCAGTACGATCGCCACTGCTTTGCAAGCGGGTGCTGAAGCCGTACAGATTTTTAGTGATATTGACCAGCTGATGCACGTTAGCGAACAGTGGCACCCTGATAAACGACTGCGAGCCGGAGAACGCGGGGGCGGCAAGGTTGCAGGCTGCGACTTGGGCAACTCTCCGTTAGATTGCACCCCTGATTTAGTTACAGGACGCCGATTGTTTATCAGCACGACCAACGGGACTCGGTGTTTAGAGCGGGTGCAAGCGGCTGCAACGGTGATGACGGCAGCTCTGATTAATCGTGGGGCAGTGGTCAATTATTTGTTGAAACACATGCCCGAAACGGTTTGGATTGTCGGATCGGGGTGGGAAGGTAGTTTTTCGTTAGAAGATACAGTTTGTGCCGGGGCGATCGCTCACCAGTTAAGCCAACAGTTGTCTGGTTCGGGCGGCACCTATCCAGTCGATTTTGTCGGTAATGATGAAGTCATCGGGGCGATCGCACTGTATCAACAATGGCAAGATCAACTGCTGCAATTGCTGCAATATGCCAGTCATGGTCAGCGGTTATTGCGACTGGATTGTCAGGATGATTTGAAATATTGTGCTGAACTGGATACGTTAGACGTGATCCCGATGCAACGGGAACCCGGCGTTTTGGTTAAGGGTTAATACTGTTCTTTATGAGGCTGTGTCTGATTTACCCCTGGCTGTCGCTGTCCCCTTTGCCAAGGGGGACTACAGGGGGTCATGGGTTTGGCGTGTCTTCATAAAAAAATCGTTTTGGTGTGGCGCGGCTTCGCCGCGCCACACCAAAACGTTTCTTGGTTCAATCTATGATGCTAATCATTACGTTCGGTGTGCTGTCGAATCCAGTCGGCATACCAGTGAAAGCTGGCTTTGGGAATGCGTTCCTGGGTGGCATAATCCACATAAACTAAACCAAACCGGCGATCGCAGCCCCATGCCCACTCAAAATTATCGAGCAAGCTCCAGGCAAAATAGCCCTGAAGCGGATACCCTTCTTGCACGGCTCGCGAAGCCGATTGCAAATGCTGGTTTAAATAGAGAATGCGATCGCAATCGATCACCTGACGATCTGCCGTTAATTCATCCTCAACGGCACAGCCATTTTCACTGATAAAAATGGGCAAGTCGTTGCATCCCACTGTCTCACGCAGATGCCGAATTCCCCAGTAAATGCAGTCGGGGACGACATAAAGCCAGGGCATATGCAATCGCGGATAGCGTTTGGGAAAGGGCAACAGTTCATAACCGAGCGGATGATCGGTGGCTCGCACATAGGTACCGGAATAGACGTTAAAGCCCAGGCGATCGAGCGGCTGATGAATGATCTCTAAATCAGCAGGTTGGATGTCGGGGGCTTCGTCTCCTAGCTGCGCCAGCAAGGTTTCGCTATAAGCTCCGGTCAGTGCCGGAATAATAATGCCACCATTCCAGCCCAGGTTCCAGAAGGCAGTTTGGGCAGCTTTGATATTGGAGGGCGACTCACTCAGGGGCACGGGTACCGCAAAATTATCCACCAGTGCTACTGAACAGGCGGTCGGTGAGGCTGCCCGGATTGCCTGACAGGCTAACCCATGCGCCAACAAGGCATGATGGGAGGTTTGCCAGACCTCTTTGGGGCGCGTTACGACCGTGCCGGGGGCATGGATGGGGGGTTGATTGACGCCATACCCCATATGGGTGAAGCAAGAAATTTCGTTAATCGTCATCCACTGGGTGATGCGATCGCCCAATCGGCTGACGACAGCGGTGGCATAGTCGGCAAAGTCGGTTGCCATTTCGCGGCTGCGCCAGGAGCCATAGCGGTCTTCTAGAGCTTGGGGACTGTCCCAATGAAACAGGGTGGCGTGGGGTGTAATGCCGTGTTCGAGTAAGCCATCGACCAAGCGGCGATAGAAATCTAAACCGGCTTCATTAACGGCTCCTCGACCGTCAGGAATGATGCGCGACCAGGCGAGGCTAAAGCGATAGTGCTTGATCCCCAGTTCGACCATGAGCTGGATATCGGCTGGATAGCGATGGTAATGGTCGCACGCGATCGCACCTGTCTCTCCATTCAAAATTCGTCCCGGTGTTTGGCTAAAGCGATCCCAGACACTAGGTTTTCGACCATCGACGGCGATCGCCCCTTCGATTTGATATGCCGAAGTGGCAACTCCCCATTGAAAATTGGCAGGAAAGGTGTAGAAAGACATGGGGCATTTTATTTGGCAAAGCGGCGCATCAGGTAGGCAACGGCAAAGTCGCCATTGGGATGCTTTTCTAATAATTCTGCCAGGGCAAAAACTTGATGGGCTAACTCGTCTCCCAGTTTATCGATGGTGGCTTGTCGTTCGCGTTCGGCAAATTCTTTTTCGCGGATTTTGACCTGCCATTCGCTGGAAAATAGCTGGTCAATGGCTGTGTGTAAGCCCATTTTCTCTAGCACATCCCATTCACCGCGATCGCACCAAATGCCTCCACATTTGGGACAGCGTTCGACATAAAACGCATTTTTAGAGCCAACTTTTGCTCGCGACAAGAAACAGCCACAATCGGGGCAGAGGGCTCCTTTGGTATCCAGGGGCGATTGCACATAATCGACATCCAGGGTTGCCGGGAGTTTGGCGAAATCGATGCGCGATTGCTGGCTACGCCAATTGTGATATTCCTCGGGTGGAATCCATGTGCCCTTACAGTCTGGACAGCACTTGACTTGCAACCCTCCTGCCAGCAAGCTATCTGTCAATTCTATTTTTTTGTCTTTGGGGCACTGCACAAGGATTCCTCCATCCGGTTCTTCAATTAAATCATTAAGGATTACACCTTAAACATAGAGCAGTCCTATTTGATCCGTGAAAATGAGCAGTTGTGAAAACGCATTCCATCGTAGGGGCAGGTTTTGCCGAAATGCCGACTGCCGTAGGGGCAGGTTTTACCGAAATACCGACTGCAAAGCGATCAGAGACTTGCTAAACCTGCCCGTAAGAGATAATGGTTGAATGAGAATGTTGGGGTGAACCTAAAGCTTTTTTGGGGGCTTGCCCCCAAACCCCCACTGGGGGACGAGGCGCTTCCCCCAGACCCCCTCCGAAGTGTGGACAACGTTTTAAGGCTGTCATTATTTAACGGCTTTATGTTGATCTTGTTGCTTAGGATCGTGGATTAAATAAGATCGAATATTGAATTGTTTGGAGGGGTGAACGGCCGTTCGCCTATTGAATTGTTTGGAGGGGCGAACGGTCGTTCGCCCGTACAACACATCACCGGAGTTATTTAATTCTCATTCTTTACCCATTCATTGAATCCACTACACCTATATCCACTGCATCTATGATGATGACTCATGCCTTGAAAGAGTGGGCAGTTGCTATCAATGCCCTGGTGGCAGGTGAGACGGTTGTGTTGTTGCGCAAGGGGGGCATTCGGGAGGAGGGCGGACGGTTTCGGGTGGCTCAAGACAAGGTGTGGCTGTATCCTACCTATGAGCATCAAAAACCACAATTATTGAAGCCTGCTTACGCGAATCAGGTGGAGCCGGTGACATCGGGTTGGCATCCAGAGTCGGTGGCGATCGCTGCCTGGGCAGAGATTACAGAGGTGTTTCAGATCAGCGATCCAGAGGTGGTGTCGGCGTTGCAACCCTTTCACATCTGGAATGAGTCGTTTGTGGCGGAGCGGTTTCACTGGAAGCCCCGGCAACCGCTCTATGTATTAGTGCTACGGGCGCATCGGCTGGATGCAGTTCATACCATTCCTTATCGCTCAGACTATGGGGGCTGTCAGTCGTGGATTGATTTGGCTGATGCGGTAAAAGCGATCGCCCCTGAGGTATCCACTCCCGCTGTCACTGACACGGCGTATGCTGAACTAGTTCATAAAATTGCATTGCTCGTGCATGGTTGAGACTGTTATGCCTGACCCGACCCCGTGGGTGCCGCAATCGACGGAGGATGGTTCTTTTACTTTTTTTTCAACAGAATTTGGCGAAACGTTTCATAGTCGCCAGGGGGCAAAAGCAGAAGCGTTTCTCAAGTTTGCTCAGGCAACGGATCTGGCAAAACGGGCAACGCAAGAGCGGGTTCGCTTGCTGGATGTCTGTTATGGGCTGGGATACAATACTGCTGCCGCGTTGGAGGTGATCGGGTCGATCAACCCCCATTGCCATGTTGAGGTGTATGGATTGGAATTGGATGAAACGGTTCCTCAGGCAGCGATCGCTCCGGCTCTGATCGAGTCCTGGACGCCTGCTGTGCAGACGATTTTACAGGCGATCGCGTTGGAGCATCAGTGCATCCAGCCCGATCTGACCGCAAGGTTATTAATAGGCGATGCCCGCCAGACCATTCAAACCCTATGCAAATCGGGATTTCAGGCAGATGCGATCTTTTTTGATCCTTTTTCGCCACGTCGCTGTCCACAATTATGGACGGTCGAGTTTTTTCAAAAAATTGCCCAATGCCTTGCACCTGCGGGTAAGTTAGCCACCTATTCTCGGTCTGCCTCTGTCCGGGCTGCGATGCAAGCCGCAGGTCTGTCTGTGGGAACGATTCCGATGCTAGAGCGATCGGTTTCCCATGAATGGTCGCAGGGCACAGTCGGCAGTTTTGCTCCAGAAACTCTGCACCCCCTGTCGCAGATGGAACAGGAGCATTTGCAAACTCGTGCAGCTATTCCCTACCGAGATCCAACGCTAAGCGATGCGGCAGCCGCCATTCTGGCACGTCATCACGCCGAACAGGCAGAATCAACCAGAGAATCGACCTCAAGCTGGCGGCGACGGTGGGGCATTGATTAATAGCACGTCTCTTTAGACCTGAGCTATCTTGGGGAGGAAGTCGTTGCAATGTTGGCTATGAAAAGGCTGCTGTTGGTTGGGTTGTTCCTGGTAGGAATGATCTGGGCGTTGCTCAGTTATCCGGGGTTAGCAACCCAGGGAACGTATGATTCGATTGTTTTAGATTTTCGAGAAACGCTGGGTCAGGAACAGATTCAGCAGGAAGTCGCCGCGATCGCCAAACAATATGGCATTGCCCCTCATCTCAACAGTGCCTTTTCGACCACCGATAATGTGTATGTGCTACCGGGCGATAAAACCCTGCTAAAGGCATTACGGCGATCGCCCTTGCGCCAATATACAGAGTCAATTGACCCCAACTATATTTATTCGGCTAGCGCTATTCCCAACGATCCCGACTACAGTAAGCAATGGAATTTACGGAGCATTAACATCGAGTCTGCCTGGAATGAGGCGAAGGGAAGCGGGGTCACAGTTGCCGTCATTGACACCGGCATCAGTAAAGTACCAGACTTCAACCAGACTAAATTTGTCGAAGGCTATGACTTTGTCAATGACCGCACGGATGCGTCTGACGATAACGGTCATGGCACCCATGTGGCAGGCACGATCGCCCAATCTACCAACAATAATTTTGGCGTTGCCGGCATTGCCTATGAAGCGAATCTGATGCCGTTGAAAGTGTTGAGCGCATCAGGAGGAGGGACAGTAACCGATATCGCAGAAGCCATCCGGTTTGCCGCAGATCATGGTGCTCAGGTGATCAATATGAGCCTGGGGGGTAGCGGAGATGCGGATGTTATGCGAGAAGCGATCGCCTATGCCCACAAAAAAGGGGCAGTCATTGTTGCGGCGGCTGGAAATGCGAATACCAATTCTGCCTCCTATCCATCTCGTTATCCTAATGTGATTTCCGTGTCTGCGCTTGATGCGGCGGGGGTAAAAGCGCCCTATTCTAACTTTGGAGCTGGCGTCGATATTTCTGCACCGGGTGGCTCTACAGCTACGGGAGCCGCTGGCGGTATTCTGCAAAATACAATTGATGCACAAACCGGAGAATCGACCTTTGCCGCATTTCAAGGCACCAGTATGGCAGCACCCCACGTTGCCGGAGTTGCCGCGTTAGTGAAATCGGTAGGTGTGCAAGACCCTGACCAAATTGCAGCCATCTTAAAGCGATCGGCACGGGTAATTAAAGGCGATGAGTTGAACCATTTTGGGGCAGGTCAACTGGATGCCGATGCTGCCGTGAAGCTGGCACAGCAAGAAAATCTAGATGTCAAAGACTTCTTCCGCTGGTTGCGCAATAATGGCTACCTCAATCTCAAATTCTGGTTTGATGGCGGCGTGATTGCGCTATGGCCGAAACTGGCGATGGTGCTGGGGTCTTATCTATTGGCATGGGTATTGCGTCGCTATTTGCCCATTTTCAGCGTTTCGCTGGCCAGTGGTCTGGTGCTGGGTAGTTCTGGATTGTTCTTCCTGCGGGGTTTGTATGTTTTTGATCTGCCCCAGGCTCCCTTCCGGGTTTTGGGCAGTTCCATTCCCGAACTGGGCAGTGCGGTGCAGGGCAGTGTCGCTCTCAATCCGATTTTTGCCAGTGTGCTGATACCCTTCATCCTGGTGGCGTTGTTATTGGGACAGGCTCAGTGGAAATGGTTGGCGATCGGATCTGCCCTGGGTGTGGCGTCTTGTTTGGTGATCAGTGCGATAATGTCACCCAGCTTAGTATGGTTAGGCAGTGGGGCGATCGCCCGTAGCTTCCTGTTAATCAACGCCGTACTCTGTATGGGCTTAGCATATCTAGCCGCAAAAGCGGAGGCAGAACACGCATGAGCTTGACGATTACCGGAACTGTACAAAAATCCAGCATGGGCACGGGCACCTGGGCATTGGCTGCCGATAGTGGGCAGACCTATGAACTCTACAAAGGGGCACCTTCTGACCTGCTCAAGGATGGGCTAAAAGTAAAAGTAGAGGGTAAGGTTCGAGATGATGTCATGACGATCGCCATGATTGGTCCCGTTCTAGACGTAACCAGTTTCCAACCGCTGTCGTCTTGATCCTGGCATTGCTGAATCCAATGATGAAATTGGGTGTGAATGCTGCGCTCCGCGCAGCATTCACACCCAATTTCATAGCCCAAATTAGCAGCGTCTTGATGCTTATGCTACGTGAAACTAGGTCGTCATTGGGATAAAGTGTCTCCCATATCGGGCAGGGTTGAATCGGTCTGGGTCGCACACACGGCGATCGCTTCAGACACACGTTCAGCCTTAGGATCACAAATTAAATAAAACCTGGACGTTTATGTTTGGCAGCGTGGCATCATCGTGCTGCCAAACATAAAGCTTCGGTCTCATGAAATCCATGATCCTTAGCCCCCTGTAGTGAAGGGAGACGAAATTTATGGACCCCGTGATGATGAGTGCGCTCAGTTGGATGGAGTATCGTGACAAACTCCAACAAGGGCAGACCATTGTGTTGATTCCCTGTGGAGCGTTAGAGCAACATGGTCCACATTTACCCTTAGGAACAGATGCTCTGCTTTCAACGGCGATCGCTCGTGATGTCGCTGCCAAGGTGAATGGGTTAGTCGCACCCACGTTCAGCTATGGTTACAAATCTCAGCCCAAGTCGGGTGGGGGGCAACACTTTCCTGGCACAACCAGCCTGGATGGAAATAGCCTGAGCCAATTGATGCGAGATGTGGTGCGTGAATTTGCTCGTCAAGGTGCCCATCAATTAGTCGTGGTTGATGGGCATTACGAAAACCAATGGTTTTTAACAGAGGGCATCGACCTGGCAATTCGAGATATTGGTGCTGCTGCCCGTCTCAAAGTTATGCGGTTGGAATATTGGGACTTTTTTACAGAGCAAACGTTAGGGAGCGTGTTTCCCGATGGGTTTCCCGGTTATGCTCTGGAACACGCTGCGGTGATTGAAACCTCGTTAATGTTGCATTACTATCCCGATCTGGTGCGGTTAGAGTTGATTCCCGATGAAAAGCCTGCCGACTTCCCTCCTTATGACGTTTATCCGCACCATCCCGAATGGGTGCCTGCGTCAGGTGTGTTGTCTTCTGCCAAAGCGGCTGACGTGAAAAAGGGACAACTGATGTCAGAGCAGGTAACTGACAGCATTGCTGCCGCCGTGTTGCAGGAGTTTCGCTAACGTTCTCCATGCGGATCCTGGCTATAGCCATGTTCAATGGTGTGGAGTCTATGGTGTCGTGAGAGAGCCGCGCTCTGCGCGGTTCTCTCATGACACCAATAATTCATTCAGACGTAGCGCGCTCTGCGATCGCGCCAGATTCAAATTCATACCAGGATTCGGCAATACCCTAAAATTGCGAAATAGGAAATGAAAGTCTGACAATCGTTTGCTGACCCGGAAAACTCTCGATGGACAATTCACCGTTGTATAAATCGGCAATTCGTTGAGCAATAATTAATCCCAACCCGGCTCCTTGTTCCTTATGGAAATTACTCTGAAATTGCATGTAGGCTCCGATCGCTGCAATTTCTTCCTCGGTCATGCCTCGACCATAGTCAATCACAAATATATGTAAAAGTTGTTCGGCAAAACTGCTAACCACCCGCACCGGAGACCCTGGCAACGAGAATTTAAAGGCATTATCAATAATTTCATTCAGAGCTTGCTTAAACCGCTCTGCGGAAATATCAATCAAGGCATCCTGTAAATCCAGTTGTAAATCATCTTGCCGATCCATATCTCTGGCTTTTTGAGTAGCAACCTGCATAAGGATGGGCTTTGAGTCGCAATAGGTTTGACTGGAGCGTAATGCTGCAATTGCCTGGGGATTGGTGATGGTTAGCTCTAACTCGGTATACGCTAAATAGCTTGTAACCAGCGTATGTAAGCGTTTACCACTGCTTTCGATGCCATCTAGCATTTCCAATGCTTCTGCTTTATCGATGGAATCGTAGCAATCTCGCAACACCTGTGCACCATTGATGATGCCCACTAACGGTGTTAGCAATTCATGGGGAAAGGAGTAAGCAATATTATTGCGAAGTTCGTTGAGTTTGTTTTGGGTCTGTTGTTCAATGGCATCTTGTTTAGCTAACCGACTCTCGATCGCTCTTAATAACTCGGCGGCGGTGAAAGGTTTGGTGAGATAGTCATCGGCACCTAGCTCCATGCCCTGACGCAGGTCGGCTTTTTGAGCTTGGGCTGTCAGGAAAATCAAGGGTATCTGGTGTGTCGTGGTATCAAGTCGTAATGCTTTGAGGATTTCATACCCATTTAATTCAGGCAATTGAACGTCGCAAATAATTAAATTGGGGCGTTCTTCCTTTGCCAGATTTAACCCTTCACGTCCATTACTGGCTGTAATGGTATAGAACCCCTTCATCGATAAAAGCTCGTAAAGGTTTTCCTGAACTTGAGGCTCATCTTCGATCACTAAAATCTTCTTCATAATCACGATTTGCCAAAAAGTTAAGTAAAAAATAGCTGAGGAATCAAGCTAAGTTGCCTGGGTGAGGATCGTGGATGTCTTAACGTGTAGTTCCCTGCGGAAGGGCGTAGCAGACTTTACGGGAAGCAGTGTACGATAAAACGTTTTTGCGATCGCCCGAGACTCATCTGCCGAATACCGCGACTGTAAACGGCTAAGGCTAAAATTGCCGATCTGATTTAATCCATGATCCTTAGCGCAAAAGCTGAAACTGTCGGAGCAATTTAACATTGCTGGGTGTCAACAGCTCTTGTAACTTAGCCATCTGATCCAGCAAGGCGATCTCACGCGCACATTCTTCTTTGAGCACTGTAAGATAGCGATCGCGTTCTTCATCGGATGTTGCTCTATCTAACATCTGGATAGCGATGTTGATATTAGAAACTGGATTTCGTAATTCTAAGATGAGTTTCTTTAAAAAATCCTCTTGCGTCTCTACAATCGTTTGATTTTCTTCAGCTTTAGATTGATATTTTTTGGCAAGATCGTGTTCTTTCTGATACTGCTGAATTACAACCGTCTGACGCTGCAAACGAGCCGCGATCGCTTTTTTCAATTCTGCTTGAGAAAAAGGTTTGGTCAGATAATCGTCTGCCCCCAATTCCATGCCCCGCCGCAAGTCTAAACGCTCGGCTCTAGCAGTCAGGAAAATGAAAGGAATCATGGCTGTTTTCGGATCTTGGCGAAGTTGCTCCAAAACACCATAACCATCTAGCTCAGGCATCATCACATCGCACAAAATTAGATCCGGGCGCTCTGCTTTGGCAAGTTGAACCCCAATTAGCCCATTTGCCGCAGATAATACGTCAAACTTTTCAAGTTTCAGAAGTTCCAGTAAGGTCTCTAGAATCTGATCCTCGTCTTCAATGACAAGAATTTTGGGCATAATCAAGGGTTCCTCAGCCGATAAAGAGAGATGGAGTATTCCTGCTGTTCAGGAGAGGTTTGCGGGTGAAGCCATCTCTAATATCAGCAGTACTAAAGATGAATCTGTTTCTCATAGTGCGATCGCCAATAGCAGTCGAAGTTTGAAAGAAGCCAGACCCTAACTAAAGGGTTCCTCGATATGGGCAATATTTAACAATAAATATGTAACAAATCCATCTTACTTTGGTGAGGAATCCCCTTTAAGGCTTCTGTTAAGGAATAAACCTCGGTTTCGATGGGGCAACCTCGGCAGATGTGGTTGCGTCTGGGTATAACTTTAAACGCGAAAGGCGCACAGCCTCCGCACCCCTGTTTTAACCAGCTTTTGCCTGCTCTAGAGATTCTGCAACAACAAAATCGTGACCCACAGAGCGCGCAGATCACGACGTCTTGTAGCGATAACGATTATTAAGGGAGAGCCGCGCGGAGCGCGGCTCTCCCTTAATAATCGTTACTTCACAAAATTGGGAATGGCTATATAGCAATCCTAAATCAGTTGTGAAAGCGCCCGCCCGAAGGGCGGGCGCTTTCACAACTGATCAGATTCACAAATCAAATAGGATCGCTATAGATGCCGAAATTATTAGATGAGGGACTGATCCGGTGGCACTGATGGTGTTACTGATTAAAAGCTGGGATTGTGTTTTGCATCCCAGCAAACATTATCTCGCCAAACTCGCCCGGAGTCTTGGCAGTTTGTTTTGCTCTGAATCCAGGGAATACCCGTGGGATGGGGGTTGGCAGTTTGCCAGGAGGTCATCACGGATGGGACTTGCTGTGCCAATTCCACCAGCAACATTCCACCCAGGGCAATACCGGATAACGCCATACTGACTGCCCAGGCGTAGGACTCATTTTTCGAGGAGAGACGTTGCCCCCGACGACGCTCGGGCCCTGCTAAAAACACACAGTAAAAACCCCGTCCTGG
Organism: Calyptranema fuscum S582; assembly: GCF_055793305.1. Classification (NCBI taxonomy): domain Bacteria; kingdom Bacillati; phylum Cyanobacteriota; class Cyanophyceae; order Oculatellales; family Oculatellaceae; genus Calyptranema; species Calyptranema fuscum. The sequence goes on from NZ_JBSLYH010000012.1 coordinate 85,697, forward strand.
GAAAGGTACTGTAAATCTCAGGTCGATACGATGTCTTGACCAGCTAGACTGCTGTAGAGCTGCTTTTAGTGCGTCTTGTTGGGCAGACGTGAAGGTATCCTGGATGCTGGGTGGAATATGGGTCATGACCCGGTCGTAGATGGCATTGTTTTCTAATGGTTTCATAAATTTGTCTTGCTCAAAAATAGGGGCACATTGTTGAAGATCGATTGATTTAAGGCGATCGCATCGTCTCTTCATCATTGAGCGATCGCGATTTGATGCGGACACCCTGTTGGTCTTAAAGAATGACTGTCAATAGGAGCGATGAGAAGCAATATGCCTTTATTTTCATGGCTTTGAGCTGATTTGCCATCGACGGAATTATCATCTTTTTAGACGAAAAGACTCTGTATATCCCTACCTCAGCAACCCCCACGAGTCAGTATTTTTCAGTAGATAAAAATTAACGATGGAGATGGCTTTGCCATCTCCACCGTTGGAACCACATCGTTCTATGGAGTGTGTGGTATGGAGCTAAAACAGGTGTAAGGTCATTGCCTAACGTCCCGATCGAGACATCATCACCCCATAGCCGGGATGGGGGAGATCACGGATTCGGATCGAATCCGTAGTCCGTAGGGTACGGACTGGTCTGGAGCTATTGACAGGGCAATGAATTAGCGATGTCTTATTAGCTGTTTTTCTCAATCAACAATTGACATTGACGATGCCATTATAGTCTTCGGAAAATATAAATTGTCCTGATGCCAAACCTGCTGCATACTGTGCCAACCAGGTTTGAAAGCTGGGGGCAAGGATAGTTCTATCGGCATCATCATGCCACATGGTTATGATTTGCCCCAGGGTTCCGCCTTCATCGGGGTCTAAATCTAAACAAGCATGATTGCCCGCTCCATCATAGGTTAACGGTATCCATTTGGGACTCCACCAAACCTTGCGAATGCCTGGTTTTGCCTCGCTGCCTTGATCCTGTCCATTATCATCCTGAAAGGTGCCACTATCTAGCAGGTCTTTCCAAATGTCCCACTCTTGCTGAATGCGTTCTAAGGAAAGAAATTCACAGCCGTCAATCAAACCATAACGGTAGGTCGATTGTCCATTGTGAATGCGATATGAAGACTTGACCGCTTCGGGCAACTGAATCGAGAGCGCGGCTTCTAATTCACGGATTTGTGCATCAGAGGCTCCTGGTTGCAATGTCTCCAATACAGACGGAGCATTTGCCTGTAACCAGGTTTCTATGTGTGTCCAGATTTCGTGCATGATAGTCCTCTCGACCAAAGCAGGCTCACAGATTAATCAACCAGTTGTTGTGCTTGAGAGAGCAACGGTTTTGCCGCCGCTCTTTCATACCGATTTGTACTTGATGCCATTGAGCATCGCCATAGTGTTCTAAAGGCACTGGAGGAAGCTCTCATCAGCCCGACTGAATCTGGGCATCTAATGCTTTCGTAATGCGATCGCGGGCTTCTTCTAAATGGGCTCGATTGGCGATGTCGAGATCATTACCCTGGCGACGAAGGGTGCGAACGATCGCTTCTCGCAATTGCTGAAGTTGGTAGCGAGCAATCACACGCGCATCTTCGGGTGCATCCATCGTTCGTCTGGCGACAATAAAATCAGTAAAACTGGTGGCATTCTGCAAAGCATCGGTATTACGCACCGTCATGCTGATGAGAATTTCCAGGTATTGTCGTTGTAAGCCTCGACGCAGACTGGAAATTTCTAAAGCACCCTCAGGACGTTGCAATACTTCTGCCCAAAGTCCCCGTTGTAAGCTATCAAATAGCTCTGGAATGGTCAAAGTTTCGCCTGTATGAGTACGCAGTTCAGCATCTCGCAGACGTGCCAACCGTTCAGACGATAGCAGATTGCTTAAGACCAGGCTTTGGAGGAATAGGAAATTATCGTAAATGGGATATTCCAACGAAAAAATTTCGGGATAGCTACCCCAATGGCTCCAGCGAGAGGGTGCCAGTTGATTGATCAGATCGGGTGAGAATTGAAACGCATTGTCAGAGAAAACATAGTCATTGAGAATGTTGAGGGTCTGACGTTGTTTTTCGACGGCAACGTGTTCAAAGGGTAAACGTCCACCCGGATCACCTCGGCGATCGCGATTAAAGACTTGTCCGCCAATATAACGGGTCAGATTGGTGGCGTTATTAAGATAGTGAGAAAAGACCGTATTAAAGCGATCGCGTAGTTTACTATAACTCTCTCCGGGTAAGGGATAACGTTGTTCCAACCGTTGCCAAATCGCCCGGTCATTATCCATTTGATGTTGGGAATAAAGCAACATATCGCCGCTCAAATCCCAATAATTGGCATCCGGATCTAAGCCACTGATGGCATCTTCATCGGTGGCATAGGCAAGCCCCGGTTCTGCAACTCGCTGGGCAATGGATTCTAAGGCGCGTTGTTCTACCCTTGGATTTGTGGCATCAACGTACTTATAGCCATACTCAATTGCCCATTTATCGTAGGGACCGAGTGTGGTTGGAAAGTAGTCACCTTGTTCGATACCGGGCGGAGCTAAGTTGACGGGCAAGTAGTCCATCACCGATCCGGTCATCCCTTGAGTTTGGGTGACGTCAGCACTATTTAGATCTGCCGGATCAAGCATGGTACTGCCACGAAAATTGTGCCGCAGTCCCAAGGTATGGCCAACTTCATGGGCAGTTAATAGCCGCAAAAACTGGTGCAAGTAAGTTTGCATAGCGTCACTGCTGGGCAATACATTTTGCAATGTGGCGATCGCCAATCCACCCATTGCCATTTGCTGCGACGCTTCCATCCCAAAGCATTGCTCCTGCGCCTGCAACAGGGCAGATGGCGACGTTGGGGCAGGAATAAGTGGATTGCGTAATGCCGCTGCCGTTGCCCTATCTCCTGTGGCAGTTAGCCAATCTACATAGAGCTGATCTAAGCCTTGGCTGCAAAAGGGCAAATCTGCACTGGATAAGTTCGCAAACTGGCTATTTTGTACCAAGACATCGAGATCTTCCTCGGTCATACGTACCGCTTTTGCATCCAGTAAAATATCAGCATCCAGGATTTCGCCCGTTAAAGGATTGACCCGCGACGGTCCAAAACCAAGCGCTCTAGGACGATAACTGGTTGACCACCGAACCACGTTATAGCGCACATCGGCTGGATCCCAGTCCGCCTGATCTGGCATTTGTCTGACCTCGATCGCATCCTTGAATCCGGCTTGTTCAAAGGCGCTATTCCATAGCAAAATGCCTTCTCGAATGGCATCACGATACTCTACAGGCACCGTATTTTCAATCCAAAAGACAATGGGTTGCTTTGGTGCTGAGAGGGCAGCATGAGGGTCTTGAGGCTCTAAGTGCCAACGGTTGAGGTAGCGGACAAATAAATCATCGGTGCTGCGGCTGGAAAAATCTTGATATGCCGTAATGAAATAACCAATGCGATCGTCTGCAAGGCGGGAATGGTAGCCGTTTTGCTGAGGCAGTTGAGAAAAGCTGTAGTGAACGGTGAGGTTAAAGGCGCGACTATCGGGGAGGGCATCTAACGAAAATAAGGTGTCATTGGCATTGGAAGATCTAGAAAATCCATATACCGCATCCACTTCTAAATTGAGCGGAAATGCTTTTACGGTTTCTAAATACGACACCTCTGAATTGAGGGTATAGTCTTGATCCAGAACATGAGTAAAGCGAGCGCCCAGATCAGGAAAATTGGTGTCATCCTTCAACAGCAGGTCGCTGAAATCAATCAGCATACTGCGTCGTTCTGGATGAATGCTGCGAATCGGTAGTGTTGCGATCACCGTGTCGCTAAAGGCTTGCTGGGTGGCACGCGACTGAGGATCGGATGGATCTGTGCGAAAGTAAACGTTGGGAATGACTAACTGGATCTGGTTTCGCTGACGACGAAATTGAAACAAGAAATCATTCACCGGGGTACCGCGATGCAACCCACTTTCACCCACGCCTGCGTCGAGGGTAATAATACTGAGAAAGTTCTGATTGAGCTGATCTGGGCGGATCTCCATCAGTACTTTGCCCTGCTGGCGATCGCGGTAGAGCGTGAGTAAACCGTCCAGGGTTTCTAACCCATCGGTCAGTTGGCTAAAAGGTTGAGTATCAAGGCTGGTGTTGACATCCTGGGCGATCGCTCGTTGCCCCCACAGAGGCAAGACGCCTGCTTGAACGTTAACCCAAATCAATTGCAGAACCAATACAAAAAGAACAATGAATCCAAATTTAAGCCGTTTCATGTGCTGCGCGTTAACCCCAGTCCATCGCCGTAGAGACATTCCTGCATTAGCTTATCCAACAGAGACCGAGATCAGCATCCCTTTCGTAAGTTAAATTGACAAATCGACCTAACTTTGCCTAGTGAGGTGATGGCAAGATAAAAGTAGGCGCAAAGAAAATTGCACTCCATTTTTAGTTCAGGTCATGGCAACGGGGTGGATAGAAAATTAAGGCGTCACTGATGTGAGCCATGAAGTTTGGTGTGAGTACCGCACTTCGCGCGGCACTCACACCAAACTTCATAGTTGGATTGAGGCAACACCGATGTTAATAGATCGTGTAAGATGCACAACCTACTACTACTGATAGTGGGTATGAATTGGAAGGCACAACGTTGGAGTTTGCATTTTACAGCCATTTTCAATTGATTAAGCCACAGATTTTTTGTTGTGTGCCGCGCGGAGCGCGACACACAACAAAAAATCTAGACATATTCAAGCGCGAAGCGCTGTAATTCATACCAGGATTCATCAATACAGCATGACGTACCCATAAGTGGTAATGTGATGTGTTGCCGAGCGGCATGCCCATAAGTGGCAACACATCACATTGCTCTCACAGTGGTGTAAGGTCATACCAAAATACCTGGACAATAAGTATCCAGGCAAGATCAAACTCAAAAACGAAACTTCCCACTTCTCCACGAGCGGTGGTGTGAAAGTCGTATTTTAAGCACAAGGGTCTCCCACAAATTGGCATTTGATCAGTTTAAGCAGGGGGAAGCCACTGACCAACCCAATTTGCAAGAGATCCAATAGAACCGTGAAGCTTTCATTGTCACAACCAGAAGCATCATTCTTTCCAGAGCAGACGTGAGTGTGGAATACATCGTTTCCACACTCACATTTATCCTGACTGATCGTGATGCTTCAAGGGTTATGCTTTCAAGCTAGCATCAGCCACTTCTTTAGAAGCGCCATATTGACCTGTTTTGCCGCGAAACCATTTTTTGGTTTTTAAGCCAACAGACAATACATTAGAAAGCCGAGCACGAATGTTAGCCCGTGCTTTTTTGGGGATATTATCCACAAAAACAGACTCGATGATCTTGGCAACTTCTAGCATTTCATCGGGCTGACGTTCTAAAACCGCTAAGACCGCTTGCGGCAGAGAGATACTGCGAAATTCCTTTCGCACGTAAGACTGCCAATCGTCGGGGGCTTGCGTTGCGGCGCTGCTTGTTGTTTGGCTCAATCCAGATGTCTTGCTTTTAGCCGCAGACAACTTGCTTGGAGCCGATGATTTAGCTTTACCCGGTGCTTTACCCTTACCCACGGGCTTGCCTGCACGGCTTGTTTTGCCGGTAGAGGCAGCCTGCCGTCGAGTTGTTGGTGCAACAGGTTCTTCTGCCGGTTCAGGGGCAGCGTGATTCTCTTTCAGCATTGAAGACACTTCAATGGATGATTGAGGGATGTCTGCTACGACTCCGGTAGACTCAAACAAGTTAATGACTACTTGCAAGCTCTTGCGCTTATCTTGAATGGTTTCAAGCTGAGTGCGTAGTAGCGCCTCTTGAGATTCAAGGTCTGAATCTGCTTCCAACAATTTGACAGCAATTGGGTCTGAAGTAGAGTTGGAGGGTTGAGAATTCTTCATGGGACAACCCCTGCGTTGTAGATATAGTTCAAGGTTCGATTCTAAAGGTCATAGTAACTACTTTAATCCTATATCTAATAAATGCTACAAAATCAGTATTATTTGCAGAATTTTAGTACTTTAACTCATTTATCTGCAAATAATATTAATCTGACAGTGTTTGATAAGGGATCAAGCACTATCTAGTATGCCAGCTAATATGCCAGGGTACACTTATTTCTACTCCGCTTGATCAGGGCTTTGATGGTTGGGCAAGGGGTAAGGAAGACGGATAAGGGGTATTGCTGTATTTGGGTCGGTATTCCAATTCATCCCAGACTTCCAATTCATCCCAGAATCCAACACGGGCAGATAAGGGCATTGCTTACAGCGATTTTCAATCGCTTACAACCAGATTATGTGTGTGAGAGCCACGCTTTGCGCGACTCTCACACATAACGATGACTTACTCAAATGCAAAGCCCTATTGTCATCCAGCCATGAAGTTTGGTGCAGGTACTACGATGCGCGCGGCACCTACATCAAATTTTATGGCTCAAATTAGCAACCCCGGAGAAGAACCCATCCGATCTTGGGATGGTTTTACGGTGGTATGGTTTCAAATTACCCCTGCACATTTCAATCTCTTGATAGATTGCAACATGGCAACAGGTCATGTTTACCAGGGTAATTGACTACCATCCCAGGAGAAAAACTCACCACTATCTTTTTCCTGGAGGTGTTCAAGTACCGTTAGGAGTTGTTGAACGGTGCGCTCGACCGTAAATAGGCGATCGGCTGGAACACTGCGTTGAAAAGGTCGGGACAATTTCGTGTCGGTTGTTCCGGGATGCAAGGTGACGACAATTGCTCGGGGGCAGGTTCGTTTATATTCAATGGCGGCTGTCCGCATCAGCATATTCAGGGCTGCTTTGGAGGCTCGATAGCCATACCATCCCCCCAACTGGTTATCACCAATACTGCCGACTTTGGCAGAAATGGTAGCCAGGATGCTGCGATCGCCATGTTTGAGCAAGGGTTGCACATGCTTTGCGAGCAGTACTGCACCAATACTATTGACTTGAAAATACTGTAATAGCTGGTCGCTGTTGAGATGACGTAAGCTCTTTTCTGGTTGCATCGTGCCTTGATGCAATACGCCGACGCAGTTGATAACAGCGTGAAGCGTTGCTGTCTCAGACTGAATTTCTTTAACTACGGCTGCAATCTGCGCTTCATCAGTAATATCCATAGGCAAACAGCGGAGATGTTGATCTGTAATAGTTAACAGATCTGTCTGCGGATTCCGATAGGTTGCGTAAATGCGGTGGGGCTGGGGAGATAGTTGACCCTGAATGCGATCGCTTTTGAGAAGTTGCCGAACGAACTCTAAGCCAATTCCCTGACTGGCACCTACAATCAATGCATTCATAGATTATCGTGAACCGCGTTAACAAACCGCCTGTTGCAAAACTGCCCTTGCGCCGATAGCTCGATCGAGATTGGCTTGATATAAGTCGGCATGACTGAGATTGGTGCCTGTCAAATTAGCCTTATACAAGTTTGCATTCGACAGATTAGCATAGCTGAGATTGGCATATCGCAAGTCTACGCCAGATAAATCAGCTCCGCGCAAATCGGCATGGGTCAAATCGATCAGGCGCAAATCGGCATCCATCAAAATAGCTTTGCGTAAATTCACCTGGTTGCAATTGGCTCGAATCAAAACGGCTTTGTGGAGATTCGCCAAACTCAAGGTTGCGCCGCTCAGGTTGGTGCGCCACAGGAAAGCTCGCCTTAAGGTTGTCTCATTTAAGCATGCACCCTGGAGATTGCTCACGGACAAATCAGCTCCGACCAGGTTAGATTGGCTGAGAACGATACCAACCAACTGTTTCTCGACCAGGTTGATATCGCGCAAATCAGACCGATAAAATTCTCGTTCGCCCTGCTGATACCGATCTAAAAGCTCATCAGAGCTGATCAAACCAATGGGGGTTCGTTGCCTGGAAGCTGTGTGAGAAGAACTAACATTCATTTCAGGACACATGAATAAAGACCAATGAATGGTGCGATTGGAAAGTGCATCGCACAACACAATTCAGGCAGACTTCGAAAAGAACAGTCGTTATCCGTTGGTAAGTGAACCGTTCTATCAAACGGGAGAGGGTTAGATGATTTGCTAACTCCGTCGCATTTTGCAAATCATCCAACGCAGTCGTGCAATTAACTCAGCGTCAAAACAGTAAACAGAGTAGAAACAACCAGCACAGTGGCGATCGCCGCTTTCCAGAGAGACTCTTGCTGCTGCGCCGGAGAAGGCATTTGAGCCGCATACGCGACTGCTTCAGCTCTACGGGGGGTGATCACACGCCGACTGCCATTGGTGTAATACATAGGATTCTCCTGAATTTGTATTTATGTAAACAATTGTAACAGACGATTCATAAATTACAACACATCCTTACGGGATAGGCTTTTGGTATGGCTGAACCCAGCTATGAAATTTGTTGTGGGTGCCGCGCGACGCGCGGCACCCACAACAAATCCGTCCTGTTTGAAGCCCAATTCGGGATAGTATGGCGGCGCAATTAGAAACGGTGCCCCCAACCCAGAAGAGAACACCGTTTCTTGATCTTGCTATAGCTTGAATAGCTTTGTGGGAGAGTGCGGCTCCGCCGCACTCTCCCACAAAGTTGGAGTTTTAATGCTGTAAGGATACTAACGTTGCGATCGCGCTAATCGTTTTTTACTTGCAAGCGATCGCAGGCAATCCGATCTGCCAAAATAGCGCTGGCTGTGCTGCTGCTGTGAATTTCAAGCTGAGCGACAGCAGGGGCTTCAAATAACAAACGCTGTCCTGGAAAAACAACTCGCTCAAAATACCAGTTTGGGATATCGGTGATGCGCGCAATTTGAATCTGATTGCTTGTATTAACGTAGCAGCACAAAATCGGGTTGGCAGAACCCGTTGCCAGAGTATCTAAAGTTTGAGTCATGGTCTATTTCAGCACTATAGGATTTTCAAACGAGCTTTAATGCGTATCTTTTTTTGAAAATTAACTTTTCTTAACTTGATGCATCCCTCAATCTGCATATTAACGCGTGAGGGACACTGCATCCTCATCCTTTTTGCTGAATGCTGAGATCGCGATGAGGCGATCGCTAGGATGGGGAAAGTACTTTTCCTGGGGTGTTTTGTTTGAATAGCAACCTTCGTCCTGACGTATCACCGTCACCTATTGTTCGGTCTGGGGCTTTTTATGCAGTTTTAGCCTATCTTGCCTGGGGGTTACTTCCCATTTACTGGAAATTTTTTGGTCAGATTCCAGCAGCTGAAGTATTGAGCCATCGCATTGTTTGGTCATCTATTTTTTTGACGGGTTTACTCGTTTTGCAACAGCGTCAGTCAGAGTTTGCTTCATTATGGCGATCGCCCCAAAAACTTGGCATTTTATTCGCCACGGCTTCCCTGCTGACCTTTAATTGGGGTCTTTACATCTACGCTGTCAACACCGATCGGGTGATCGAAACGAGCTTAGGGTACTTTATTAACCCCTTGGTCAATGTCCTGTTGGGATTCCTGTTTTTGCGAGAACGGCTGCATCGCGGGCAACAAGTGGCAGTTTTGCTAGCGTGTTTGGGCGTCGCCAATTTTATCTGGTATGTTGGGCAAGTTCCCTGGATTGCACTGGCATTGGCGTTTTCCTTTGGTAGTTATGGTCTGCTGCGAAAAATGGCGACAGTAGCACCCATGGTTGGTTTGGCTGTTGAAACGTTGCTGGTTGCTCCTGTTGCTTTACTGTTGATTGGGCATTGGGCAATTACAGGGGAGGGGCATCTGGGGCATTCCTGGTCAATTAGCGTGCTGTTCATGGGGGCTGGAGTCATGACTTCGTTGCCCTTGCTCTGGTTTAACACGGCTGCCAAGCGGTTGCGGTTCTCTACATTAGGCTTTTTTCAGTACATCGCTCCGAGTATGCAATTGATGTTAGGTGTCTTTCTCTATCACGAACCCTTCACCCACACCCATGCCATCACCTTTATTTGCATCTGGTCGGCACTGGCGCTCTATTCCTTCACGTCATGGCAGGGTAACAAAAATAGTCTTTCTGAGAAGCCTGATTCTATCCGGGGCTAGCGTTGCCACGCAATGATGGCAATGCGGCAGAGTCCGGCAGACAATGCCATGCTTAAAGGGATAGTTACAATCCAGGCTGACGCAATCTGGATCAGGGTTTTAAACTGAATCGGATGTGACTGAATGTGGGGTTGTGTTTTCGCGAGAGTTCGAGTTTGTATCTGTTGCAGCAATCCAATTCCCACCACTCCACCCACGATCGCGTGAGAGGTCGAAACAGGTAAGCCTGCCTGGGATGCGAGCAAAATAGTTGTGGCGGCTCCCAATTCGGCACAAAAGCCGCCACTGGGTTGCAATGAGATGATGCCTTCTCCCACGGTAGTAATCACGGCTTTGCCCCAAATGGCTAAGCCAAACACGATGCCACATCCCCCCAACAGTACGATCCATAACGGAATAGAGACGCCCTGAGTGGGAACAACGCCGTTTTGAATCACATAGGCGATCGCCGCTAAGGGTGCGATCGCATTGCCAACATCATTTGATCCGTGAGCAAAGGCGACCAGACAGGCACTACACAATTGAAACTGTGCCATGGTCTGTTCAATCGCTCGTTTCGTCGATGAAGATTGGGGTTTGCCAGGGGTTGGTTCGCTGTCCAAATCAGAATCTGGGGTGCGGATAGCTTGGGTTAATCGCTGCCAATTAAATAAAGTGAGGCTGGCGATCGCACTAAGTCCGACTATTAATAAGAGGCTATGGTGGGGCAACGGCATCGATTGCAGCGGCAAGCCATCGATCACCTGGGGTAAGACAATCACCCCAAACACGCTAATCAACCCCGTGCTGAGCCAGGGAATCCAGTCATAAAGTTGCTGTAGGGGATGGCAACTGGTGAGAATCCAGCGATGAATCAGACTATATAATAGAGCAGCGATCGCACCGCTGATGATGGGTGTCAGCATCCAGGATAAAGAAATCAGCCCCAGCATTTGCCAATCAACCGCTTGCATGCCCACCGTCACCCAACCAAATCCGGCGATCGCTCCCACCACGGCATGAGACGAAGCAACGGGTAAACCCAATCCAGTCGCTATTTGCAACCACACCCCGCACGCAACAAGCACCGCCATCATGCCAATCACCAGCGTCTGCGGCTGAGCGGCAAATAAGTCAGGCGACACAATATCAAGCATTAACGTTGTGGAAACCTGTCGCCCAAACAAGAGCGCACCACTTAATTCCAAGACGCCAGCAATGATCAATGCCTGCCGTAGCGTCACAGCTTTTGAGCCAACAGATGTACCCATTGAATTGGCGACATCGTTAGCACCCAGGTTCCAGGCAACATAGAAGGCAAGGACTGCCGTCAAAATTAGGATTAACATCGGCTTGCCGCAGATAACAACTGCATCGACTAACCTGGCGATTTAGGATCACAAACGAACTAAAACCCAGAAGGTTATGGTTGAAAGCGCGGCGAACGCCGCGCTTTCAACCATAACCCTTCGATCCGATTAAATGGCATTGCCAAATAACCTTCTCTAGTTTTTCCCGATTGCTTTTTAACGTAGTAAACATTCCGGTATTCCGGATTTGCTTACATAGCCAACTACCATCATTTATCTGAGGAAAAAATACCTATGTTGACTCGTTTCCGTACCATAGTAACAGCTCTGACGCTGACTCTGCCGTTGGCTGCACTAACTGCCCAATCAGCTTTAGCCAATAAATCAAATTTTAGAGTTTATAACGATAGCAGTTACAACATCCTGGAGTTATATGTTTCGGCATCCGACCGTGATACGTGGGATAACGATATTTTAGGACGCGATGTATTACCGAGTGGTTCCGATATCCAAGTTTTATTTAACGGTTCTTCCCCTAATCAATGTCTATATGATATCCGAGCTGTATTTGAAGGCGGACAGGTCTTAGAAGATTACCAAATAGATGTCTGCCAAAATACAAACTATACCTTCTACGACAACTGATGCCATCTCATCCGTGATCTATCCAGGTGCGAAGCGCTATAGTTACGACAATTTTTGAGGGTGTAGTATCACGCAGAGATATTTGGCAAAACGTCCCTACCGTAGTGATAGAACAACGGTAGAACCTGACTCAATCGAACTGGCAGAGGTGATGGGTTGAAATGTTCCACCCCGTGGAGCATTTCAACCCATCACCTCTGTAGTTTCTAGGGATCGTGGATCAAATTAGATCGACTGTTGCATCGTTGGCAGGGGCGAAGTCGTTCGTCTGTATACCAAATCATCGACATTATTCAATTCCCATTCCTGAGGGCGTAATGCTGTGGACTCAAGCACACGGATGTAAATATTTTCTTAAGTTACCAGGGTAATCGATATCCCGATAGAAAATATGCAAAATAGGAGTGAAGATCAAAAAGATCAGTCGGATTGAAAGATTGGCTATGCAGTTAATGCAAAACAATCAGACACTTCGTCTGTTTTATCTTGTCAAACCTATTCCAGTGGATAGCAGCCGTTTGCGATCTTCAAAACATCACTCTCTTATTTTCGCCCGTACAAGTGCGATTAAAGCCAATGTTAAATCCCAGTAAGCTGTTAATTGATGCATCTGTGTCAGCCATGAGGGAAGGATATCACCTCACCTATGGTGGTTTAAAGCCCGATTATGCTGACATCATTGCTTGGGTCGGGAATATGGCGTTAGAAAATATCGCCAACAGTAACGCACTTTACCACAACGTCGAACACACTGTTTTTGTTAGTTTGGTCGGGCAAGAGATTTTGCGGGGCAAGCATATTCGAGAGGGGGGCGTTGCCTGCGAAGACTGGCTACATTTTTTGATCTCTCTGGTTTGTCATGATATCGGCTATGTCAAAGGGGTTTGCCGTCAAGACTGCATTTCGCTCAGGGAATATTCGACCGGGCAAACGGGCGAAACAGTAGTTTTGCAAATGGGGACAACGGACGCTAGCTTGACCCCTTATCACGTCGATCGGGGCAAGCTGTTTATCGAAGAAAGATTTGGTGAGCATCCCTTGATTCGAGCGGAAATTATCAAAAAGAATATTGAATTGACTCGGTTTCCAGTGCCTTTAGATAGCGATCATCAAGATACGATTCACTATCCGGGTTTAGTCAGGGCAGCCGATTTGATTGGGCAACTCTCTGATCCACGGTATCTAGAAAAAATTCCGGCACTCTTTTATGAATTTGAAGAAACGGGAGTGAATAAGGATCTCGGGTATCGTCATCCTGATGATTTGCGGTTGAACTATCCTAAGTTTTATTGGAAGAGTGTCTATCCTTATATTAAAGATGCAACAGAGTATCTTCGACTGACGCAGGAAGGGAAGCAAATCCTTGCTAATCTATATACGCATGTTTTTGAAGTCGAACATGAATCTCTTCTGTAATACAGCAGTTGAGGGATTGATGAGAATAAAGGTTGTGTGAGAACCCGCGCTCCGCGCGGGTTCTCACACAACCTCCTAATTTAACCGTCTCGACCGTTGCTATATCAGCCTAGATGGTGACATTCATTCGATTTCATCCGTCTCATCCGTCTCTTGTGGCATCTCTCGTTCAATCAGCCAATGGCTCAACCGGGTGGAAAGTTGAGCCACACCCATGCCTGTGACCAGAATAAAACTCCAGAAAAGGACTGTCTCTACATTAGGCAAGAAGCTAAGATCAATATTAAATGGACGATTCATCATCAATCATGCCTTAAGTTTCTATGGTGCTTCGCGTGGTTCGAAAAATCATCCACGTTGATATGGATGCCTTCTATGCCTCGGTAGAGCAACGAGATCAACCAGAGTATCAAGGTAAACCTATTGTAGTCGGTGGTTCTCCAGATGTCCGAGGGGCTGTTGCCGCCGCCAGCTATGAAGCCAGAAAGTTTGGCATTCACTCGGCAATGCCCTCTCGGATTGCCATTCAAAAGTGCCCCCATGTCATTTTTGTCAAACCTCGATTTGATGTCTATCGGGCTATATCGCAGGAAATTCGGGCAATTTTTGATCGGTATACCGATTTGGTAGAGCCGTTGTCGTTGGATGAAGCGTATTTGGATGTCACAGAAAACAAGAAAAACAGTCCTTCGGCAACACGAATTGCTCAGGACATTAAAGACTGCATTGCACGAGAAACGGGCTTAACAGCTTCAGCCGGAATTTCATTTAATAAGTTTCTGGCGAAGATCGCATCGGGGATGAATAAACCCAATGGATTATTTCTGATTCGACCGGAAGCAGCAGAGGAATTTTTGCAACACTTGCCTATCGAAAAGTTCCACGGGATTGGGCAGGTGACGGCTGCCAAAATGCACCAACTTGGAATTCGGGTTGGGGCTGATCTACGTCAGTGGTCAGAGGCTGATCTGGTGGAACTGTTTGGTAAAGTGGGCGGATTTTACTATCGCATTGTTAGGGCACAAGATGAACGCCCCGTTGAACCGAATCGGCTTTGTAAATCCATCGGCGTGGAAACGAGTTTTGCCACTGACCTGAGCGATCGCTCATCTATGTTGAGTCAATTGGAAACAATTGCCGACACTTTAAAGCAACGTCTTGATCAAAAGCAGACCTATGGACGCACCCTGACCCTAAAACTGAAATATGCAGATTACCAACAAGTAACCCGCAGCAAGACCAGCACGTATAGCATACGAACCCGAGAGGACATCCTGGCGATCGCCCAGGAATTGTTAACAAAAACAGAACCGTTGCGTAAAAAAGTCAGACTTTTAGGACTTTCTGTTTCTAATTTGGAAAGTGGTAGCGCAGACCTGACTTACGTGCAGCTAACTCTGGATTACTAAGAATGACCCATTAAATAAAACCCATCGCGTTTGTTGTTATTAGCGCGGCATCGCCGCGCTAATAACAACAAAACTCCGAGTTGATTAAAACCTTCGATCCTAAATCGAATAGAGTTAAGGGACGGATGGTTTACCTATGGCAATGCCCTCGTTTCTCTGATAGATAAAGTTTAAAGAGAAAGGATCGGTCTTCGCTTTACATCTTTTATACTTATTAGTTGTCATCTTATTGTTCCAACTGAGATACACTGAATTGACATCGAATGAAAACTTTCGGAAGACGTCCCTCAGTTCCTATTTCAGTAAAATTGAAAGACGTTAACCGAATGACTCGATGAGATAGATCGAGAAATCATCAAAAACCTTCTTTTTGTTGTGGGTTTAAATGTATTTCTTGGGTATGTTGAGGTTGGCGTTGCAGCCCATCAAACTGCATACTGCACACCAAAGAATCTAGAGCATTGGCGATCGCCAACAATCCGTTAGTGAGGAGGCGTCGCAGCACAACTTATTACACAAACGGACATAATCTATGGCACCAGCAAGACGTTCATCCGCATCGACAACGATTCCAAAAACAGCCATTGAACTGGCGACCCTGGCTCTCCAAGATCTCAGCGAGAAACCCAAAGACGAATGGTCTTTGCGAGATACAGTTGAGATGATGCGTGAAACCATTCTCAGTGCAATGGAGAAGGGTTATTCTTACGAAGAAGTTGCCCAAATGCTGTCTGAGAAGGGAGTGGATATTACCCCACCATCCTTGAAGTACTACATGACCCGAGGTCGCAAGAGCAGAGACGCATCTACCAGCACAAAGGCTAAGTCGGCTCCAAGAAAGACAAAAACAGCCAAGGTGTCTGCGGCTAAAACTGCGGCAGCGGCGATCGCTGCTGCCCCCACGCCAGACAAAGCAGATGCACCCGCTGCCAACAAAGCTACTTCAGATGCGAAGAAGACGGCTGCTGCCGCAAAAGATGCAGCCCCAGATGCTCAGTCTGATGAAACTGCACCCGCAAAAACTACAAAACGCCCTGCCAGTGGCTCTGCTTCGAAAGCTCGCACGACTAAAACGGCGGCTAAAGCCCAATCTAAACCGACCACAACCAAAGCAAAAACAACCACCAGCAAACCCGGCACCAAAACAACATCCACCAGCCGCCGGAAGAAGGTGGCTGAATAAAACCTGGTTGAATCCCTATATAGCAGCCTAAATAAGGTGTAAGACAAGCGGCTTGTGAGAAGCACCCCCCTTTAGGGTGCGCCTCTTACAAGCCATCAGGATCGCTATGCAATGTTCAATGGCGTGAAGTACATGGTGTTGAGTGAGAGCTGCGCTTCGCGCGGCTCTCACTCAACATTCGCCATCTATCCAGGCGCGAAGCGCTATAGTTTTATGATTTGACATCATGTCGCGCTGGGCACGACATGGTACTGCTTGTCTGTGTCCATTAACTCGCTGAGATAAGAGCCTTAACAAATTGCGGATCAATCACCCTGGTTAGATCGGGAAGGCTATCAATTTGTTTCTGGTTCTTTAAAAACGTTGCTAATTCAGTCATGGGTTTTAGCAAGTAGAGGTCGCTTTGCGGATTGCTGAGCATCTCTACATTGGTTTGCAAATCAGGTAAACCGATGCCTTTGAGCTGCATTGCCAGATCATCTGGCTCAATTTCAAGTCGCTCGGCAGCGATCGCCAATGCTTCATCAGGATTGCTTTTGAGGAAATCCAACGCTTTAAAAATGCTGACGATGAAGGCTTCGATAGCCTTGGGGTTGGCATCAATGAAGTCGCTTCTAAACGCATACACATCTGCGATCGCCGTTGGCATCTTAGACGAATCGTAAATTACACGACCATCTTTCTGATTCTCATTGGCCTGTTCCAAAAAAGGCGAGTAGGCATAGACAATGTCAATGTTGCCTGCTTGATAAGCCGCTGCACCGGCATCGGGGGTCATATTGACGATCGTGATGTCATCGCCGGTTAAACCCACCTCTGCGAGAATTTGCAGCAAGAAAAAGTGTCCGACTCCTCCTTCCTGAACTCCAATTTGCTTTCCTTTGAAATCTTCAATACGGGTAATACTATTGCGCGCCAGGATGCCATCGCCACCCGACGATGTATCCATCACGGCAACAATGCGATACTCAACTCCCTTGGCAGCTAAACTAACGGCTTCTGACGTCACCGGGCAGACGGCTTGTAATTGTCCGGCAGTGAAGGCTGGAAATCCTTCCGCAACAGTGGGAAACAGTTGGAATTTTAGATCTAAACCTGCCTCTTTAAAGAAGCCTTTCCCATCGGCAATAAACATCGCTGTATCCCCAATCCACGTTGTAATGCCGATGGTGGTTTGGGTCAGCGTTTCGGATTGTGCTTCTGTGGTCGATCGCTCTTTCGATTGGCAGGCGTGCAGGCTTAAGCTACCTGCTGCCCCCGCAATCAACCACAACGTCTGTCGGCGAGTCCAACGCGAAGAAGATCTGAATGTATTCATGGTATGTGTCAAAGTCAAACAACAGGGTATGTATTAACGTCATCGCTTGAGGAAGGGGTATAGCCGCCATCGACCATACCCATTTCTCGGGACCGTGGATTTAATAAAACCGAAGATTGATGTGTGTCAATGTGGCGACGCCGCATTGACACACATCAACGTCCGAATTTTATTTAATCTATGATCTTGAAGGCTGGGGGCTACATGATCGTAGATGAAGGAAACTTTGACCTCTGATCGGGAACTGGTTGATTGGCAACACTCACATACCCTCACCCCAACCCCTTTTCCTGCTCTGGTATGGGGGCTTTGAGAACTCGTGAAATGATCCGGCTCTCTTCTGCTTGTGTTGAAGAAGGGGCTGGGGGATGAAGGGGAAAGATGTGTCAGTCAATCAGAATTGCGAGATACGCATACCAATAGGATGCTTCCAGTTTCCTATTTCCATGTGTACCTGGATTCAGCAATGCCCAAAATCTATCTCGTGCTAATGGGGGTTATAGTCGATTGTATTGATAACGGGGTGCTACGGCAAGATCATGCCATTGTTCGAAAAACTGAATGACGTAAGGTTCTAATGCGGCAATCAGGTGAGTGCGATCGCCAGTCTGGGCATCCCATAAAGTTTGATAAAGCGATCGCAAGCGATTGACCACAGTTGATTCATCCACTGTCGTGATCTGCCCATCTTGCAGCATGATCTTGCCCTGTGCCATCACCAGCTTGATATCGTCTGGCTGCGCCCGTTGCAGTACTGCCTGATACGGATCATGCCCGTGCCAGAGATACGGATACTGCATTCGCTCGGCATCTAACATCACTAAATTTGCCAGATGTCCTGGCTTGATGGCACCCATCTGCTGCCGTTGAAATGCTGTTGCTCCATTCACCGTTGCCATTTCAAATACCGTCCAGGGCTTCAATCCTTTGCTATGCAAACCGGGTGTGCGCTGGAGTAAGGCTGCCAATCGCATTTCAGACAGGAAATCGCTATCATCTGCCAAGCCCTGACCATCGGTACCCAATGCCACATTCATTCCGGCGGCTAAATAGTCGGCAACAGGGGCAATACCGTTGGACAAGCGCAGATTAGACGACGGACAGTGAACCGTGGTTACCCCGGCATTAACGATGAGTTCAATATCGCGATCGCTATACCAGACCCCATGCCCACAGGAGACATTAGCCGCTAAGAACCCTATTTCGGCTAGATAGGCGGTCATGGTCTGCTGTCGAGTTTTCAGTGCCCACTGCATTTCCATGGGCGATTCACTATTGTGCAAATGCAGGCAGGTATGGTGCTGAGCTGCTCGTTCGCACCAGAGTTTGAGTTCAGCTTCACTACACCATTCAGGACCATCTGGCGCAAGGATGAGTTGAATGCGATCGCCATATTCAGCCTGCAATGCCAGCCAGGTTTGCCAATAGGTGTCGGGTGATTGATAGCTACCTGTTAAGCCCAGACCTTTGTCTGCAATTTGCTGTCTTAAGTCAACCGGCAACGTGGCTAAAAACGTCTGATCATCAGCATACACATAGCCCAATTGCGTGCGAATCGTGGGGGCATACACCAGGTCTAACCCCAGATCTAAATACGCCTGGATAATATCGTGATGCTGAGTCGAACCCGACATATCCACGGTCAGGGTTACGCCCGAACGCACCAGTTGAATCGCAGACACTAACGTATTGAGATAGGTAAATTCAGAGGCGATCGCAGACGGAATTTCTAGCCCAGAAAGACGCAAGAGAAATAGTTCTAAAGGTGCATCTAGCGTTGCCCCCATCGAGAAAGTGCGCCAATTATGATAGTGGGCATTGACAAAACCCGGCAGCATCCAGGTCGAGGCATCCCCCAATTCCAGTTCAATGCCGTCTGCCCGTCGCAGTTCCTCATAGGTACCAACGGCAGTCATGAATTGACCCTCGACCAATACGGCTCCGTCAGAAATCCCAGGAGTTTCTGGATCGAGCGTTAAAACCTGAGCCCCCCGAAGCAAAATGGACATCGTTACCTCTCAACTGCAAACAAAGGTATGAGGAAGAGTAACGGTTTCCGCCGGGAAACCTCTACTCTCAACCACAAATCGGAAGAACCTATCCAAACAATAGCAAGGGGTAATCCTAAAAAAGTCATGATTTTTTGTGGCGCGGGCGATGCCCGCGCCACAAAAAATCATGATATGAATACCACTCCCTAATTTTCTTTAGCTTTTTTAGCAAGTGTCGCATTAGAAGGTCGGGTTAACCCTCCCAAAAACATGGGGACAAACCGCTCCATAAAAGCGTGTGGATCACGTTGCCAAGCCCTTTGTGCCGCATCAATCCGAGTCATTTGCAGGTCTGGAGAAAGCAATGCCTGGGGTAGACGTTCCATCAGATATTGAGGTCGCTCCCACATCGGTAACGTGTTGGCAATATCCAACAAATTACCCACGCGGCGCAGTTCTGCACCCAACGTAATATCCATGCCTGACTCAAAAGCTGCCTGCTCGATCGCCGTATATTTGCGCTTTGCCTGCTCTACCTGTTGACGATGCGCTGGACTTTGGCGTGCTATGTCTGCCAGCCAACGATTGCCCCACCGGACGTGTCCGGCTTCTTCGGGCAGAATTTTTTCGATTACCGTCTGAATTTTGAGATTTTCTTCCGTTTGGGGGGCTTGTTTGAGGGCATAGATGTGGGCTGAAAAGTACTCACAACCTCTTTTTTCGGTAACGTTGATGGCAGCAAGAGATTCGATCACAAAGTCATCCACAGTTTGCCCCGGAGTGGGCTCTTCTTTGTCAATCAACCGCTCAAATTCTTCGATGTACAACGTTCCGGGTGGAGTCCCAATATCGGCTCCAAGATCGACCAGCAAATCCGTCAACCACATGGCATGACGAGCTTCATCGGCAATGTGACGAGATAAGTCTTTTACCAGGGACGCTGGTTTGCCGTTGAGTTGTTCGATCAGAGTGGTTAGATCTTTGCAACTGCGCTGTTCGCTGTAGCGATAACGGTTGAGGGTAATGTGATGGACATCGCGATCGCACACGACTTGTTTCAGGACATCACGAGCGCTGTAAGCGTTTTGAAATTTCCGAGGATAAGTAACGGTCATAGGATGAGACTGAATTGTTTCGATTTGTAAACATTCTTGATCGTAACTTATTAATTAAAGTTGCGACGGTAGGCAATGCTCTAAAAATTGGGGTCGGGCTTCAAATGGAGTGATCAGGAGTTGGAAAAGCTCGCGCCGCGAGCTTTTCCAACTCCTGATCAGCAGAGCTAGAACCTGCAAATTTATCCCAAAAATCAGCAATGCCTGCTCACCTGGATGGGGTGAACTAGGATGATAGATCGGCGATCGCCATCCCTGGTAAATTTATACACAAAATTTCCTATCTACTCTTGAAATCACGTAGGATGGTGGGCTTAATCAAACCCGATTTGTTTGAAGAGGGTGACAGCTTTGCCGTCGCCCTCTTCAAACAGACAGCAGGTTCATTCATGTATGATTCTTAATCAATTCAGGGGACTCCTGCAAACAGTGTTAAAAGCTAAGGATTTTATTGTGGATGCATCGAAAATAGTCTTAGCGTGAATAAGAGATGCAGTTTAATATGAAGCCGATTCGGACATTTAATGTCTCTCCTTCTCTTCCCCAACAGCTGGAGCCATTGCGTAAGTTAGCCTACAACATCCATTGGGATTGGAACTGGGACGCAAAAGATCTCTTTAGCCGTCTTGATCGAGATTTATGGGAATCTAGCAACTTCAACCCGGTCTTGATGCTAGGGACGATTAGCCAGGAACGCTTGCGAGAAGTCTCCGAAGATGAGGGATTTCTGGCACAAATGGAGCGGGCAGCCCGTCAGCTTGACGATTACATCCAGCAACGAACCTGGTATCGTAAGCACCGCAAAGACTTTCAATCGGGCGGCAAAATCCGCAATCCCCAACCCGCTTCTGGCAACAATGCCTCGCAGCTGACTGATTGTTATGCTTATTTTTCGGCTGAGTTTGGTCTAACATCGAGCCTGCCCATTTACTCTGGGGGGTTGGGTGTGCTGGCGGGAGATCACCTCAAATCAGCCAGTGACTTGGGCTTGCCTCTGGTCGGTGTGGGGTTACTTTACCAGGAAGGCTATTTTGCTCAATACCTCAATGCCGACGGGTGGCAACAAGAACGCTATCCGATCAACGATTTCTACAATATGCCGTTGCATCTAGAACGGCATCCCGATGGCTCAGAGATTCGCATTGAAGTGGAATATCCAGGGCGAATTGTCTATGCCCGGATCTGGCGGGTGCAGATTGGTACGGTGCCGCTTTACCTGCTGGATACAAACATCGAACCCAACAATCAGTATGACCAGGACATTACCGACCAACTGTATGGCGGCGACCTGGACTTGCGGATTCATCAGGAAATTATGCTGGGGATCGGTGGTGTTAAAATGCTGCGCGCCCTGGGCTTGAAGCCAACGGCATACCATATGAACGAAGGTCATTCGGCGTTTCTGGCGCTAGAGCGGATTCGCCTGATGATGGATGAGGCAGGGTTATCGTTTGCGGAAGCCAAGCAAGCTGCTCAGGCAAGCCAATTGTTTACCACTCATACGCCTGTGCCAGCGGGCATTGACCTGTTTCCCGGTGACAAAATCATTCACTACCTGGGGCACTACGCCGATAAATTCAGGCTGTCGAAGGAAGAGTTCCTGTCGTTGGGGCGAGAAAATTCTGGTGACCTGGCATCTCCCTTCAGCATGGCAATTTTGGCTATCCGTATGGCTAGTTTTGTCAATGGGGTTAGCCAGTTGCATGGTGCGGTGTCTCGTTCGATGTTTAAGTCGCTCTGGTCGGGTTTGCCGCTCGATGAAGTACCGATTACATCCATCACCAATGGCGTTCATGCACCCAGTTGTGTCGCCAAGTCTACTCAGGAGTTGTACGATCGCTATTTAGGGCCGAGTTGGTATCGTGCGCCAGCGGATGATCCGGTATGGGAGCGGGTTAACTCGATTCCCGACGAAGAAATGTGGCGCAACCATGAACGAATGCGGTCAGAATTGGTCGTTTTCGTTCGGGAGCGGTTGCAGAAGAGTTTGCGGCAACGAGGTGCTTCGGGCGCTGAACTGGCGCAGGCGCAGGAAGTGTTAGACCCCAAAGTGCTGACGATTGGGTTTGCACGTCGGTTTGCCACCTATAAACGGGCAACGCTGTTTTTGCGAGATGTCGATCGGCTCAAGCGGATTTTGCTAGATTTGCATCGCGATCGCCTGATTGGAGGCAAACTCAGCCAGCAAAAGCGGTTGGTACAATTTATCATTGCCGGTAAAGCGCATCCCAAAGACAGTCCAGGCAAAGAGCTAATCCGCGATATTGTTCACTTCATCCGCGAAGAAGGCTTGAGCCACCATATCGTGTTTATTCCCAACTACGATATCCATGTTTCGCGGTTGATGGTGGCAGGGTGCGATGTTTGGCTGAATACGCCCCGCCGTCCGCGTGAAGCATCGGGTACGAGTGGCATGAAAGCTGCAATGAATGGTTTGCCCAATTTAAGTGTGCTGGATGGCTGGTGGGATGAAGCCGATTATGCGCGCACCGGCTGGGCAATCGGTCATGGCGAAGAGTATGACGACCTGGAATATCAAGATGAGGTCGAAGCCAATGCCCTCTATGAGCTGATGGAGCAAGAAATCGTCCCGTTGTTTTATCACCGGGATGAAGATGGCTTGCCCAGAGGCTGGATTGCCAAAATGAAAGATGCGATTCGTTTAAATTGTCCGCGCTTTAACACGGCTCGGATGGTTGGAGAATATGCAGAACGGGCGTATTTTCCCCTGAGCGATCGCTATCGCACGTTAATTGACAATCACTATACCCCTGCGAAAGAGCTGGCGCATTGGCACTGGCACTTGTTTGAGCATTGGTATGACATCAAGATCGAATCGGTCGATGTCTCTGAAGAGGCGGATGTTCAGGTGAATCAGGCGATCGCCGTCAAAGCAAGGCTGCGGCTGGGCGCACTTTCCCCCAAAGATGTGCGGGTAGAACTCTATCAGGGTTCAATCAACGCCAGCGGAGAAATTGCCCATGGCATCTCTTTGGTGATGGATTACCAGGGGCAAGACCCGGCAGATACTGCCATTAGCCTGTATACCAGCAACATTATCTATAGCAACAGTGGCTTACAGGGCTTTTCGCTGAGAGTGCTACCCGATCACGAATATCTCAGCAGTCCTTATGAACCCGGTTTAACCCTCTGGGCATAGGTAAGGATATACAGCAGCCGTCGAGACGGTTAAATCAGAAGGTTGTGTGAGAACCTGCGCTCCGCGCAGGTTCTCACACCATATTTCACGCCATAAAAACAGACGTTCATTTAGGGGAGCGCGGCGATGCCGCGCTCCCCTAAATGAACGTCTGTTTGATTTAATTCACATTTCTAAGAGGGGGTGCAGACTAAGGTTGATCGGTTGAATTGCGATCGCCCACCATCCAGCTTTCCCAGTGATCGACCTTTTCCCAAATGGCAGATTGTACCGGGAGAGTAAACTCAATTAAATCTGAGCGAAACGTATAGCCCACCCAGGCCAGGGCGCTGCCCATGGTGGCGATCGCCACAAACAAGATGCTACTGAGTACTCGAACTTGCGATCGCAAGCGCACAATTTCCTGACTATAGCGTTCCAACTCAGCTAAAGCAGTCGGGTTCACGACAGCCTGAGCCCCCTTTTTTGGCTTCTTCTTGTCATCCATCAAGCCAAATAGTTCTTTGACTTCAGGCACCAACCAGCGAACAATCAATCTCGGACAATTTTGCTGGAGATAGCGTGCTCCGGCAACTTTGGCGATCGGTTTAGATCGTTTAGCGACCCACTTGGCGGCTCCATTCACCGGGCGAAACCGCAACTTTTGGTTAATCAGATGAACACTGGCAACATCATACAGGCGATCGATGATGAGCTTAGCGGCAACCTCTTCTCGGATAAACATTTCCTGGAGCAGTAACAAAACGTCTTGCACACACTCCTCTTCCATGCGTGCTTCCTCTACCCGTTTTGCTAAAACTCTAGCTTGCTTAGGGGATGTTTCCTTAACCATTTTGAGTGAGCTGTGCTGTGCAGGTGAATGTCACTGAAGCTTAGATGACTAGCCCGGTCTAAGAGTTCCAACTAGTGTAAAACTACCTTACCTTTAAATATGGCATTGCTGAATAGAGGGATAAATTTGCCTGAGAAACCTTGCGGGTTTTATTTGATGTGTGCTCCTCAGGATCGTGGATTTAATAAAACCGAAGATTTATTTTTGGAAGCGCGGCTCCGCCGCGCTTCCAAAAATAAACTTGCGGGTTTTAATTAATTGGTGATCCTTAGCTGAGAATCGGCAAAACAAAACTCAGAATAATCGCTCCAAACCCCAGTACCAGCGCCCAAAAACGGTGATAACTGTGAACCGTCCATTTTTGTTCGCAATCCATGCGCATCAGATCCACCCAGGGCATCATGCCTCGCCGGAACCAGCCCACGGTGGCAACTTGCTGATAGACAAAGCCATCTGCCTGAGTCATCCCAAACAAAAAGTTACCTAACGGTCCAAAGCGAGAGGAGTAGCGCAAAAAGATCATGCCCGTCGGGTCTTGCATTTTGAAATCTGAGCCAAAGCGATTGCCCGGATCACCCCGCCCAATGATCTGACCACTCAGTTTGACCAATCGTCCCCGTAAAGGACTGGCATAGGGATCGGACAATAGCGTTAACACATCGGTCACAGGAATGCGAGGAACACCGGGATACATGACAAAGGTTTTGAACAATGTGCCAATGCCAAAGCAAAATAGCACCAGTGCGACCACGGCAATTATCGGGATGTAGCCCATTGCCAGTAGCGCAATCCCTATTCCCAAGCCGATCGCAGCACCCAATATATCAGCACCAAACAGGAGTAAATCTAAAATAAAATTGCTATAAAGCCGTTGCTTACTCAGGCGTCGTCCTTCTTTGACCACTCGCGCCATGTCAAATTCAGTATCCAGACCCAGTTGCTCTGAATAGGTGCTGAGTGCCCGGACTCGCTTGCCCGTCAGCGGGTGGGTTGAACTGAGTTCCATCCACCATGCCCAGGGGTTAAACATATCCCACAGAAAAACCTTACCGACCTTCTGGGGATCTGACGCAATGCGGTAGGCAGTTCCAGTCAGCGCGGCGGCACGGGGATCACAAATGCCCAGAGCACGCGTGCCTTGCAGCAGTTTGTTGGGGTTGGGATCACGTTGCCCTTCTTCGAGAATACCGTAGGCAATTTTGATCAGCGATCGCGATAGTGCATTGGGGTTGCCTGTGACTTCAGCGGCAAAGTGATCGGCATAATATTCACGAGTACGAGACAAGTACAACACCAGATATTCTCCGGCAATGTAGAAGATATATGCCATCAACGCGGTGGTATGAGCACCGCTTTTAATTTTTTTAGCAATATCACTATTCCCTAACTTATCTGCCATCTCGCGGGTGTAGACATAGATCAAATATGTAATTTGCACCAGTGTTGCTGCCAGAGTCATGACGGCAAAATCCCAATGGACAATATGCCCCATTTCGTGAGCATAGACCGTCGCTACTTCCTCATCATCCAGATACGTAAAGATGCCTTGACTGACCACCAGGCGGGCACCACTGCGAAATGAACCGTAGGTAAAAGCCGTCGGGTTTTGGTCATCGATAATGCCCAGACGCGGTTGCTGAATCTTTTTCTTTTGGCAGACCGTACGAATCACCCGTGCCGCTTCCGGACTTTGGCGCTCAATCTGAGACAGAGACACCCACTTTGTGCCATAAAGCAGGTGTTGGACAATATCCATGACGATGGGTGCGACCATAAACACGATGCCATTGAAAAGAATCGTGATTACAATCGCAATCATTAACCACAACGTCGGATTTTGGCTGTCTTGAATCAGCAACAAACTGAACGCTAAAACCATCACCATGCCAAACAGCAAAGACATCGTGATACTCGACGCCAGTAAAAGATTGCCCGTCACCCCCTTCATGGTGAGCTTGACCCAATCTTTAGCCGATCGCCCTGCTTTAGGAATCTCTTGTGCCACCGTCGATTGAGCAGTTTCATTGCCCGCTCCCTCACCGCCTGATCCCCCTGCCCCAAGAGATGCAGATTCATTGCTGGCATGAGGATTGAAGCTTGGGTCAAGTTGCAGAATATATTTATCTGCCCAAAGTTTAATAAACTGCTTCTCATGGTTCATCAAGTGGCGGCAAAGGGCGATCGCCGCTTCCGTCTGACCATTACCTTTATAGGCTTTGACGAGATACGTTTGAGCTTGGGGATAGTCTGCGTGGGTCGGGTCTGCTCCCTGACAATAAGCTTCCAAGGCTTCTACCGCCTCAGCAAAGCGACTCATCTTCAGGGTTTTATTGCCCTGCTTCAGCAGATCTGCCGCTGCTTCTGGGGTAAGGGATGGGGCAGAGGATGCTGTCGTTACACCTGCGACAGGCGCTGGGGCAGGCATTTCTGAGGCTGTCTCAGAAGGCGCTACAGTAGGAATGGCTTGGGCTGAAGACTGTCGTTGCTCGGCTTTGAGTAGATTGGGTAATGATTGCTGTGCCCATGTTTGAATTTGTGGTGGTGCTGTGGCAATGAGTTGTTGGCATAAGGCGATCGCCTGGCTAAATTGCCCTGTTGCCTGATATGCCTTAAGTAACCAGACTTGTGCCTGGAAATAGTCTTTATTAGAAGGGGTATTTGCAGACGCTTGAGCGTAGTTCTGACAAAAGGCTTCCAGCGATCGCACAGCCTCTGGGTAGCGTTTTTGCTGAATAGCTGCTGCACCAGCTTGGAACAATTCAGTTTGGGCAGACATAACGATTTCCTACGTAACTGAGAGTTTCAGGAGCATTTATCACTTCATCATTCCCCGAAAAAAATCCCCAGTTGCCTGATAGTCAAAATCTTGAAATTTAGATGCCGTATTGTTTTGTTTGTGTGTATGGGTAGACTAGATGCAACCTACCAACTGGGTTGATTCGGGCTTACTGGTCGTCAACAACACGTTGTATCAATAAAATTACGGAAGATACTGACTCATCTTCATCACAGTGGTTGTGTGAGAGCCGCGCTCCGCACGGCTCTCACACAAAACGTGGACGTCACGCCATTGAAAATTGCTGTATAGCGAGGCTGAGCCACACCATAAAATAATTTCCGATAAAGACTATTACTGATAAATCTGGGTTCATCCAGGAAAACTATCAAGATTCAAAATGGAGAGGGGATTCCTACGGAATTAACACTTTCAACGTTGATGATTGTCTGTAACTTACGGCTACATCCAAACAATCAAATTTGGGAGTCTGGTTAGAATGGGTAACTTGACATACACCATGACACAGGAAAAAGCGTCCATACCCATCTGCCAAAACTGGCACTGTTCACAGACCCTACGCGGACACAGTTCTTGGGTGCGAGCCGTTGTCATTAGTCCAGATGGGCAAACGATCGCCAGTGGCAGTGGTGACAAAACCGTCAAGCTGTGGTCACTCCCCGCAGGCACCTTACTTCACACGCTGGAAGGTCATACTGCCTGGGTGCGAGCGGTTGCTATCAGTCCCACCAACCAGATCCTCGCCAGTGCCAGCAACGATAAAACCATTCGTCTATGGCATCTGCCGACCGGGAAAGCATTGGGTGTACTGGAAGGGCATGGAGATGGTGTGCGATCGCTTGCCTTTAATTTATCCGGCGATACGTTGATTAGCGGCGCACAAGATAACACCATCAAATTGTGGGATCTGCCCAACCAACAACCTTACATGACCTTAGAAGGTCATCAACATTGGGTGCTCTGCCTCGCTACAACACCCAGCGGACGGACTCTGGTTAGCGGTGGGTATGATGGCAAAATTGGTATCTGGCAATTGAGCACGGGCAAGTGCTATCGGGTTTTGCAAGCCCATACTGGGGAAGTCTTAAGCGTTGCCATTAGTCCTATCGTCCGCTTGCTTGCCAGCGCCAGCACTGACCAAACGATTAAATTATGGAATCTAGAAACCGGGGCACTGATTCGCACGCTGGAATCCCATACAGAAGCTGTCAATGCGATCGCCTTTAGCCCAGATGGGCAATTTCTTGCCAGTGCCAGTTGCGATCAAACCATCAAAATTTGGCGAATCGCTACCGGACAACTCCTGGAAACGCTGACGGGTCATGAAGGTTGGGTGTGGTCGGTTGCCTTTAGCCCTGATGGACACCATCTGGTCAGCGGTGGCTGGGATGGCACTGTAAAAATTTGGAGTTGTTAGAAAATCGATGATGGCTGTTGAGAGAGAGCCGCGCAGAGCGCGGCTCTCTCTCAACAGCTTATATTTCGCGCCTACGGCTCAATCTTGGAATAGGTGTAGCTGGTGAAGCTGCCTTCGCTGAGTTTATTCCAGGCATATACGCGATCGCGGAATTGTTTCCATTCTTCAAAAATGCTTTTGAAGTCAGCATCTTTTGCCGCAAATTCGTCATACAGTTCAAACGAAGCTTTCTCGGCAGCAGACATGATCTCTTCGCTATAGCCGCGCAATTGCACACCCGCGTCAACCAGGCGTTGCAAAGCTTCATTGTTCACCGTGTCATAGCGTGCCAAGGTCGCCATATTGGCTTCAAACGAAGCCGTGCGGATGACTTCCTGATATGCA
The DNA here is from genome assembly GCF_055793305.1 of Calyptranema fuscum S582. Classification (NCBI taxonomy): domain Bacteria; kingdom Bacillati; phylum Cyanobacteriota; class Cyanophyceae; order Oculatellales; family Oculatellaceae; genus Calyptranema; species Calyptranema fuscum. The sequence continues at coordinate 114,661 of NZ_JBSLYH010000012.1, forward strand.
GTTGGCAACTTGTTCCATTCATTTAAATTGATCTGTACTTCCAGCGTGGTGCCGGGTTCCCACCAACCGGGGTAGTAATAGAACTGAGCCACCTTATTTAATCCCAGCTTTTCATCATCATAGGGCCCTACCCATTCAGCCGCATCCAATGCCCCGGTCTGCAACGCTTGAAAAATTTCGCCACCCGCAAGCGTTTGCACCGTCACACCCAACTTGCCCATGACCTGCCCACCCAGACCTGGAATGCGCATTTTTAAGCCTTGCAAGTCGGCAACGGTTGAAATTTCTTTGCGAAACCAGCCCCCCATTTGGGTACCTGTGTTACCTGCCGGAAATTGAATCACAGCAAACTTGCTGGCATAAAACTCTTGCAGTCGTTTGAGTCCACCCCCTTCATACAACCAGGCGTTTTGCTGTTGAGCCGTAAATCCAAATGGTAAAGACGAACCAAACCCCATGACTGGGCTTTTGCCCACATAGTAATACGATGCACTATGACCGCATGGCACAGCCCCTTGAGAGACGACATCCAATACTTCCAGACCGGGAGCCAGTTCGCCTGCTGCCCGAGGTGTGATTTTGAACTTGCCACCCGTCATTGCTGCCACCCGTTCTGCAAACGTTTGGGCACCTTTGAATAGGGTATCGAGAGATTGAGGCCAACTGGTTGCCATTTGCCATTCAATGTCTGGTAACGATGAATCAGTCGTGGCAGTATTGGTCGATGACCCTGATCCAGATGCACAGCCAACGACCCCAACCGCAGTGGCACTGATGGTTCCGTATGTTGCCGCTCTCAAAAGCTTCCGCCGTTTCATATAAAGCCTCTTTTTGCTGTCTCAAACTTATAGATTTGCACCTATTGAGTAATGCTCTAGTGTTGCAAACACGAAATTTTGCAACATGGGGGTTTGGGGGCTGCGCACCCAAGAGGGGGTGAAACCCCCTCCACCCCCTCTAAAACTTTTAAGTGGGTGTACTAGTTGTTGCAAACACGAAATTTTGCAACATGGGGGTTTGGGGGCTGCGCACCCAAGAGGGGGTGAAACCCCCTCCACCCCCTCTAAAACTTTTAAGTGGGTGTACTGGATGCAGGGGTCATTTTTTGAAAAGCTCACTGAGTGAGCTTTTCAAAAAATGACCCCTACATTTAAACCAGATCACACCTATCGCTGAATTGTACATAAACGAGGATTTCTACAATAACTGCTACGTTTAAGCTGTAACGAATGGTTATAAAACGGTGTCCCGTCTATGCCTTTGCCAAGCGATCGCACTGCGATGTCTGCTGAGTTTGTTTCGTCGGCTCAATATCGCTTATGGCTGATCTGCATTTGTGGTGGAATGTTGTTGTTTTTTACCCAGGTGACGATTTTATTCCCGGTGTTGCCTATTTATCTAACGCAACGGTGGGGAGATAATGCCCCGGTAGGGCTGGTCGTCGGGGCAATGGCAGCCGGACTCCTATTTTTTCGTCCCTGGATTGGCGTGTTGATCGATCGCTGGGGTCGCAAACCCATTTTGTGGCTGGGGCTGCTGTTAATGGTCGGAATTTTGGGGTGGTACGCGAAGGCACCCAATCCCACATGGTTAATGGGAGCGCGGGTGCTGCATGGCATCAGTCAGGCAGCAGTAGCAACTGCCTCCCAAACATTACTGGCAGACTTAGTGCCTGCCGAACGACGGACTGCCATGATGGGCTATTTGGCGATGTCGAATACCATCGGCTTTTCACTGGGACCATTGCTGGGTTCGATCGCCTTTGCCAGGGGTGGGTTTGAAGCAGTGTTGTGGGTCATGGGTGCGATAACCGCTTTAGGATTTTTGATGAGTGTGCCGTTGCCCTGGTTCATGAGCAGTTTGCGATCGCCATCTACTTCACCACAAACGGCGATCGACCCACTTAAAGGCTTTCCCTGGCATTACATCGTTAAGTTTCCAGTCCGCGATGCCACCTTCTTCTTTTTCATTGGCTCCTTTTTGCATGGCGGCGTAGTAACTTTTTTACCCCTACTGGTGAGCCACTCAGCCCTGTTTTATAGTGTCAATGCTTTGGTTGCCGTTTTGGTGCGCTTTGGCTTGGGTCGGTGGGGGCACCTGGTTTCGCACCGTTGGATTGTAAGTCTGGCGCTTTTATGCTCGGGTGTTGGGTTGATAGGACTTTCCCAGTTTCCCCGCTATCTAATTCTGTGGTCGATGATCTATGGACTGGGTTTTGGCACCTTATTCCCGGTACTATCGGCGATCGTTTCCCTGGCAGCTCCTGTAGAAGTGCGGGGTCGAGTTTATAGTTTTTTCCTGGCAGGGTTTGATGCCGGTATGACCTTGGGAGGAGCAGGTGTGCAACCTTTAACCATGCTGGTTTCGTTGAGTGCTTTGTTCACATTATTGGGTGGAATTGGCTGTAGCATGAGCTTGGTCGCATTTCGACGATTTACCTACGCCCCCAAAGGGACTTAGGAGCGTAGATTTAATCAAACCCAGCCGTTTATGTTGGGACGCGCAGCGTCGCCGCGCGTCCCAACATAAACGACGATTCTATTAAATCCACGATCTTGAAGGAATTCAACCAATTAAATGAATCACACCGGGGTTTGTTAGCGCGGTGCAGAGTATAGCGCTGACAAAAGAAACTATTATGAATGCAATGGTGGAGGCAACGATTGGTCTAATTGTTCGCACCCAGGCAATTCATCTGAACATCCCTTACCCAAAACCAGTCTCTTAGAGAACATGAAAGCACCTTCTTAGAAAAACTTTCATAGTCTTACAGCGCTTCGCGCTTGAATATGTTTAGATTTTTTGTTGTGTGCCGCGCTCCGCACGGCACACAACAAAAAATCTGTGGCTTAATCAATTGAAAATGGCTGTAGGATCACCAATTAATTAAACCCGGAAGTTTATGTTTGGAAGCGCGCTCCGCCGCGCTTTCAAACATAAATCTTCGGGTTTATTAAATCCACGATCCTTAGTTATTTTCTGACAGATTAAATATTACCCGGTCAATAAGTGCTTCCTGGAGTATGATTGTAATTTATATTACAAGGATTTTGGGCATTATTAAGATTTAAACAGCTCAAATCCCAGACCCCTGAAATGTCCCATCAATTCGCCAAATTGAGTCGTCTCTCTGGCATTCGTTTTCTCGCAGATCTGAGTTGCCGCTTGTTTGGCTTGCCCAGCATTAGTGATTTAGAAACGCAGTTAGAGAAAGAAAGAGTAAAGCTTCAACAAATTATTAGGCAACAGAAAACGCTGTATCGGGTCATTAGTAAAATTCGGGCATCTTTAGACCTGGAGACTATTTTTCGAACAACTACTAAAGAAACATGTAAACTTCTGAATGCAGAACGGGTTGCAGTCTATCGCTTTTATGAAGATTGGGGTGGCGAATTTGTTGGAGATTTTGAATTTGCCGAAGCAGGCTGGCAAGAAGCAGAAGTTTTAGGAAAAAATACGGTCTGGAATGACTCCTATCTTCAACAGCACCAGGGAGGGCGATATCGCAACAATGAAACTCTGGTCGTTTCGGATATTTACCTGGCAAATTTGTCTCAATGCCATATCGATGTATTAGAACAGTTTTATATTCGGGCTTATGCCACAGCGCCTATTTTTATTGGGCAAAAATTGTGGGGCATTCTGGCTGCCTACCAACACTCCCAAACCCGTGACTGGGAAGCATCAGAAGTCGAATTTTTAGCTCAAGTTGCGCTTCAGTTGGGGTTTGCCGTGCAACAAGCCGAACTGTTAGCCAAAACCCAACAAAGAGCCAGAGATCTGCATGAAGCAAGTGAGCAGCAGAAGATCTTGTTGCGTTTAATTGTTGAGATTCGCGAATCGCTTGACCTCGATACCTTGTTCAAAACTACGGCAAGAGAAGCTCGTAAAGCCTTGCGTGTCGATCGGGTGGGCATATTTCGGTTTGAGCCAAATTCTGATTATTGCTCTGGTTTATTTGTCTCTGAAAGTGTTTTGCCCGCTTACACCTCAACGATGGATATTGTTATTCATGACCATTGTTTTGGCGAAAGTTACGCTGAAAACTACCACAATGGGCGGATGCAAATTTTAAATAACATTTATAATTCAGGGCTAAAGGATTGTCATATCGCATTACTGGAACAGTTTCAAATTAAGGCACAAATTATCGTTCCGTTGATGAATGGAGAAACCTTATGGGGCTTGCTCTGCATTCATCAATGTAGCGAACCTCGGCAATGGACAATCGCTGAAATTCAGTTTGTCAAACAGCTTGCCGCTCAGTTTAGTGTGGCGCTGGGGCATTCTGACCTGTTGGCGCAGACTCGTTCTCAATCTAAGCAATTAACCCAAACCTTGAAGGCTTTGCAACAAGCAAATTTTCAGCTAGAAGAGTTAGCTCGAATTGATGCATTGACTCAAATTCCTAATCGTCGCTATTTTGATGAAGTCTTGGATAAAGAGTGGCAACGCTTGAGACGGGAAGAACAAATTCTGTCGCTGATTTTGTTTGATATCGACTATTTCAAGCTCTACAACGATTCGTATGGGCATCAAGCAGGGGATGATTGTTTAAGACAAATAGCCCATGCCGCTCGCAGAGTATTAAAACGTTCAACAGATTTGGTAGCTCGCTACGGGGGAGAAGAATTTGTGGTGATTTTGCCGAATATTGATCAACCCAATGCTATTGAAGTTGCAAGACAGATTCAAGTAGCCGTCAGAGATCTGGCAATTCCCCATCCCACCGTGCCTACGGGTCAAAAAATAGTAACGGTGAGTTTAGGGATTGCAAGTCAAATTCCTGCTCTCAATAAAACCCCTCAAGATCTGTTTGTTGAAACCGATCAGGCACTGTATGAAGCCAAAAAACAAGGTCGCGATCGCTGGGTCTGTGCCAGTTAAGATTCAAACCGTTTTCCGCCAGCTACCACTTTCAGTTTGCCTTGTTTCCAGCCCAATGAAATGGGCACGTCGCCCGTGACAGGGCGGTATAGCTCAAATTGATTTAACCAATCATATGTTTCACCGTTACGGGTGACGATGGGCAGTTCATTTTCAGAATTGTGGCGGAGTTTGAGGGTTTCGCCAGTGCTACTGGTCAATTGCACAGTGCCCTGAGCGATCGCTGCTACGTCTAATTTTCCCTGAGTAATCACAGCTTGCTTGAACTGATCATAGCGACCGTGCGAATTGGCTTCTCCGACTTCAAGAGCAAACCCAGCATAGTCGTTGCCTTGAGGCATCGCTTTAAATGTTTGTTCGTCTTGATAAGCAGTAGCCGTTTCTTCATCAGGAATTGCAACGGCTTCTAGATCGCTCAGATGAATGGGATGAAGGGCAAGCCAGGTCTGGTCTAACCGCAAAAACCAGATCCCAGATTCATGCTCTATCTCAGCCGTTTTAGGGGCTTGAAAGAAAAATGCAGAGTCTGTGTCATCCGATGAGACTGGACGTAGCCACAGCAGTAAATTACGATATTGTCCGATTTGATCGCCTGATTTTTTACCTATTTCAACCCAGTTTCCGCCCGTATTGGCAACAAAAAAATCAACCCCTCGCTGACTGTTTTCTGCCATCAGCTTAAAGGGCGCGACATCACCATCCGGAAAGGCTGAGACAACACTCCCCATTTGATACGTCTGCGCCAAAAAGTTAGTTTCCCAGTAGGCCGGTTGATCTTCACCACCGGGTTTCCAGTTTTCGTAAATCGGTTTGGTGTTGAGCAGTTCTACAGGCTTATCAAAGTGTTTGTGCGCCAGTTCTACCACGGCAAGCGGCGGACGATAGCTACTGGTGATCGCATGAATCACATCTCGTTCGGGTTCAGGGTTTGGTTGAATCGTATCGCCAAAATATTGCCAAAAAAACTTTGCCGATGCCGATGCAAACACTACATTGCTGGCACCATGATCGCGTTTGACGGGTCCCCCCCAACTGCCGTGGTAGTATTTCACAGCCGCCGTCGCTGCCAGCCAATCTAACGCAGATTTAGCCAGGTGTTTGACGTCAGGATCTTGGGCAAAGTCGTAGAGATTGAGGTAGGGAGCAAAGGTATGTCCGTGGTAGTTGGATGAATCCCATTCCCCCATGCCAATGTTGTAAAGTGCCCACACATAGCGCTGGATTTTTTGTTTATAGAGTTGGCGGACTGCTTCATTGCCCGTGGTTTCTGCCATCAAGTAAACCGAAGTTTCGCGCATCGCTCTAAGGTTATCGGTGCCGCGAATATCCACCCATCTGCCCCGTCGCGACATACTCCAGTCGTCGCCGGTACCCTCACCATTGCCATAGCGAGGATGGGGACGTTCAGCCGGATCTTCCTCTGTCCAGCGTTTTGCACCGTCGTACATCCGCTGTCGGTAAGCTGGGTCGAGCCATTTGCCCAAGAAAAAGTACTTGCGCATCTGCCCTTTGAGGGTGAAGGCATAGTAATAATCGATGCCATCCGTTTGCGCCTGGTCACTCGCGTCGGCATCTTCACTTTGAAGAAACTCTAATGCCTTCTGGCGATCGCCTGCCAAAAAATCAAACATGGCGTAGGGGTACGATCGCTTTTCATTTTCCTGGCTGGTATTGCCATAATCCTGTCCGGCGTAATAGCGAATGGCAGCATTTGCCCGTTGCCAAAATGCTGCTTCCAGTTCGGGAGTCCATTCATTGCGCAGGGCTGGATCAATCGGTAGCGGTTCAATCCGAATCTGTCCATCAGCATCAGTGGTAATGTTGGGCAAATCAGTTGAGTCAGCGATCGCCCCAGGTTGTTCAACGGCGATCGCAGGCGATCGTTGATCTGCAACCGGAGAGTCGAACGAGCGATCGGCAGCTTGGCAGCCCCAAACCAGCAACGCGACCAAACCAGCCATCAATCCATAGCGAATTAGCGAGAACAAAGCCATTTTAGATCCAGGACACTAACCAGCGGCGAATATTGACCCCCGTAGGCGACAAGGGTAACCCCAGATAAAACGGTAGCCAGAAGATAAATGCCAGAACAATCAGAAATATCAAGGTTAACCCCGTCACCCGGTGCCATTGCTCAGGACTCTGTAACCAGCGGTCTACTAACAAAGCGATCGCCATGATGGCAAACACCAGTGACCCCATGTAGTGATAGATAAAGGTGCAACGACTGACTTCAACCCAGGGTAACCAATTCGCCATCCAATTGACCACCAAATATAATGCCGTCCAGGTATAGCCGTTGAACACGGGTTGGGGTGGACTGACAGCCTGCAATCCTGAAGTCGGACGAGCGATCGCCCATTGCCATAGCCGATAAATGATCATCGCTACCAAAAGCAGCATTGCCGATGTCGATAACCACCAGAGAATCGGATTGCCCATGGCATGAACGTCGTAGATGACAGTTGCCGAATCCTGGGGTAAGGGTGGTCCGATGACGGGGACAGGGTCATTCCAGCCATGCGCGGTTTTATACAGGTATGCCACAGGTCGCCACATGACAAACCAGCTAAACCATGAGGAACAATAAGGATGGACATCCATGCCACCCACGCGATGGTGATAGTCTAAAATTTTGTTTTGCCAGCCCCAAAAATTAGTGGTCGGGTCAAGCTGAATGTAGGGAATCCAACTGACGTAATAGACCAGTGCCGGGGCGATCGCCCAATACACTATCCCGTGTAACGGATTGATCTGGGTCAAATTTTGTAGCGGGTTGCGAAACTGTCCTTCTCGAACCTGAGTGGGCAATAAACCTGGACGTACTCGATTCAGCAACCGCAGCATCCAGGCTGCAACCCACAACACATACATGCCAAACAGAAACCACAGTCCATTCCATTTGACGGCAAACGCTGCCCCAAAACACAGCCCCGATAGCAGCAAATAAATATTAAATCGTGGCGAATTCAAGATTAACCCGACACTCTTTGCCCAGTTCCTCTGCCCTCCACTCTTTAACGTCTGACTCTGATCCTTGATCCCCTGATCCCCGATCGCCAATAACACAAAAACACTGCCCAATAGCCCAAAGGTATCCAGATAAATGTTGTTGAGGGCATAGCGAGATTCGACCAGAAATAGACCATCCAGAGCCATGAATAGTCCCGCAATTAGCGCATAACTGCGGCGATGACTGAGTTGATAGGCGATCGCCACGACGATTAAGGGAATAAATGAGCCGACTAATGCATTCAGCCAGCGATAGCTAAGGGTCGTCAACATCATGCCCGTCAACCCATTTTGCACCCCTTCTGTGCCCCAGGGAGTCTGCTTTGCCAGCCAAATGCCACCTGCGATAATGTAAGTGCTGAGGGGAGGGTGCCCACCAAATTCCTGGACGCCATTGAGAAACCCTCGGGCGAAATTGGCATAATAGACTTCATCAAACACGAGGGTATCGAAGCGACCCAGTCCCCAAAATCTCAATGCGGCTGAGCAGAGAAAAAGACCCCAAATGCCTATCCCAAACCAGGGAAATGCATGGGCGATGCGTTTAGAAAGCAAGGACATAGGCAGTTTGGAAAAAAGCGTCTCCTTTGCATGGTAAACGGTGGCACGTTAAAACGTGAGAAAGTGATCGACCCAAAACCAGCCACATCCAAGATGCAATTCATCGATAACGCTATACACCTGGATAGATGACGGATGTTGAGGGAGAGCCGCGCGGAGCGCGGCTCTCCCTCAACACCTTGGACGTCGCGCCATTGAGAATTGTGATAGCCTCCCATCTGCCCAATTTGGCACTCAGTCATTATCATGAAATCGTAAGCCTTCTCTCTAACCTATGGAAACTGCCCGAAATCCTTCTGCGGCTCAAGCCCGTCAAACCCGCCAACAGTTTGTTACCCCCGAAGACTACCTGTCCTATGAGCTGGGTAAGGCAGTGCGAGAACTACCCCCTCTCTACACCCGGCTGTTGGCAGGTACGATTACGGCGTTAGTGGTCGGCTCCATTACCTGGGCTTATTTCAGCCTGGTGGATGAGGTTGCTGTAGCACAGGGTGAATTAGTCCCCACGCAGCAGGTACGTCCGGTACGGGCATTGGAAGGGGGGATCCTGCGCGATATTAAGATTAAGGAAGGCGATCGCGTTGAACAAGGGCAAGTGTTGATCGAACAAGATCCGGCAATATCCGATGCCGAGGTGCAACGGTTACAAGAAGCCGCGCTACTGATTCAACAAGATATTGCTCGACTAGACGCCGAGAGCAAAGGTGAAACAGCAACGGGTGTGGCACGACAGGATGAACTCATCGCAGCTCGGCTGCGGGATTTTGACACCCGTCGGGCAGCGGCGATCGCGGATGCTAATCGCTATGATGCGGCGATCGCCGAGTCCAGGGCACGTCTTGCCCAACTCCAGGAAAATCTGACGGGTGCCAGAGCGGTGCTCGTCAATGCCCAGGAACGAGAACGTAGTTTACGGGGTTTGATTGATGGAGCCATTCCTCGATTCGACTATCTTGAGGCAAAAGATCGGCTAACCCAGGCAGAAAATGAGGTGGGTTCGTTAGAAGAAGCCATTCGGGCGCAAGATCAAGCCATCCGGCAAGCAGAGCAGGCATACCAGTCTGCCAGAGAAACGGTAAATAGCCTGTCGTCTCAGCGGCAGAGCGAAATTTTGACCCAGCTCAACCAACGCCGCGAAGAATTAGCCAATGTCCAAGGGCAACTCAATCAAGCGACTCGGCAACAAGAACGAGAGGTGATTCGTGCCCCCATTTCCGGCAGAATCTATAATATTCAGGCAACTTTAAGCGAAGGCACGATTGAACCGGGTGAAGAATTGCTCTCGATTCTGCCCGATGGTGGAAATTTGTCACTTAATGTCAAAATTCTCAATCGCGATATTGGCTTTGTGGAAACCGGAATGCGGGCAAAAGTGAAACTGGCAACATTTCCGTTTCAAGAATTTGGCACCATTGATGGCGTTGTCACCCAAATTAGCCCCAATGCTACCGTCGATAAAGATTTGGGTCTGGTTTTCAATGCGACCGTCCAACTCAACCGCGATACGGTGCCTGTTTATGGCCAAGATGTCCAACTCTCGCCCGGTATGGTGGCAACCGCAGAAATTGTCACCCGCCAGCGGTCGGTCTTCACCTTTTTGCTAGAACCGATTACTCGGCGCTTTGATGAAGCGTTTTCGGTGAGATAGGGAATGGCAACCCTACGGCTGTGTTTTGTTGGAGATTCCTTTGTCAATGGCACAGGCGATCCAGATTGCCTGGGTTGGACAGGTCGGATCTGCCAGGTTTGCAATCATCAAGGGCATGATATTACCTATTACAATCTTGGGGTAAGACGAGATACGAGCGCAGATATTGCCGCTCGCTGGTACGCTGAAGTGTCTTGTCGGTTACCTGGTGATTGTCGTACAGGTGTCGTTTTTTGTTTCGGCACCAATGACACAACCTTAGAGAATGGCGTCGCTCAGCTTGCCCTGCATGAATCCGTGAATTATGCACACCAAATACTAAATACAGCACGTCAGCATTACCCGGTTTTAATGGTCAGCCCACCCCCGATCGCAGACGCCGATCAAAACCTGAGAACGATCCAACTGGTTGAAGCCTTCGCGCAGATGTGTCAACCGTTAACCATTCCCTATCTAGACATCTTCACGCCCCTACACGCTTCGACAGTGTGGATGACTGAAGTTTCTCAAAACGATGGCGCACATCCCCGTGCCGCCGGGTACCAACTGTGGGCTGACTGGGTTCAGCACTGGCAAGCCTGGCACGACCTTTTCCGGTAACGCGTTTAGATAGAGCGATGGCGACGCCATCGCTCTATCTAGCGGAATGCAGCATTGCCCGAAAGGAGGGTGATGACAAGTTCCCGGCAAATCTTGTAAAATAGTACAGGTTTACTGCTTTTATGGGATGGCGACAATCGTGAGAGTCAGAATTGAGGATGGGGTCTTATACCTGCACAGAGACGATGTGCCGGACTACAAAAAACAGGGGTCTGTGGTTCGCAATACCTATTTTTGGGCACTCAAGGCGATCGCCGGTCATGCCAATCGCCATAAAGATTGGGAGTATGAAGAAGAAGTTTGGTTAGCCCTACAGCGAGTTCTATTATCCTTTAGCGAGTCGGGTTATTTGGGGTTAAAAGAAACGATTCTCGAATTTCCTTACCAGGAAGAAATCCCTTCCGTTTTTCGTTCGGTAGCAGTTCGCGAATGAGTTGATAGTGGGTCTAAAAATTGTCCCACAACCCGAAAATATTCGTCGCCTGCGATCTGTGCCACATCGTTGTGGTCGGCATGGGGGACCAGCCAGAGCTGTTTGGGTTGCCTTGCCGTTGCATGTAGCCGTTCACTCATCCAGGCAGGCACTTTAGTATCCGCTAAACCGTGAATAAATAGAGTCGGTATCCGGATATCAGACATTTTATCAATGGAATCAAAGTGCTGCGTCAGAATCAGATGGATCGGGAAAATGCGCAGATGGGCATTGAGATTGACCATCGCTTGCATGGACGTGAAGGAACTTTGCACAATTAATCCACTCGCCTCTGGATGCCGTGCTGCCAAATCAATAGCGATCGCTCCACCTAAGGAATGCCCATAAATCACAATCTGATCGGGTGAAATCTGGCGATCGCGGACGAGATAATTCCAGGTGATTTCAGCATCTTCATACACCTTGGCTTCACTGGGAAAGCCACCCAGACTTTGCCCGTAACCGCGATAGTCGATAATTAAAACCGAAAATCCCAGGCGATGAAAGCGGCTGGCATGCTCTGCATTGGCACCAATATTAACGCCATTCCCATGCAGATAAAGGACGACTCCTTTGGCTTGCCCTTGAGCTGGAATCCACCATCCGTGAATATGACTCTTCAGATCAGTAGAACTGATCGGTAGCCAAATGTCTTCGTACGGCAGTCCAAAGTCTTTGGGGGTTGTTTCAATCGTGGCAGTGGGCAGGAAGATCATTCGTGTCTGCCGAACATACAGTAATAAACAGGCAGAGACATAGGCGATCGCCACGACACCCAGTACGACCCCAAACGTGTTACGCAAGAGCAGAAGCCAAATTTTTGCCATAGTTAACCATTAAAACTGAGTTGCGAAATTCATGCGGTCTGACGAGATAGACGCACCTGCACTCAAGTTTGTCCCCATTTATGCCGCAATCCTCTGGAATTAATCTCAGCTACAGCATTTGCCCCAAAATTCCAGACCTGAACGTGTGATCATCCTCACCCCCTTTAAAAGGTGGGCAAATCTTCAGGAACACAAATTACGTAAAATCCGGAGGTTTGCGTTTGGCAGCGCGGCGATGCCGCGCTGCCAAACGTAAATCTTCTTTATTAAAACTAGAATCCTTAGCAATTGGCGATCGCCATATTATTACTGTCACGTTCAGAACCAAGGGGATGGTTGTGTTGAACCGATGCGCAGAGCGTATCGGTTCAATGCAATCACGGCTTCTCATCCAATTAGTGTCAGGTCATAGCGATAAGGACAGATTGAAAATCGGACTAAGGTTAAGCCCGTTAAAGAGGTGTTCCTGACCCGAGATGAAATCTCTGAAATCAGCTCAGCATCAGGTTGCACGCGAAACTGTTCGAATCCAGAAAAACTTGGGGGCAACTGGCACAGTTATTAAACTCTAACTGTCACACCTCATAGATAGGGATTTCTCAAAGAGGATGAATTCATAGCAAACACACGAGTTCCTGAGTTTGCAAGATCTCTCTAGCCAACGTCACAGAATCTTCGAGGATTGATCATGAAATCTACCATTCGTCGCATCGCTGCTCTTGCTGTCGCTTCTACAACCGCTGCTATGGGGGCATTCAGCACATTTGCACCTGCGATCGCCGCTCAGTTTGGGCAACGTGAAGTGGATCAAAATAAATTTGTTGCCGTTGCTGCACCGATCCGAGGCGGGGCGGCTCATCAACTGCTGGTGCTGGAACAGGTGGCGAACACACGCCCGTGCTGGAGTGAAACAGGGGCTGCACCTGTCCAGATCGACCCACTACTGGTTAATTTTGACTTTTCCGGTATTTGCGGTCGCAGTACCGATAGCAACGGCTACTCAATTCGGGTCAATGGCGAAGACCTGGGGTTGCGCTATAGTCTGCGGGTGGTAGAACGAGATGGCGATATGGTGCTGATTGGCGCACCTAACAACCGCAATGGCGATGAACTAACGATTGGTCGCACCCATGGCGTGACCAGTGACTTTGCCAAAATTGACCTGGAAGATGGCTGGCGCTTTACCAAGCGAGTCTATGGCGATAGTGTGTTGGGTCATGTTTATCTTACTTATGAAGGCGATCTGGCAGCGAATCCGGGTACTCCAAACCCCACACCTACCCCCGTCCCCACTCCCACACCTACCCCTGTTCCCACTCCCGCACCGATCCGATTCCGCGACACTGCCAATGATATTTATCTGAGTGAAATTGAGCAGGCGGTAACGGTTGGGTTTGTGTCTGGGTTCTATGAAGACAATACGTTCCGTCCTTTAGAATCGCTTACCCGTGAACAATTGGTTTCGATGGTGCTGGAAGGTCTCGATCGCTTACCTGACGTCGATTTGACGATTCCAACTCAGGCAACGAGCAATCCGTATACAGATGTCAATACCTCTCGTTGGAGTGCCGCCAAGATCGCGTTTGCTCGCCAGGTGGGCATTGTCAGCGGCTATCAAGATGGCTCTTTCCGTCCGGCCCAACCCGTTACCCGTGCTGAGTTAATCTCGGTATTGCGCAATGCCGCTATCTACGGTCAACAGTTGCAAGGCGAAAGCGCTCAACTGGAACCCTCTCAAGCAGCGATCGCCTTTTCTGATATCAGCACCCATTGGGCACGCCAGGGTATTGACCAAATGTCTAGCTTCTGCGAAGTTGCTTCACCGTTGAACGAGCAAGGTAACGCCTTCTATCCCGATCGCGCCGCCCAACGCAACTATGCCGCTGCCGCAACGTTACGGATGCTGGACTGCATTAGCGAAGCACCCCTCTCGGCAGCCGCCGTAGCGGAATAGGGTATCGCTAAAGCTTGATACGCCTTTGAAGGTGAACCCGAAGGGTTCACCTGCCAAGGCATCCTCAACCCTGACGATCAAATCTGCAAAAGGACTGGGGAATTTTCTTACATAAAAATTTGATTCTGTGATGAGGGCTAAGGGAGTCGGAGATCTGACTCAGTTAGTCCTTTCCTTTTTGCAGTGCGCACCTTCGGCGCGCACTGCAAAACTATAGTGCGCTGACTCCCAGAGAAAGCGAAGGGGCGTTGCCCCGTTGTGTGGGTGACATCCCCATACCCCTTTCAACAGTTGCAGCTTCATATTCAAGGGGTATTCGAAATCTCTGGATGCCTTGTTCAACGCAAGAAGTAGAGTTTTTTCTGCGGAAAAACTCCACCGCTCAAAATAGATTGGGTTTAAGAGAGATCTATAATTGGCTCGTCTTCGCTAAATCACTTCTGCACCTGAGACTACTATCCATTTTCACCATGATTTTGAAAATGAAAAATGCGCCAGCTTTCGTTTTAGTCCTGTTGGTCACCCTAGCCACCTCTAAAACGGTTGCTGCGTCATTAACAACAACCGTGTTGGTGGCACAATCTCCAACGACTCCCGCCGCCTCTCCCTCACCCAGCGCTGTGCCGTCAGAATCGACGGTCAATGGCGAGGGTGCTAGCACACCCACAGGTGCGGGTGTAGATAGCGAAGACGCTAAGGCAACTCCTACACAGGGTAAAATTTCACCCTGGCTCTGGGTTATCTTCCCTGTCTCAGCTTTGGCGTTGTTGCTGGCATGGCTGAAGCACCGTCAAACTGAAACGACAACGGTCGGAGGCGATCGCCCTGGAGTTGTCCCCCCATCAGCGGCAACCGTTCCACCGGGCGAACCACAGTCCCCTGTCTCATCGTCTCCAACCCCGCCTGCTGAGAGCACATTGGCTAGTCGGACAGAGTCCGTGATTTCATCCGACCGAGCTGCGATCGCCGCCACGGGTTTAATTCGAACCGTCACCACAACGACAACTGCTGCTGCTGCTGCTGCTGCTGCTGCTGCTACTGCTGCTGCCGCTGCACGGGCATCTCAAGCAAGCGATCGCCAGCTAGACGACCAGTCGGGCGTTGAAGCCTCTAAATTTGATGTGGGACAAACCGATCTGAGTAGTGAATCCCTGGCATCTGTAGATGAGGGATTGGCAGATTTGCCCGATGGCTACGGTGAAAGTCGGATTGTGTTGCTACCGCGCGACGCCCAATGGGCATATGCTTACTGGGATATCTCCAATGAACATAAAGTTGAGCTGCGTCAGCAGGGTGGCGAACGCTTGGCACTACGTTTTTGCGATGTTACGGATGTTGACCTCAGCCAGCAAAATCCCCACAGCTTACAGCAATATGAATGCGATGAGATGGCGAGAGATTGGCACATTCCTGTACCCGTCAGCGATCGCGATTATGTAGCAGAAATCGGGTACATCGCCGCCGACGGACGCTGGCTGTTGCTCGCCCGATCTGCCCCCATTCATACACCGCCAATCTATCCCACCGATTGGTTTGAAGACCAGTTTCTCAACGTGGAATGGGAACAAGACTTGCGCAACCAGATGTTGATTACCCTGACACCCCCTGGTCAACGCCCGTCATCCGGCAACCCGACGATCTACGACCAACTGTTTGATCTGGCGCAGCCTAATGCCGCCCAACGGGTGGCAGGTTCTCTATTTGGTTCGATGCATCAAGTCCCAGGTTTGGCGTTGGGTTCGATGCATCGGGTCGATGTTCAACCGATCAGTTCGTATGTCTTTCCATCGGGCATTGGCATGGGGTCGGGGATGGGGATGTCGGGCATCGGCATGATGTCTGGGGTAGGCTGGGCAGCATCTATGCCACCGATCCGTCCGCGTCAGTTTTGGTTGGTTGCCGATGCCGAACTGATTGTTTACGGAGCCACAGAACCCGATGCCACCGTGACGATCGCAGGTCAACCCATCCGCCTTAGCCCCGATGGCACCTTCCGCTTCCAGATCCATTTCCCCGATGGCAATTTCGATTATCCCGTCATGGCAGTGGATACCGATGGCGAACAAAATCGCTGGATCCACATGACGTTTCTCCGGGAAACGCCAGAGCAACATACGAATACCAAAGCAGACGCAGAAGACGAGTGGTTGCCTTAAATCAGCGATCGCTGAACAGATTAGCTTGCCAAGACAGCAACCGTCGAGACGGTTAAATCAGGAGGTTGTGTGAGAACCCGCGCGGGGCGCGGGTTCTCACACAACCTGTGTCCTAATCGAAGATTGATGTGCCCTGACAATACGATTGCAGAATCGTAATGCAATTGGCGATCGCTCCTAGATGAGCAATTTCATAGCCATGGGTATTTTGCGTTGGAAACGACAAACAAGCCGCCCGCCCCACATGCCCCATCTTCATGGCGATCGAGGCATCGCTGCCAAACCCTGTAATTACTGCCAATTGCAACGGCACTTCCAGCCGATCTGCCGCTTGCCGAATCTCTTGATTTAACCCTTCATCGTAAATGCCATAGCCATCTTGGGAGAGTAAAACCGGGGCTGAGCCATCGTGGATGACATACTCCTGAGATAACGGACAAATTTCTAGCGCAATTAGTGCGTCCAAACGATGGCGATTAGTAAAATAAAGCGCACCCAATGCGCCAACTTCTTCTTTTGCGGACGCAATTAAATAAGTATCCATTATGGGATCTTTAAGCGTTTCGGCTAACGTCAATAGAATAGCGACCGATGCTTTATTATCCAGGGTATAACTGGCGATGTGATCATTCAGCCGAAACGGACGCTTACGGTGTTTACCTACGACCATACGTGTTCCTGGACGAATCCCTGCTGCCGCCAGGTCTGACAACGTGGCTTTGGTTTCGATCCAGGCATCTTCCCAGCGCACAGGTTGTTCGTCTTGTTGTACTTTTTGAGGCGATTCATGGGAAACATGGCGCGACCCAAAACTCAAAATGCCGCTCAGGGTCTGGCGATCGCCCAATAAATCTACCACCCCTTCTCCATAGACCCAGGGGAAAGCACCGCCCAAGCGCCGCACCTGCACCCGTCCATCTGCTTCGACCGTTTTAACAATGCCACCAATTTCATCTTTGTGGGCAGTAATGGCAATGCCACGACCCGATGTTCGTCCCGGAATTTTGGCGATCGCATTGCCTGCCTCATCTTGCCAAGCTTCAACGCCCAGATCGTGAAACTGCTGCATTAAAAACTGATCGATCTCTGCCTCTACGCCGCTGGGAGAATGGTGCATCACGAGAGTTTCAATCCGATCAAACAGAGCATCATAGTCGGGTAACGGCATAGTGATGATTCATGCATATAGGAGTTGGAATGAGGCGTTTAGCCAATCATCTTTCGCAGATTTAATTGTGAGGTGCACAGACAACGCCTGCGCCCCCTACAATCACTGCTTCAAACAAGACGAACTCAGAAGATGATGGATTCGTTCAGCCAGTTGTTTCAAAATGATGGGCTTGGTTAAATAATCGGTTGCACCCGCCTGCAAACATTTTTCGCGATCGCCTGACATTGCCAATGCCGTCAGCGCAATAATCGGCAAATGGGCAAACTCTGGGTCAGATCGAATTTGATAAATGGCTTCTAACCCATCCACAACTGGCATCTGGATATCCATCAAAATTAAGTCAGGGTGACGGGCTTTCGTCAGTGCGATCGCCTCTTCTCCATTATTCGCCACAATTAAGCGATATCCTCGCCCTTCCAGATACGCAGAAAACGTCATGATATTTTCGATATGGTCTTCTGCTAACAAAATCAAAGGCGATCGCACAGATTCAGTAGGTGCGGCAACGCCCTTGGAAGATGAGGCAGCAGACGTAAATGCAGCCGGTAGACTATCGGGATGACATGGCTGAAATTGATCGGGAATGGCGATGGTAAAACAGCTGCCTTGCCCTAACACACTGTCAACTGTAACCCGACCTCCGTGCAATTCGGCAATCCGCCGCACCAACGCCAGCCCTAAGCCAGTGCCAGCATATTGACGATTGAGTTTACTGTCGATCTGCATAAAGGGTTGAAACAACTTATCCAGATTTTCTGACGCAATACCAATGCCCGTATCTGTAATGGAAAACAATAACCAGCTTCCAAATCCCAGGTGTTCTGGTTCGCTTGACCCCCGCTGAGCAGCAGTCGTAAAGGGTTGACGGCTGACGGACAATGTAATCGAACCTCCGTCTGGCGTGAACTTGATGGCATTACTGAGGAGGTTGATCAACGCCTGACGCAAACGACGTTCATCGGCTTGTGTGTTGCCAATGTGTTCTGCAATGACGCTGCTCAGATTAATCTGCTTTTTCATTGCCATCTGGCGCACAAAGGTAAGACTGGTATCGCAGAGGCTGCGAATCGAAACGTTGCTAACGTCGAGTTCTAATTTGCCCGACTCAATTTTAGACAAATCGAGAATGTCGTTGATCAGTTCTAATAAATGCGTGCCACTGCGTTCGATCGTCGCGATCGCCTTGCGTTGACCATCGTTGAGCGTACCAAAGACCTCATCTTGAAACCCTTCTGACAACCCCAAAATGGCATTGAGTGGAGTTCGCAGTTCGTGACTCATACTGGCTAAAAATTCATCTTTAAGTCGAGTTGCACGCGCCAGTTCGATATTCATGTGCATCAATTGTTCATTGATTTCCTGCAATTGGGCTTCGGCTTGTTTGCGATCGCTAATATCTGTTACAGAACCGGATATACGAATCGGCTTGTTTGCTTCATTCCATAACGCCTGCCCCCGATCTAACACCCATAAGTAAGAACCATCTTTATGGCGAATCCGATATTCTTCTTTAAAAAATGGCGTTTGTTGGGAGAAATGGGCATCCAGTGCAGCTAAGACGCGATCGCGATCATCCGGATGAATACAGCTCGACCAATTTTCTACACCCGTACCCACTTCGCCCTCTACATATCCCCACATTTCGTACCACCGAGCCGAACGAAATACGTGATGGGTAACCAGGTTCCAATCATAGATACCATCATTACTGCCTTGCAATGCCAGGTGCCAGCGTTCTTCACTCTCACTCAACTCAAGGGTGCGTTGTTCTACCCGAGCTTCTAGATCTTGGTTGAGGTATTGTAAAGCCCGTTCTGCCCGTTGACGTTCGGCAAGTTCGGTCTGCAATTGCTCATAGGCGCTGGCTTGTTGAATGGCGATCGCAATTTGTACGGCTAGCTGGTCTAACAGATCTAAATCCATCGAGTGCCAGTGCCGGGGCGCAGCGCATTGATGAGCAATCAACAATCCCCAGAGTTGGGCGTTTACCAAAATCGGCACGACCAGATTGGCTTTGACCTCAAACTGCTCTAACAATTGAATATGACAGTCGCTTAAACCGGCTTGATAAATATTATCGATCGCCCGTTTTTTTCCTTGTCGATACTCAGTTCCAGCTCCTTGTTGAAAACAGGTATCTTCTATCACCTGCCCCAATGCCACTGTCCAACCAGCTAACACCGACTCTGCCACAACTGAGCCACTCATATCGGGTTGAAACTGGTAGATCAACACCCGATCGGCTTTGAGAAACTGGCGTACCTCAGTTACCGTGATGTTGGAGATTTGGCTGAGATGCAAAGATTGGCGGATGCGAAGGGCGATCGCTGCCAGGAGTTGCTGTTGCTCTTGTGCCTGCACAACCTGACGGGCTAAATGAGTTCGTTCAAACAGGCTATGAATTGTATGGTGAAACAGTTCGGGGGTGAGCCTGTTTTTGAGTAGATAATCTTGTGCCCCACTTTTCATTGCCCCGATGGCTAAGTCGATGGCTGACTGCCCTGTTAACACAACGATTGCCGACTGTGTCTCACTCAACAATTGCCGAATGCTCTGAAGGCACTCGATGCCATCACTATCAGGTAGCCGCAAATCCAGCAAAATTAGGTCTGGCACTTGCCGCTGGCACCATGCTAATGCCTCGGCTGCTGTACTACATTCTGTAATGTGATAAAGATAACCCTCATCCTTTTGTAGAAACCGACGACAAGTCATTCGATCTTCGGCGCAGTCATCGACCAATAAGATGCTAAAAGAATGGACTGGGTCAGCAGGGGGTTCAAGAAGGCGCATCATAACAAAATCTAACCAAACTCTGTCGTAGCTAAAGGCTTGATATCCAGACTGTTATCCAGCAATTGCTCATTGATCTGTGGACATAAGGATCGTGGATTAAATCAGATCGACGATTGAATCGCGAAGGGGCGAACGGTCGTTCGCCCGTACAACACCTCATCGACGTTATTTAATTCCCATTCCTAAGCAGGGTTAGAGGCTTGAAGAGAGTTTTTATAAAACGGTGGCTCTCTCATAACCATGCTTTCAGTTCGTTTAGGATCAGGGATTTAGTAAACCCGAAGATTTATAGTTGTCGGCACGGTGATGCCGTGCTGATCACTATAAATCTTCAGGGTTTATTTATTTTGTGATCCTGAGTACGGCTCTTCACACGTAGGGTTTGAAAACAAGGAGGGTGGAGCTAGTGCCCTCTTGTTTTCAACCTTTTATTTGGGACGAACTGTACTTAGTTTGACAAAAGATATTAAGAATTATTTTGTATTCCTAAGCCTCAAACAGTCTGAAACAAGTTTTAATAATCCACTTAACGTTAATATAAATCTCTACCTTATTTAAACAGTGCATTCAACTAAAAATCCTGATTTTTCTCTCGTTTTTGTAAATTTATTTTTACCATTGTGGATAGAAAGTAAACCGTGAATCTGTTGAATCACAAATTGACGCCATACTGAAAAGCCTGAAAAGAAAAATCGCCCGAGTTTAAATCAGCATCTAGACCCAATCAATGACTTAGGATCATGGATTTAATAAACCTCAAGTTTTTAATTAATTTGTAATCTTTAGGCTCACAAATTAATTAAAACTCGGACGTTTATTTTTGGAAGCGCGGCAGAGCCGCGCTTCCAAAAATAAACCTTCGGTTTTATTAAATCCACGATCCTTATGATCATGGATTTAATAACCTGTAATTCTTGGGTAAGGGCGCACCGCTGTGCGCCCCTACAGAGCACTTGACTCATAGGAATTATTTAATTCACGATCCTTAGGATCACTTTTTGAGAAAACGACGGCTCCGCTCCATCTGGCTTGAAAGGAATTGGGCTTTATTCAACCCCCTCATGCTTACCTTGCGTTTAAATTGGGGCAAGAATTCTCTTATCTAGGTTATCTTGAGTGGAGCAATTCTCAATAACCCGATACGTTAATGAGACGACTTTCATGGATAACGTATATGACTCTAAAACCAATAGTCTATAAATCCTTGAGTGTTGTGAAGTAGATTGTAAAACCTGATACAAACCGTCATCTCGTTCAACAGGGGTAGCGCCCTAAAACACGGGTTGTTTTATAAAAAAAACTGTTTTATAGCAATCCTAAATTAGTTGTGAAAGCGCCCGCCCTTCGGGCGGGCGCTTTCACAACTGATCAGATTCACCAATCCAATAAGATCGCTATACCTGTCTCAATTTTACTAAGACTCATTGTCAATACTCAAGTCGATTGGAGCCTGGATGTAACGCGAAAACTTAATAGTTTGGTTCAAAGTCAATGAGCTAACTCTGTAGTGTCTGAATCAGTCATCACCGGAGAACTAAATGAAGCTAAATCACACATGACCAGGCTCATGATGATGTTGTGACGATTCTATCCAGCGCTATCTGACTGAGTCTGCGATCGCCGTGAATCTATTCCCAGACCCCACCCGATCTTAGATCGATGCAGGGCAGGGAGTTTGCCCCTAACTAGTCAACCGTAAAACAGGAGATTTGAGTGATGTCTAAGAGTATTGAAGCATCCGTTCCACCGGCTCAGAAGTCTTACCATTGTCTTTCGTCTCGCGAAATGGAAGTGGTCAAACTGTTAGTAGAAGGGCACAGCAATGCAGAAATTGCAGCGGCACTCTACCTCAGCACCAGCACCGTTAAAACCCATGTCCGCAATATTTTTAATAAGTTTGGCGTCGATCATCGTCTCCAGGTCGCGGTTATCGCCTTACGACATGGATTGTGCTGAGTATTGACAAGCACAACCTACCCTCTATCAACGCTGCTGTTTATCCGGATTGCCATTAGAAGTGACGAGTAAGGAATAAGGGGAACTGTCTATCAAGCACGAGCAGTTTTGTACCCCAGACCTTTACTCTCAGCGCTACATCAACGGATACCAGTGAATAGTTATGGTGGGACGGCATCCAGACCCATTTAAGGCAAATGAACCTCCCGATGGTCTTGACCGCACTCTGCTCCCTTCACCCAGGCAAGTGCCATCTATGCAAGCGAGTGGGGCTGACAATCTTGCTTTATCGGCTGATGCATTGCCCCTTGATTTAGACCCCACTCTACCATCGGATACTGAGGCAACGTTACAACTCCCGGCGGCGTTGTTACCCCGGCGATTCCCAAAGTCGTGGCGCTGGTTATCGGCTGGCTTGAGTCTTTCAGGAACGTTGAGTGGTGTCGCAACATTCGCGTTTTTGTGGATGGCATCAGTGCCGCCAGCAACCGACTGTCAAACTATTTCGTTGCGATCGCCCGATCGCCAGCGGCTTTCGTGTGCGCAATCAGCAGCCCAATCGGGAACGTTACCCGAGTTAGTGGCAGCGATGAATATGGTCAAGACCTGGACTCCTGACCATCCGCTGTATTACGAAGCTCAACAGTCGATGGCAAGCTGGTCGGAGATCATTTTAGATATTGCCCGTCAGAAAGCTGCCGAGAGCGATCTGCGAGGGGCGATCGCCATTGCTATCCAAATTCCGTTATCGAGTCCCCGGTACGCTGACGCAAAAGCGGCGATCGCCCAGTGGGAAAGCCAACGCAATGCAGGGGCGGCGATTTATGCCCAGGCTCAAACAGCCCTAAAAAGTCAAGATTGGGATCAGGTTTCTCAACACATTTTGGCATTGAGCGCCCTGGAAGATCCCTACTGGAATACGCAACAGGTGAGTGCGTTGTCGCAACAACTGATGGTGGAAAAGCAAGCCAGACGATCTTTAGAACAGGCGAAAAAATGGGGGCAATCCGGCAATTCAGAACAGTTGAGTGCTGCCGTTACTTTGCTGAGTCAGATTTCGCCAGAGTCTTATGCCAGTGCGGATGCGCATGCTTTGTTGCAGCAATGGGGCGATGCCTTACTCACCCTCGGCGGACAAAAGTGGCAAGCAGGACAGTTGGATCAGGCGATCGCCCTGGCACGACGCGTAGCGCTCAATCCCGACTTAGCCAACGATGCCCATGATCTAGAGAAACTAAGTCAAGCCCGAAAGCTGGCATTTGCCAGTGGTAGCCATTGGAAAGTGGATCCCAGCCATCTCTGGAATTTGATGGAGGCGATCGCCGCTGCCCGCCAAATCCAACCCGACAGTCGGTTTTATCAACAGGCACAGACCACACTAGATAGTTGGGACGCACAACTCGAAGATTTGAACCAATTGCAACTGGCACAGCTAGCGGCTGGCTCAGGACAAGAACAGTTACTGGAAGCGGCGATCGCCCTGGCACAAACAGTAACTCCCAGCCATCCTCGCAGACTCCAGGCACAAACCTTAATTGCCTATTGGCAACGAGAATTGCAACGCGTGGAAGATTCACCTCACCTGGTGCGGGCACAGCAGTGGGCAGAAATTGGCAATGTCACCTCTCTACAAATGGCGATCGCAGAAGCCAGTGAAATCGCCTTGGGACGAGTTCTGAGAGGCGAAGCTCAGGGACTAATTTATCGCTGGAATCGACAGATTCAGGTACTGGAAGATCGCCCATTTCTGTTACTGGCACGGTCACGGGCACGGCAGGGAAATTTAGCGAAGGCAATTCAAACTGCCAATCGAATTCGTCCGGGTCGGGTGCTTCATGCCCAAGCCCAGGCTGCCATCCAAGATTGGCAGACAGAACTGCGACGTACGCAACCCCCGTCTGACCAAACGGCTCAAGCCCCCACTCAATCCCTACCTGCTACGCCTTCACAGCCAGATTACTCGGCACCATTGACGACCGAGCAGCCTGAACCAAGTCGTCCTGTCACCCCTCACCCCACTGCCAAACCCGTCTCCTCTTCTGCATCGGTAAACCTCCAGACCGCACCTCAGCCCAACAACTCCCGTCTCAACACCACATCTCCGCCCAGTCCTCAACTCACTGCACCCCGCACCACCGCACCCGCCCGAGACGATCGTTCACCCCAGCACTCATCGCCTGCGGCTGTCGAAGCGGTGCCGTCGGCACGACCCACCACCACAGCCCCTACTCCGGCTCTTACCCCTGCCCCTGCACCCACAGCGATCGCCGTTCCACCGCCGCCGCCTGCGATCGCTCCCTCTCCTGGCGAAACAAAACCATCCAGAGGCAATCAGGCTATCAGCGGATCGGGTGTCTAGTGTTATACGGACGAACAGCCGTTCGCCCCTGCACACGATGCCATCGGCGATCGGATTTAATTCACAATCCTTACGTAAAACACAGACTGGTGTGTGACACACTCATGTCCAGCGGGTCGTCTTTGATTTTTTTTGACGGTTCCTCTCCTAACACTTGCTGGTAGCACTCCAACGCAGACTCCACCTGGTTCAAACTTTCGTGCAACTTGCCTAAGCGGCACAGCATACTTTCCACCTCTGCCTTGTTGCCGAGAAACTGGTACACATCAATTGCCTGCCGCAAATATTCCATAGACGAGAGCGGCATGCCTTCCTGGTCATACACCAG
Organism: Calyptranema fuscum S582; assembly: GCF_055793305.1. Classification (NCBI taxonomy): domain Bacteria; kingdom Bacillati; phylum Cyanobacteriota; class Cyanophyceae; order Oculatellales; family Oculatellaceae; genus Calyptranema; species Calyptranema fuscum. The sequence continues at coordinate 139,388 of NZ_JBSLYH010000012.1, forward strand.
AGAAATTTGCCGCAACAAATACCCTTCTCGCCGCCAATCTGCGGTGCCCCGGCGCAGTTCTAAGGCTTCGTGGTAGCAAGAAATCGCATGGAATGGTTGGTCGATGGTTTCATAGGCGCGACCCATTGCCGTCAGGGCAGTTGCTTCTCCAGCAAAATCTCCTAACGCAATCCAAATTGCCAATGCTCGTTTGAGATGCTTCATGGCTGGCTTGGGTTGATTCAGCTTGCAATAGAGCAGACCTGTGTTGTAGTGGGTGGTCGCTTGCCCTTCTTGTTCGGGCGTATCTTCTAAAATTCCGGTTGCGACCAGGCAAAGTTGCTGTGCCCGTTCATAGTCACCCAGTTGCGTGTGCAGAATGCCCATATTGTTCATGGCAAACCCCAGACCCGCCATATCTTTGGCATCCAGGAAAGCTTCCAGCGATTCTTTGTAAAATTGCAGGGCTTGGGTGGGTTGTTCCATATGGCGATAGATCAATCCCAGGTTGCAGAGGCTATTGGCAATGCCTGCGGCATAGTCAGCTTCTATTGCCCATGTCAGCGCCGTTTCACAGTGGCTCACGGCATCAGGAAACTGTTCCAGACCGCAATAGGCTAACCCCAGGCGATTGCGTGTATCGATGCGGGCGGTGTCTGTCAATTTTTCAGAATAGGTTTGCAGTAAGGTTTCGAAGGTGGCGATCGCTTCGGCAAAATGTTGTTGCGAATAGTACTGCCAGCCCAATTTTTGCAAGTGTTCAATATCACCCTGTTGAGAGGTCTCAGAGGCGATCGCCGTTGCCTCAGATTGTGCCGCTGGAGTCATGAGAAAAGCCAACAGAGCAAGGGGAGCGTTGACTAGAAATTGAATATGGCGAAATAGGGGGAGCACCATCATATGTCGTTCTCCATCAACAGGTTGGGGTTGCTATGGAGATCTATCTCTCGGATTTAGCAGGGTTATGCAAAGCTTTACAGAAGTTTATTGAAGACTTGGTTTTGATTTGTGGAAATTACGTCCTGGCACCATTAAAACTCACAACTTTTTGGGAGCGCGCGGCTTCGCCGCGCGCTCCCAAAAAGTTATTTGGTTTAACACCAAGCGACATCAGAATGTTCGTCAGGCGATTAGAATCCAACTGCTCTTACCCCTCAATTTGGATCTACCATACGTTTCTTATTTCATTTTTATGCCCAGATTTAGTATAGTGGTTACTTTGCTGTACCTTTCAACGCCACCTGTGGTGTTGAAGAAGCAGGTGGCACATTTCAGAAGATGTAATTAGCTTGAACTTTGCATTGCATGTTGAGTAATACTAATGAACTTCTTTTCTATGACGCACAGCTTGTGAATGTTGATTTAACCACTTAAACACCATATCTGAGGTATTAACTCCTTATGGTTCAGGACATTGAACGTACCTCCCCCTCCTTCCAATCCAGTCAGTTTCCAGCGACCGCTCCCGCTGCGAACCCCGTGTTTTACCGAACCTATAGTCGTCGGGGTGAAAAAACTGGACATTTACGTGAAACCTGGAGTGAGGTTTGCGATCGCACGTTGCAGGGCATCACTCAACTGGGCAAGTTAACCCCCGAAGAAACTGCCCTGGTCGGCAAAATGCAACGTCAACTGAAGGCGCTTCCTTCGGGACGCTGGCTTTGGGTCGGGGGAACCCCCTGGATTGAAAAACCTGAAAATTTTTCGGGCGCGTATAACTGCACCAGCACCAATGTCATCGATTGGCGCGCATTTGGCTTGATGATGGATCTAGCCATGATGGGCTGTGGCACGGGTGCGGTGCTAGAACCCAAGTACATCAACCAGTTGCCTGCGATTCGTAATCGTCTGGTGATTACGATGCAAGGAGAAATTGGGGCTACCCCAGTTGGCGATCGCCACGAAACGACTGAGCTAAGCATCGATGGCAACCAGGTTTATCTGCGCGTTGGCGATAGCCGCCAGGGATGGGTTAAGTCTTACCAAAGCATTTTGGAACTTTCGAGCGATGAACGCTTTTCCGACGATGTTCACGTCACGATCGACCTCAGCGATGTCCGTCCTGCTGGTGAACGGTTAAAGGGCTTTGGTGGCGTTGCCAACCCGATTCGCCTACCCAGCCTGTATGAACGCTGTGCCACATTGCTCAATAAGGCAGTAGGTCGGCAACTCAACTCGATCGAGTGCTGCCTGCTGATTGATGAAGCAGCGGCTTGTGTCGTCGCCGGAAATATCCGAAGATCAGCCGGGATGCGTCAGTTTGACAGCGAAGATGGGGTAGCTGCCGGAGCCAAAGAAAATCTCTGGATGCAAGATGCAGAAGGCAATTGGCGGATCGATCCAGAACGGGATGCGCTGCGGATGGCAAACCATACCCGCGTCTTCCACCGCAAACCCACGTTAGAAGAATGTACCGAAGCCGTTCGTAAGCAGTACTACTCGGGTGAGGGTGCAATTCAGTGGGCGGGTGAAGCAGAACGGCGTGCCGGTGGCGAAGGTCGCTATGGTCTGAATCCTTGCGGGGAAATTTTAGGACAAAACTTCCACTGTAACCTATCGGAAGTACATCTGACGCAACTTGATCCCAAAAATTTCAAAGATCAGGAAGACGCTTTTACGGCGGCTGCCCTGTCGGTTGCGGCGTTGCTCAACCATCGGTTTAACGAACCTCGCTATCAAGACTCGCGGGAAACCGATCCCATTGTGGGCGTTTCATTCACAGGGTTGTTTGATTTCTTTGTTCAGGCATTTGGGGTGGAATGGTTGCGGTGGTGGGCACAGGGTCGCCCAGATACAATTACTGGCTTGGAGTTCAGGCAACAAGAGCAAGCCTATCTGAGTCGCTGGAAGGATACAGTCCATCGCGCAGTGTGGGAGTATTGCGATCGCCATCAGATCAAGCGTCCCAACCGTTGTACGACCGTTCAACCTGCCGGAACTAAATCGTTGCTCACAGGTGCCAGTCCGGGTTGGCATCCGCCCAAAGCCCAGCGCTTCATCCGCCGGATTACGTTCCGCAAGAATGATCCCGTGGCACTGGCGTGCATGGACTATGGCTATACCATCGTGCCGTCACAGTCTGACAAAGATGACAACGGCAATTTATTAAACGATCCGTTTGATTCGCGTTGCACCGAATGGTTGGTCGAAATTCCGGTCGAAGTTTCCTGGGCAAATCTACCCGGAGCCGATGAGATTGCCATCGAGCAATTCTCAGCCTTGGCGCAGTTTGATTTCTATATGCAAGTGCAAAAGCATTACACTGCCCACAATACAAGTGCCACGATTGAGTTGCGCGAAGACGAAATCGACCCCTTAGCCACTCGCATTCATCAGGCGATCGCCAATAATGAAGGGTATATCAGCGCAGCATTGCTGGCACGATTTGATGCACCGTTCCCCCGTTTGCCGTTCGAAAAGATCGATCGGGAAACTTACCTGAAGCTTCAGCAAGAGGTTGCTGCCCGACAGCAAACGACCGATTTTTATCGATCGCTGTCTCGCTACGACTCTGGAGAAATGGTTGTAGAGGGGCCCGCAGGTTGCGATAGTGATAAGTGCATGATGCCCGAACAAAAATAGTGAATGGTTTGGGGTGCTAGGCACCCCAAACCATTCACCGCTAGGGCTTTATCTTAAAGCTATAGGCACAAAAGGTGGAGTATTCCACCTTTTTTAGTTTTTACAGCAAAATGTGTTGCTTCACTTTGCTGTACCCACTCTGCTTGCTGGAAGGAACAGCACATGTGGCTTACGTGCATCTATGGGTTGTGGATTGCCCAATACAAGTTTCTGTTGCTCTAACCAAATTACAACCTCTGTTTTGTCAGGATAGTAGCTGTGGACAAAGTTAATAAAATCGTCAATTGTACATGACTTTTGAGTTCCTCCCATGTAATTTTGGTGGAACTGTTCATGAACCTTACAACTTAAAGTAATAAGATTACTCTGCACATCAGCTAAATACGGATAATCGTTTCGTGAGTAGAGGTGATGGGTTGCTAATAGCAACTGATTAACTTTGTTCTTTTTTTCTCCTGTGACTTTGCACGTATTTTTATCACGGTCTTTCTTAACTTTGTCCATTGCAATTTGGACATTTTTCTCACGCTGCAAAATTTGGGTGACGATGTCTTCAATTTGAGGTTTAATTACTTCGCCCACATCTTTACATTCTTCTCTACGATTCTTTTTCGAATGGCATTCTGCAAAAGCTTGAGCAAGTTTACGAATGCCATCTAAAGAAAAATATTGTCCTCCTGCATCAAGAAAATCTTCATAATCTTGACCTTTGATAAGAGGATATTGAGTGCGCTGAGTATAATCAGCCATTTTGACTAAATAATGTGACTTTGTCCCAAAAATAGCTACAGCATCAGCCTTTGAAATCCAAAATTGATCTCTACGTCTGACTAGAGATGGACAATTATCTAAAATTTTTCTCCTAACAAAACTTTGTCGAATTTTAGTTTTGGTGTGCAGAAACCAATCAAGTAGTCTTTGCCAGAAGTTTTGCTTTTCGGTTGCTTCCATATAACGAGCAATAGTGTATGCCCCCGATTGAGCATACTCTCGCAGACCTGTAGCTTTATTAACAATTTTGTAATCTTTCCCTTCAGTTAGTTCCCACTCATCATCTGTAATTGAGTCAAAAAACTTCTCAATATCTATCAGTTTTTGAGAACTGATTTGTAATTCTTTAATCAGATCTTGGCAAGTGATATAAGTTTCAGCCATTTCTAAAACTTCTCCGTAAGGCTCTTGTAAAACACAGTCAAGCGATCGAAGATTTGGGCATCTCCCGTATCTTGGTTGTCTGGATGATAAAGCTTACTCAGATTTCGATAGGTGGACTTAATATCTTCTGTTGTTGCAGTTTTTGGGTCGAGTCCAAATGCTTTCCAGGGCATATCGTACTTAAATATGTTTATCCCATTAATGCATCCATATCCCTGCTGATTTTCTTCTTCTGGAAGAATGCCAATCAGTTTCCGATAAAGCAACTCCCAGCCATCCTTTTTGCTGAGATTAAGTTTGCCCATGCCACTGGTTGCAAGTTGGAAAGCGCCTGATTTTCGTAGAGTTGTTGTGTCTTTAACGGAGAAATACTGATAGACTGCCTGTTTTAACTGAGTGGCAGTCAAGGGTTTATTTTTTCGTGTTGTTGTTGCTTCTTTCTGAAGTACAAAGTGTGCAAATTCTGTTAAAACTGACTCGCTGTATCCATACTCTGTAACTATCCGCTGGATTTCAGATTCAACTCTTTTAGTAAGCTTCTTTGTTGCCATAATTGGCTATCTCCATCGGGGGTTGATGAAATTTCATTGAGATGCACGTTTCCTTCTCATTGTTCCCGACGATCAGTAAACATTCACAGTATGTTTAAGTGAAGTTTGAGACAAGAAGCAGCAATTCCAGGTAAAAATGCTTTGAGCTAAGGCTGTGAATAAATTTTCAAACTAAAAGGAGCAGCGCACATATGCGCTGCTCCTTTTAGTTTGAAAACAACAATTAGATGTTTAGGTGTAATCCGATGTGTTATCGGGATCGCGATCGCCGTAGTCAATCGGCTGATAGTCTACATAATCGGCAGATGTACCTTCCCCACCCCGCCGAGTCGATCGGGGTCGCTTGGGACGAGACGTAGACTCTGAAGACCGATAGGCAGACGAACTGTTGTAGGTAGACGAACTGCTGCCGTACTCTCCGGAATCGTAATCTGAAGGGCTGGAGTAGTCAGGTGCATCGTAGCCAGAGCGACCCCCATCATCGGTAGGATCATACCCCGACCGGCTGGAACGACCCGATGCCGACCGACCTTGATAGTCATCATCCCAAACACTACGAGATTCGTAAGGGTCAGAAGAATATGAATCAGATGGACGCTTACTAGACGAACGACCCCCTGCATCGGTAGGGCGCTTCCGCCGAACGCGATCGCTAGAGGCAGAGCGATCGCTGGCACTGCGACCACTGGATGGACGTCGCCGCACATCTTCATACTCATCCTGGGTAGAGCGAGTATCTCGACTGCCCCGAATCCGCCGGGTAATCGGTCGTTCATCAACGGGTGGAATTTCGTCTAATTCAGCCCGATACACCCGACTGACCGGACGTTCATCGTCCACAATCGGCGTAAATCGCTTGGCTTGCTCGGTTGTGACTTCCCGGAGGCGAATACTTTGGTAGGCAAAAAAGCCAGTTGAAATTGCCAACATATAATAGCCAAAGGTCAGCAATGGATCTAAGCGCCAACCCTGGAAAAATAGAATGGCACCACAGAGAAGGGCGATCGCCGAGAAAGCGATGTCATAATCACGAGCCAGTTGAGGACGGAAATTTCTTAAGAAATATAGCCCCAACCCGCCAAACACCAGAACAATACCCAAAAATGTGGCAGGGTTGCTTCCCAGGTTCACCTGAGCCAAGACTGGCTGAGTGGATGGCAGCATCAGACCCAATGCATTACTCCAGCCGAGTCCAAGGTCGATCATTGCTCGTCTCCGTGAATAACGTCCTAATATTAACGCCTAAAGTAGAACTTGGTCGTGGTATTGCAGGAATGATTTGGGATTGCATACGTCTTATTCCATGCAACAAAAAATTCACACCGGATTTGAAACACGACCAACTTGAATATCCACTATAGCTAAAAAGCCGCCCTACAAACTAAGGGGACACACCAGTAGCGGGTGTCCCCAGAAAGTTTTTCAGGTTGAGACGAAATTAACCCCGTTGAATTTTGTCTTTTTGGCTGATGAAAACTAAACCAACCACAACAGGAATAACGACAACCAGTAACCCGGCAAGCAAGCTGTATAGGAAATTTACTAAAGATGGTGTCATGGATCTCTAATCCTTAAATTTGGGCAACTAATTCTCTAATAATCTTATCGATCTGTTACTCGCTTGAGAAGGGGATAGACCAGAAGTTTCTAGAAATTGGTGAAGATTTAGCTGTAATCCTGCGTCAAGGTAGAATGTGGGAAGTACGGGTTACAAAGTTTAAAGATCTACTCATTATGACATCTGTCGCGATCGCCTCTTGGATTTTGGCTCCCCTGATTGGCTTGATGGTCTTACTCTTCATCTTTCGAATTGTCTTGACCTGGTATCCCCAAGTTGACATCAGCAAGTTTCCTTTCAGCCTAGTCATTCTGCCCACAGAGCCATTTTTGATCCCGCTGAGAAAAATTGTGCCACCTCTGGGAGGGGTCGATATTACGCCAATTATTTGGGTCGGTATCTTTAGCTTGCTCCGAGAAGTGTTGCTGGGGCAGCAAGGGTTGCTAACCATTGTGGCGCGGACAGGCTTCCCTGCCTCATAACCTTTGACCGGGGTGAATGGTCTAATAGCGCGTAGCGCTCAGGAAGAGGCATTCAATAGCTTCGATGATATGTCGTACGGGCGAACGGCCGTTCGCCCCTGCAAACGATTCAATCGTTGATCTGATGCAATCCACAACTCTTAGAAGCAAAAATCTGCTGGGTTGAACCGCAGCGATTTTAAACCAGCAGCCGTCCCAACATGAAACCCCTGTACCGCCCGCTGAGCGGGCGGTACAGGGGTTTTGGTTTAATCAGGCTGAGGTGCTTACCTCACCAGGAAGTTGTTGGCACTCAAGGCGTTCGCCGAAACATTGGCTATCGTTGCCAGGGCAACAAAACCACCGGCTGCATCCCCGTTGCTATCTACTCGCAAAACGGTGTTAGAACCAATTTGGGCTAACCGAACATAGCGCTTAAAGCGTTGAGGATCCGCATATCCGGGTTTTGCAAAGACTTGTCGCAAGTCAATCACATCTTGCCTTGCATTAAAGCCAACGATGCGATCGCCACCTTCGGCTGTGGTTTGATACACAATGCGATCTTTACCCGCACCGCCGCGTAAGAGATCTTTGCCTGCACCGCCCACCAACACATCATTGCCAAGGTTGCCAATCAAGCGATCGTTACCGTCTCCTCCAAATAAGACATCATTTCCTTGCTGACCGCGCAGGGCATCAATCCCGGTCGCCCCGATCAATAAGTCTTCGCCGCGTCCGCCTACGAGCAGGTCATTATCTCGACCTCCACCCAGGCGATCGTTACCCTGCCGTCCTAAAACTCGGTCATCTCCCCGATTTCCTCGGAGGCGATCGTTTCCGCTGTTGCCACTGAGGCGATCGCGACCGGCTCCACCGCCCATGGTGTCGTCTCCACGCCCTCCTTTCAACACATCATTTCCTCGATATCCGCGCATCAGATCATTGCCACTGTTGCCAATGAGCAGATCGTTGCCATAACCACCGCCCATGGTGTCATTGCCACGCCCTCCTTTTAAGGTGTCGTTGCCACGTTCACCAAACATGCGGTCATCATCGCGGCGACCTGCCAAGACATCATTGCCTCGACCGCCGAGCAACCGATCCTTGCCATCACCACCATTAAGGCGATCGCGATTTTTACCCCCGCTCAAGACATCATCGCCTTCGTTGCCGCGCAGCAGATCATTACAACCGTAGCCATACAGGCGATCGTTACCCCGCCCCCCGCTCAAGGAATCTTCACAGCCCAAGCCTCGTAAGACATCATTGCCCTGGCGACCGGCTAATCGATCTGCACCACCCGATCCTTTCAGGACATTGGGTTTCGCATTGCCGTTCAACACCAATCCTGGCTCATCAGAACAATTGCAATCGTCATCTGTGGGGGTGACGATGCCCCTAATCACCAACTCGTCACGAGTGCTATCAACCCCGACGTTGCCAGAGGTATCAATTGCCCTACCCGTAACACTGTAGGTATTGATCGGCAACCCTGGCGTGATGGTGTTATTTAACAATGTCCAGGTGCCGTCTCCGTTATTATTGGCTCGATATACCTTACCGTTAACGGTAATTCTGACGGTTGCCGTGACATCATCGACGGTGCCTGTCAATTGAGGGGTCCGGTCTGTCGTCACCAGCCGATTGACCGTGATCACCGGAGGAGTGGTATCGGGAGTCGTGCCACTGATGATTTTCAGTTCGTTGGTGGTGCCATCCGTGCCCTTATTACCGGCTGTATCGGTGGCGATCGCCGTCACACTATACGTATTGACAGGCAGCAGCGGGCTGATCGTATCATTCGCTAACGTCCAGGTGCCGTTTCCATTATTCGTTGCCGTGTACGTTTTTCCGTTAACTGTCACCTGGACGGTTGCCGTTGTGTCATCCACCGTACCTGTCAGTTGTGGATTTTTGTCGGCAGTGGTCAAAAAGTTAACCGTGACGACAGGAGCTGTGGTGTCAGCCGTAGAATTCAGGTTGAACGTTGCAGGCGTTGCATCGATCGCCCCATTATTATCGAGGGCTGCATAGGTAAAGCTGCCGCCGTTAAACCCTGCGGTAGCCTGGAAAAAGACCTGACTGATCTCGGTAACCGAAAGAATCTGTCCGGCAACAATTAACGTACCCCCACTCGCCGGATCAGAGAGATATAATGCTCCGTCCGCTGCCGCAGGCAACGTCTCAATTCGGTACCCCGTCACCGTTCCATCGGTATCTGCCCCAGCCGGAATCGTCAGATTGGTGGTTGTCCCGGCAGTGATTGTGACAGCCCCATCGCTGGTGGTTGGTGGTGTGTTGGGTGCCGTGTTGGAGTTGAGGGTAACGATGGCAGGAGACGGATCAATCCCGCTATCGTTATCAATTGCCGCATAGGTAAAACTGCCACCATCAAAACCAGCCGTGGCATTAAACACCAGATTTGACAGGTTAGCCTCAGAAATAACCTGTCCAGCCGTAATTTCGTTACCGACGGCTACCGAACCCAAATAAAGGACGCCATCGGCAGCACTGGGAAGTGAAATAATTTTGTAAAACGTGATGGAACCATCGGCATCACTTCCACCCAACCCATTCACGGTTGGCAATACAGGCAGGGTAACGCTGGTGCTGGGGTTTAGGGACACCGTCGCATCAGCCGTGGTCGGTGGGGTGTTATCAAAGGTAATATTGCTGAGAAATGCGACCCCGTGGCTACCAGGGTTCGCTTGTGCTGTTGGACCATCGCGGAAGATCAGGGTAAATCCGGTAATGTCATTAGTGAATGTCACCCTGGCGGTTCCTCGCCCTGAGTTTGGCACAGTCCCAACAACGTCGCCGTTGGGGGAGTTACCATTTCCCGTCAGTGTATTCCCTAAAATCGTGTAAGACGGATTGCCAGATGGGGTAAAGGTCGGTGAAACAGACCCCGATGTAATGGAGTTTGTCCCGGTAATGACAACCTGGTCATTCCACCCCGGACTGGAATCGTCTACATCAAACATTTCAAAGCTGGCATTGCTGACCGTTACAGGTAGCCCACTGACGGAATCTGTAAAGGTAACAGTAGCCGTAACCCCGGTGCCTGCGGTTGTAGGGTCAATCTGCATCCGCAACGATTCGGGCTTAGAGGCAAAGTCATACCCCCCTGCAAAGAAATTGTCATCGTCTAAGGTGCTGACCGTAACCCCTGGATCTGCCGTCACGGTAATGGTGATATTGACGGTGCCAATGGTGAACGTTTGAGTTCGGGGAAAGGCTCCAGCCGTTTGCGTCCAGTCAACCGTGCTCCAATCTAAAACAGCGAGGACGTGGCGATACGCTGCCATCGTCTCTGGTCGCAGAAGCGGCAACGCTTGAATGGTTGCGGTTGTAACATCTAAATCCCAGTTACCTCCGAGGGCACCGTTCCCCGTTAAGGTACTAGAAGCGGCGATCGCTGCTCCGGTCAGATGTGCCAATTGCTCTACAAAACGCTGCCCTATCCGTTCGGCAGCAACTGTGCATCCATAGAGCAAAATCTCAGCATTTTGAGCTAGTTTTTTTGACCAATTTTGTAGCTGATTGGTGTAGAGGCTTAAGGTATTTAAACCAAGACGGGTTGAACCGATATAGATTTCACCCGGACTGCCATGGGAAACGATATGGAGATGCCCAGTGTTAGGACGGTTGGCAAGTATCTCCGTAATTTGTTCAACCCCATCTCGCTCAGGGTTAAGGACAAGCACATCGGCGTCCAAGTTAAGTCCTTGAACTAATTCTAGATAGTCACTAACCGTCGGATCGATCACCACAACGGTAGATGCATACAAGTCTGTCATAAACATTTACACCTAACCTTGAAACAGCGAAAAACGAGGTAAGAATTGGACTGATTGAAACTAAGCGAAAGCCGACAACGACTCATACTCTCTAGTGGATGCACCGTGTTCATGTGGGGAACTTAAGTTTTCCCTGCGAAAAACTTAAGTTCCCCACATGAGTTGGATTGATGAAGATCACGATAATAATTGGACAATTTAAGAATACTGAAGACCGATGCCTCAGTGATGAGAGGAACACACGATGATTGAATAGCGGCTGATGCCGTCTACAGCAAAAGTAACCTATTGACTTTAGTAGAAAACCAAACAATAGCAAAGGATCAAACGGTTACCCAATTTAGGAAATGGAGCATTCTCACAGTGCAAAACTCCATCTGATTAATTAAATTTGGTTTAAGAGTAATCACAACTATTTAGTATTCCTAAACTGAAACAAATCAAGCACTTGTCTTGATAACAGAATTCTCATACCTCACCTTGCTTTTTGAATGCCTGATTTAAGATCTTCATAATAAATAACCATAAATCGTAAAAAATAGACATCAAAGCTATTGTTATAGCAACATTATTTATTGATTTTAAGGATCCGGACATGGATAAAGCCCGCTTCCAAAACCTATATTGCGTGCCATGGAGATAGGTAAAATCTTCGAACCTGATGTCGGATGGATATTATATCAGTGGGAAATAAAGCTAAAGACCAACCGACGAAGACCCTGGAAAGGCTGTGTCCTCCAGGTTCTCTGATTCTACTCAACTTCAATAAAGTATTGACATTGGCGGATTTGGTGTCGGAGCTATCAAATTCTGTCAGAACGTAGCCTTTCAGCAAGAATTTTCGTAGTCAATCAAGCTTCTGAGCGGTGGCGTTATTAATAACCTGCGACACCGACAGTATAGAACTGTCAGACTATTGTGTTTATATCCCCACATTTTCCAAGCTAATTAAAAAATGTGACAAACCTGGGGAGGCGCTCAGAGCCTCTCTTTAATAGATGGACAGAGAAAATACTGAAGGACATCAATGTCTTAATTAAGATCAATTTTTTGTTGAGCTGACATTGCCCGCGTAACAAAAAATTGTTGAGTAAATACCACAATTCTCTATAACGCAATCCCAAAACGTTAAGCGTAAGGAGAAGTAAAATTCATCCATTGTGCGGTCAGTAGTCATCCCGATTACACAGTTTCACTGCGTTGAAATTTGTAGGTGTACGTAAGTTTATCAATTCATCAGTAAAGATTGTATCTAATTTAACTTTCCAAGAATGAAGTTACGGTGTTGTACACCCAAGCACTTGTCAGTTTTGCTACAGTTAACAAATAGAGCTACGTACATCCAGTTTTTCAACAACAACTTTTCCGAAGTATTCACATTCATGCGGTTTGAATGTCTAGTTTGATAGTGATCTCACGCTGGATTGCGAAAGTTTGATCCAAATTCGATCAAAAAAATCACGATCGTTACAACCTTAAAGAATCCACGGGTGTTTTTGGGCATGAAGAAAGTAGCATTTTTGTCATCTCTGTTAGCTGCGACTGGTTTGATCCTGACTACGACCGTAAAACCTGCCGCCGCTATTACGTTTGGATTTGATAACATCTTCCCCACTAATAGTGGAAGTGAGCTGTCGGGCGATCCATTCATCAATGATTTTGAGTTAGATGTCACTGAAAGCAGTGGCAATATTGTGTTTAAGTTCCTCAACAAAACAACCACAGCCAGCCACTTCATTGGCGGTATTTCGTTTAGCGATCAGGCTGGATTGTTGTCTAGCATGAATTTAAATACAGGTAATGTGGGAACGGTTGCTTTTAGTCACAGCAATGGCAACTTTCCGCAGGGCAATAAGGTAGAGGGGTTTGTCAATACTTTCTCAGCCGCGAAATCTGGAGCTGCCAGCAATGGGGTGAATGGTGGTGAAACGCTAGGTGTGTCCTTTGCTGGAAACTACAACCAGGTCATCAGTGCTTTGAACGCAGGGAGTTTGAAGGTCGGAATTCATGTCCAAAGCCTCCCTCAAGGTCAAAGCGACAGTTTTGTGACGGAGAGCCAAAATGTGCCTGAACCCTTAACCCTGTTGGGATCGGGTGTGGCTCTTGGGTTTGGTGCACTGTTCCAAAAAGAACGCTCTAAGAGGAAGAGAGCGTTGGTCTAGATCTCTCAGTTTTGCTTAATCCAGCGATGAAATTGAGTGTGGGTGCTGCGCGAAGCGCAGCACCCACACTCAATTTCATCGAGCACATCAGCGCCGCCCCAGAATACGACAGTGCCATTTTTACGTCAGATCAGTAGCGAATACATCCAATCGCTAACCCTTTAGCGTATACCCCTGTAGTTCACTTAATTGAACCAGGAGTTTACAATATGGCTCTCGTTTTTTGTCTGCTCGGTCTGTTTCTCGGCGTCATGTGGTTATGGGTGGGGCGATCGCAGGTTTGTCAACGGCTTTGGGGCTGTCGGCGATCGCTCGTCCAGGGCAAGCTACTCCGGCAGCAGATATGGATTCTGATAGAGCAGCGGATGCGGCGATTCTCAACAATGCGCTGTATTACGAACATCAAGCAATTTGGGCATATAACACCGCTGCCAGTCAGCTAAGTGATACCAATGTCGGGCAAGCGGTCAAAGCCTTAGCTTTGAGAAATCAAGCCGATCACATGGCACATCGCGATGCCTTAATGGCAGCGGTACAGAGTTTGGGTGCAACTCCGGTCACCGCAGCGGCAAGCTACGATCTATCGGCTTACATTCAACGGGGTGAAGGTAACTTAGATTCGGATGTGAATATCGCCAAACTGGCGCTGGCGCTTGAAACCGATGCGGCGATCGCTTATACCACCGAAATTGCTCGACTCAAAACTCCTGCATTGATTACTGCCGGAGCTAGCATTGGCACAGATGAATCAGCCCATGCAACGGCAATTCGAGCAGCCTTTGTTTCATTGGGTGTGGCGATCGACTATGTTCCTGCTTCATTTCTCAGTGCTGACACCCGCGAACAGTGGATCTTGAAAGTATAGCTGTTGTCTTTTCATCCACAACTGGTATCTACGGCTGGATTTTACCTGATCGCCACATACATCAATAAATAGCCATAACGACATACCCTTTTTAGGACGTGCACCTGCGGGCACACGTCCTATTCACCTACCAACGTAAAGGGATGCGTATCTGTAAGGGCAAAGCATTTGCACTCAGAGTTCTCAACGGTGACGGATAGCGTTTAGCAAAGGCTTTGCCCCTACACCAAAATATCGGTTATTTGGCAGACACAATCCGCCTCCATAATCTATATGCTAGGGGTTACCGATGAATTAACCTCAATTGCCCCTTCTGTGTCATGAATCTCTCATCCCATGACTCTGACCATTCAGATCCCGTTAGCGATCGCCCTGCTTCAACCGATGTGGCTCGACCCTATCGATTTAGCTGGTTTGATTGGTTTTGTCTATGGTACCCGCCCGGATGGTTGATCCTATTTAATCGGCATTGGCAACACTATCATGCGGATCCAGAAGGTTGGCGCTGGTTTGAATATGGGTTGTTTTTAGTACCGGGTGGGTTTTACATAGCACTGTTAAGCCGCTGGCTGCGGTTGGGTTGCCGATCGCCTCAACGCTTGCCTACCCAGATGGAACCGACCTACCAGAAAGCCTTCCGGGATGAATTACTCAGCCCCATTATGAACGACTACTTTCGGGCAGAGCTTCAGCACCTGGAACAGCTACCCACTACTGCACCCCTGATTGTGGCAACTAATCATGCGGGGATGTGTTTTCCCTGGGATCTTGTGGGACTAGGAATGCTCTTAAGTCAGACAAGAGGATGGTTGAGCCGACCCATTGCCCATACTATTTTCTTTGATCATCCCTGGCTACGATGGTGGTTACCCGCAGGGTGGTCGCAAGTATTAGGGGGGATTCGAGCGGATGCTCCTAGTTTTGAAGCTGCGGTTAAAGATCAAGATAGCCAAACCATTTTGTTATACGCTCCTGAAGGATGGCGTGGCTTAGCCAAAGGATGGGGTAAACGTTATCAACTGCAAACCTTTGACCCAAGTTTTATGCGATTGAGCGATCGCTATCAAGTTCCCATCTTGCCCGTAATTTGTATAGGGAATGAATTATTACATCCCTGGACAATCAATCTCAAAAAGCTAGCACGATGGCTGGGCTTACCAATGTTTCCCTTATCGGTATTAAGCTTGGTTTTTATCCTGTTTCCGTCTATGGGTATATGGGCAAATCGGACTCGTTTGCACTACTTCATCCAACCTGTCGAGAAACCCTGGAAAGAGGATAACGTGCAAGGAAAACCAGGATTTGACCATACCGCTACCTATCGGCAAGCTCAAGCATTGCGATCGCGCTTACAAAGCATCATGCATCATTTGATGGGCAAACGTTAAGTTGGGCAACCTCAGCCTTCTATACAAGGAGCATGTCACGTTGGCATGTTTAATTCAGCTATGAGATTCAGTGTACGCGGCACTCACATCGAATCTTTGTAAGGGCAGGTTTAGCAAATTCTAGATCGGCTTACAGTCAGCGTTTCGGCAAAACCTGCCCCTACGTTGGAATGCGCCTTCTGGCACTTTTGTCAGTCAATCAGCCGAGAACCTTGTCCTCATCAACCCCTCGACGGCTACAGTACCGAATGGATTGGAAATTTCTATTGTTTTGATAGATGCGATCGCGATATCAATTACTACTTCAATGGATACGATAGAAATATGTTGGGGACACTGTCATACCAAGCTTTTACGGTGTATCGCGTAAACGCAAGAGCTGACATAGGTTTCACCTTGTATGTAGTGATTAATTATAAAAAACCTTATCGATTGTATTTAATAATTATTTCCAAATTCGCTCTGAAACATTCATCATTTTTTCTTAAACACGGTAAGCTTACTTTTAAGGTTACAGAGATTACAAATGTGACTTCACTCAATCCGAGTGAAGCCACCCCGGAAAGGTATATGCCTGACGATTGAAACCATTTCAAGTCAGGTTTTCCGATCGATAAACCAAATCTTTCACTACTCAAATTAGCCGTTTATTGTCAGCCTTTTTTCAGATAAAAAGGCTGCGGGGAGGTTTTATGTCCAATTTTTCTAGATTGACTCGACGTAAGTTTTTGGCAACAGCCAGTGCCTCGGCAGCTGGAGCCGTTTTCCTCAAGGGATGTGTCGGCAATCCACCGACTGCAACCACTGGAGGTAGTGCGGCTACCCAGACCCCCTTACCTGCCCCGGTTGGTTCTACTGAAACCCCAGAAACCCCTGCTGCTAAATTGGGCTTTATTCCCATCCTGGAGGCAGCACCTTTGATTGTTGCCAAGGAAAAGGGCTTCTTTGCGAAATATGGGATAACCGAGGTTGAAGTCTCAAAGCAAGCAAACTGGGCATCTGCCAGAGATAATGTCACGATTGGTTCGCAAGGGGGCGGCATTGACGGGGGGCAGTGGCAAATGCCGATGCCGCACTTGATTACCGAAGGGATTATCACCAATGGTAACAAGGTACCCATGTATGTGCTGGCTCAGTTAATCACTCAGGGAAATGGGGTAGCGATCGCCAGTTCCCATGCCGGAAAAGGGTTGGGGCTAGATATTTCCAGTGCGGCTGACTATATCAAAAACTTTCAAGCCAGCAATGGACGTAAATTCAAAGCAGCGCATACATTCCCCAATGTGAATCAAGATTTTTGGATTCGCTATTGGTTTGCGGCAGGTGGAGTTGACCCCGATAGTGATATTGACTTGTTAGCCGTGCCGCCAGCTGAAACAGTGCAAGGGATGCGCAATGGCACGATGGATGCTTTTAGCACAGGTGACCCCTGGCCGTATCGGATTGTTACCGATGATATTGGTTTCATGGCAGCACTAACGGCACAAATTTGGAAATTCCATCCCGAAGAATATTTAGCCATGCGGGCTGATTGGGTCGATCAACATCCTAAAGCCACCAAAGCGATGCTTAAAGCTGTGATGGAGGCACAGCAATGGTGTGACCAACCGGAAAACCGGACGGAGTTGATCAGCATTGTTTCGGGTCGCAACTACTTCAATGTGCCCAAGGAAGTATTAGAAGCACCCTATGCTGGGAAGTACACCATGGGTGATGGTAAAGCCGCTATTGATAGCTTCAAAGAAGGACCCTTGTATTGGAAAGATGATATTGGCAATGTCTCCTACCCTTACAAGAGCCATGACCTATGGTTTTTAACCGAAACCATTCGCTGGAATTTTCATAATGGTGCGATCGCAGATATTGATACGGCTAAGCAATTGATTGATCGTGTTAACCGCGAAGATATTTGGCGCGAAGCAGCCCAGGAAGCTGGCTTTAGCGATATCCCTACGGATACCTCACGCGGTGTGGAAACCTTCTTTGATGGCATCAAGTTTGATCCTGCCAATCCAGAAGCCTACTTGAACAGCTTGACTATCAAGCGTATTTAATCTTTTTCCCTACTTCACATCATTCACCATTACAGGAGCTACTCATGGTTACTTCTACAAAACGACCATCCTCAAGCATCAACTGGACGGATATGATGCGGGAATTCTGGAAAAAGCAAGGACAAAATATGGCTTTACCCCTGATGGGTGTGCTTGCTTTTCTGGCAGTCTGGCAACTACTTTCGTCTTTGGGTATCACTCGCCTACCGGGTCCTCTCAGCGTTTGGACGGAAGAACGCACCCGCATCCTCTTGCTCTATCCCTTTTATGACCTGGGTGGGTTAGATAAAGGCTTATTCTGGCAAACCCTTGCCAGTCTGGGACGGGTTGCCCAAGGCTATTCTGCTGCCGCTGTTGTGGGTATTGCCCTTGGCGTACTTGTGGGAACTAACGCGATCTTAAACCGTGCCCTGGATCCCATTTTCCAATTTTTACGAATGGTGGCACCCCTCGCCTGGGTTCCGATCGCTCTGGTTGCGCTGCAAAAAAACCAGCCCGCTGCCATTTTCGTGATCTTCATTACGTCCCTGTGGCCCATCCTGATTAACACCGCAGAGGGGGTTCGCCAGGTTCCCCAAGACTACATCAACGTCGCTAGAGTCTTGCGGATTTCTCGCTGGAAGTACTTCTTCAAAATCCTCATGCCCTCTGCCCTGCCCTACATCTTCACCGGACTCCGAATTGCGATCGGGTTGGCATGGTTAGCAATTATTGCCGCAGAAATCGTTATGTCTGGCATCGTCGGTATTGGCTTCTTTATCTGGGATGCCTATCAACAAAACTACGTCAGCGACATCATTCTGGCAGTCGTCTACATCGGGGCTGTTGGCCTACTCCTAGACAAATTGATCTCCTACATTCAACGTCTCGTCCTTCCCACCGAGCAGCGGTAATACACATGAGAGGTTCAGGCAGGCTTGAAGCTTAAATTCAGCAACTTACACGGATGTTTAAGATGCCGTACCCATCCCAGTACAAAGCTGAAGTCGCCGATTTTATTGAATCCACGATTCGGCGAAGCATTCGGACAATGACTTGCTGATTCATTTCCAGAGTTTCACTACCGAATGCTTCGCCCCTACAACCTCTGTAAAAAAAATATCTCCCGTTCGGCTACGCTCACGGCAAATCCCATCTCC
>NZ_JBSLYH010000013.1:0-156524 GCF_055793305.1 Calyptranema fuscum S582
TTCAGGCGCGTAGCGCTATATTGCATAGGCTTTGCCCACTGACTAAAAATCAGACCATAAACACCCCTTGCCGAATTGATGTATGCCTCGTGTCAGCTACGGTCCTGAAGCCAAAAAGCGATCGCTACACCTGTTTGCAGCCCTGCTTAGCTACGCCAACGATGAGTTGGACTGTGATGAGGGTGCTCTGGATGCAATGCGATCGCACATTCAGATCCACTGGCAAACCGAGCAACGATTGGTCGTGCGCACCAAACTACGGTTTCTAGAAGCTCTGACCCAACTGGCAAAAAAACCTCTCAGTGGCGACCAGATCAAAGAAGCCCTACGCCGATTTGAAGATTATTTAGCCATTCTGGATGACAATCGTCCCAACAAAGGTGGATCGGAAGTTTGGCACTTTACCCTCAATCTTTGGCATGGACGAAACCAGACGTTGCATGTAGATGGTGGCGATCGCTCTGCCAATCTGCATCGCTTTGAGCAGGAATGGGAACACCGCCGCCCCCAGAAATCTAAGCCAGAGACGGGAAACTCAACCCACCTCACCCCGGCAACTTCCCAGCCTCAAGCACAGACACTGCATGATTCTGGCTCCCTCGCCAACGATCCCTTGCCCCTGGCTGATGATCCCTGGTGGCACTGGTGTCAAGAGAGTCTTGAGGCACAGCATTATCAACGGCTAACCACCAATCCCCTCACCCTCACCAATGGAGTTGCCTTTGACCTGCATGAACTCTATTTGCCATTGGGCTTACTGGAACGTCGCGAACAAAAGCGTCACGGGCACTATCAACAGAGCCTCGATCCCTTATCAAATCAAGGGTCAGTGTTTGAAGATGCTGACGACATAGAGGCAGATTGTGTTGTGTCGTTAGAGGAATTTTTGAGTCGGTTGCAATCGGCAGGTCAGCACCGAGTGGCGATCGTGGGTGAACCTGGTGCCGGTAAAACCACGTTGTTACAAAAGATTGCCACCTGGTTATTAGCACAACAGGCATTACCCATCTGGATTTCTCTAGCGGATCTGCAAGGAGCACCGTTAGAAGATTACTTGTTGCAAGACTGGCTCAAGCACGCAACCCGTCAGATCCGGGTTACACCGGAGTTGCAAGATGCTTTTGCCGACCAATGCCGTCAGGGACGGGTGTGGTTGCTGCTGGATGCCGTTGATGAAATGGCAATCGATGCAGCAACGGCTCTCAGTACGCTGGCTCGTCAACTGCGCGGATGGATTGCCGATGCCCATGTGGTGCTGACCTGTCGATCGAATGTTTGGGATAGTGGTAAGAATGCGATCGCCTCATTTCGCACCTACTGCAACCTTAGTTTTAGCAGCGGCGATCGCCATGACCCTAGCAATCCTGATGATCAGGTGGGAGTGTTCATCGATCGCTGGTTTCAGGACAGACCGGAATTAAGCCAGCAGCTGCGGCAAGAACTCAGCCAACCCAAACGTAAGCGCATCAGAGATGCGGTTAAAAATCCGCTTCGACTCGCTCTGCTGTGCCGCTCCTGGTCGTTAACGCAGGGCACCCTACCCACCACGAAAACCCTGCTCTATCAACAGTTTGTGGAAACGATGTATGACTGGAAGCAAGATCGCTTTCCTACCGCGATCGCCCAACGACAGCAGTTAAACCAAGCATTGGGACAGGTTGCCCTGCGTGCCCTGCGGCAACCCGAGATCCGCTTTCGCATCCCTCATTCGTTTAGCCAAGCTGCCTTTGAAGAGGCACTGGAGTGGATGACGTTGGCATTGCAACTGGGGTGGCTCAATCAAGTCGGCATTTCCAGCACAACAGGCGAAAAGGTCTATGCCTTTTATCACCCGACCTTTCAGGAATATTTTGCCGCGCAAGCGATTTCTGATTGGCAGTTTTTCCTGGATCCAGCCCACGATTGCCCCATTTTCAGTCCCCTCTGGCGGGAAGTGATCTTGTTGTGGTTGGGCAGACCGGATGTTGCATCCACGGACAAAGAGGCATTGATAGCCGCATTGACTCAGTTTGAGGATGGTTGTGGAGGGTTTTATTCTCATCGTGCCTATTTTCTGGCAGCAGCGGGGTTAGCAGAATTTCCCCAATGTCGTCAATCTCAGGCAATTTTAAGACAACTTCTGGAGTGGCGTTTGGGCTCATGTCCGACTCCTGTAAGTGAAGGCGCAAGAGCCGCCTTTGCGCAAGCCGATCGCCAGTGTGCGATCGCTGTCTTAGAAGCATTTATTTCCTCGGCTGAAAATCCATTTGCTCGCTGGCAAGCCGCTTATACGCTGGGCAAAACCATCGATCCAGGCAACGGGGTGGCGATCGCTGCCTTAATCCAACTCATCCACACGCTCCATAACGAAACCCTGCGGTTGCAAGTGATCGAAAGCCTGGGCAAAATTACGCCAGATCATGCCATCGTTCTTGGTTCTCTCGAACAGATCATGGCATCCACCCAGGCAGATGGGATTCGGCGTAGGGCTGCCTATAGCCTGGGAAAACTCCAGTCCGGTCATCCTGACGCGATCGCCACCTTAGAACACCTGATCGCTACAACGTCTCATGCCACGTTGCGCTTACGCACTGCCGAAAATTTGCTTGCCCTCGATCCTAACAATGCCACTGCCACTGCCCTAATGGAATCGCTGCCCCAGAAACTGGCAAAAACGAGCCAACGGTATCTGAAAAAATCAACCCAACCTCAGGATCTAGAACGTTGGATCGTGAGCCTGGAACACCGCTTAGCTGCTGCCAAGGATGCCGTTAACCAGCGGCGCATTGCCTATCGTCTGGGAACCTTACAACCCGGACATGCTCAGGCGATCGCCCAGTTGCTGACGCTTTTGCTGTCACCGGAGTCAGCCCCACTTTACAAACGAGTCGTTGAGGACTTGAAGGATGTGTTACTCGATTCGCAATTGCCTCAGGTGGTGGCTCGCTTGAACCCCTGGCTTTTGGACTCCGCCCGCGACCCCTCACTCAACCCATCGGTGCAAGCGCAAGAATGCTATAAGTTGCTGTGGTACTGCGCGCAACGCCTGCCGTATCAAACTTTTTTGAGGGCATCCCAAACCGGGGAGGTTTAAAAGTAAAAACCCTCAAACTGGGGGGTTCGAGGGCTGGAGTTCCTGAAAATCGTCACTGTACTAAATCATGACAATGGTCTGAGGAATCCACAAGAGGGGTCTGACCCACTAAATCAATCAATTTGCCCAAAATTTCCTAAAAAAGTCTACCTATCGACGGAAATCCCCATTAATCGTTTAACTGAAGAACCACTGCTTAATACTAATCTTTTATGAAGTTGCGCCAAACTAGAACCCCCTGTAGTCCCCCTTGGCAAGGGGGACGGCGACAGCCGGGGGTTGAATAAGACGCAGCTTCACATTAAATCGGTATAAGCCGCAGATTTTTTGTTGTGTGCCGCGCTCCGCGCGGCACACAACAAAAAATCTAAACATATCCAAGCGTGAAGCGCTGTAATAGGGATGTGGGGGTGAAACCGCCGGTTTCACCCCCACATCCCTACCCAAAACCCGTATCGGCAGCTGAGTAACACCCTCAATGGGATGCTGCCGTATAAATTTCTTCAGAATTACGGTCTTCGATGGGAATGTAAGGAGCGTTATGAGTACCTGTATAAATCTGGGTGGGTCGGAAAATGCGGTTTTCAGCCAGTTGTTCTTTCCAGTGGGCTAACCAACCGGCAACCCGAGCGATCGCAAAGACCGGGGTGAATAGATCGGTGGGAATATTCAGTTTGCGATAGACCAGGCCCGAATAAAAATCGACGTTAGGATAAATTCCTTTTTGCCCCAATTTCTCAGCCACTGCTTGTTCTAAAGCGATCGCCACGTCGTAATATTCGTCTCGCCCAAATTTTTCAAACAATTGCTCGGCAAGCTCTTGCAAAATCGTTGCTCTCGGATCTTTGACCTTATAGACCCGATGCCCAAATCCCATAATTTTGGTTTTGGATTCCAGGCATTTTTCCAGATATGCCGGGACATTTTCAACCGAGCCAATCTCTTCCAGCATCGTAATCACTTCTTCATTGGCTCCACCATGAAGCGGTCCCGCCAGCGTTCCTACTGCGGATGCGACAACCGCATAGGGATCGGTCAACGTAGACGCGGTCACCATAGCTGAGAAAGTAGAGGCATTAATTGTGTGCTCAGCATGGAGGGTTAAGCAAATGTCAAAAATCCGAGCGGCTAAGGGATCGGGTTCCTGCTCATTCAACATGTACAGGAAATTAGCGGCATAGTCTAAATCATCGCGGGGTTGCACCGGATCGTTGCCCTTGCGAATCAGCTGGAACGCTGCCACCATCGTCGGAATTTTGGCTAACAGACGCACCACTGCCGCCCGAATATAGGCAGGATTATCGAGCGCCCGCCGAGAATAAAACAACCCGAGAGCGGCTGCACTGGCTTGTAATGCATCCATCGGATGCCCACTATCCGGAAAACATTTCATCATGTCGCGGATGCGGAATTTGAGGCGACGATGATATCGAATTTCGTGTTCAAATGCAACGAGTTCATCTTGGGTGGGCAATTCACCCCAAATCAACAGATAAGAGGTCTCTAAAAACGTGCTGAACTTTGCCAGTTCTTCGATTCGAATGCTGCGATATTCTAAAATGCCCCGTTGACCATCTACGTAGCTAATGCTGGATTGTGTGGCTGGAATACCTTCCAAGCCCGGCTTATATTCGCAAACCGTCATAGTCTCACCGTGCGCCCGTAATGAACATACCTAGATTGTCTGAGAATGAGTCAACTTTGTCGCTGGATGGAGCGGTTTGGCAGCCAATTCAGCAAAATTGACGTAATTCCCGATTGACATAGTGTATATCTTAAGTTTTGCCGATTCTATATCTAACACCACACGATTTGTTGAGATAAGGGAGCGATCGCCGTCTTTACTTCATCACCCAGGTCGTCCACATGATGATAATGCTGACAAAGAAGATCACCCAAAGCAACGGAATACAATCGGATTCACTCACACAGAGCTGTCCATTTAACAAGTTTTGCTCCGTACTGGAGGTAACAGCGACCAGCTTGAGCGATTGATAAGAAATAGGAACTAACGTTGCAGCATCTTGATGAATTGACGCGATCGCAATATTTTCTTCTACCATATTAAAATCGTCCTCTCAGATCGAAATGCTTTGTATCTCTTAGGGTATAGCGATCGCAGGAGTTTTTCTGGCAATTTTTCTAAACCCTATTAAAATCGGGAGTCGCGCCATGCGCGACTCCCGATTTTAATAGATGAACATTCCCCAGGAATGTTCTAAATTCGGCTATCTTTATCTGGGATGCCTGATCCCTCAAAAGTTGGGAACGAGGTTATCCATCCAGGTGAGAGACGCAGGTTGGGGCACATTGCCCGTTTGTTGCAGATGGCGATAGAGCCGATTTAAGGCACTCATATAGGCATAGGCAGACGCCACCACAATGTCGGTATCCGATGCTTGCCCCGAAAAATAGCGGTCTTGATGGCGCAGACGAATGGTGACAGTGCCCAGAGCATCAATGCCTTCGGTCACGGATTGGACAGAGAATTCAACCAGTTGGTTTGGGATCTGGGTCAGCCGACTGATGGCTTGACAGACCGCATGAACGGGACCCGTTCCGACCGCAGCATCGGTGAGAATTTCGCCATCGGGTTTGACGATGGTAACTGTTGCCGTAGGACAGGCGCAGTCGCCGCAGGTCACTTGCACATGCTCCAGTTGAAACCCCTCGCTAACCTGGACTTGAGTTTCATCGCGGACGATCGCTTCTAAATCCCAATCGGAGATATCTTTTTTCTTGTCTGCTACGTCTTTAAATCGGTGGAACGCTTTATTCAGATCCTCTTCACTCAGTTCAAAACCCAATTCTTGCAAGCGCGTCCGAAAGGCATTGCGACCGGAATGTTTGCCTAAAACAATTTGATTTTCTGACAAGCCGATCGAGGCAGCATCCATAATCTCATAGGTTTCTCGATGCTTCAGCACGCCATCCTGATGAATGCCCGATTCATGAGCAAAAGCATTGACGCCCACGATCGCTTTATTCGGTTGCACCAGCATTCCAGTCAACTGCGAAACCAGACGGGATGTCTTATAAATTTCTTGCGTGTTGACCTGGGTCAAGGGCAACTCAGACTCAACGGGACGCCCAAAATAGGGATTGAAGTATGCCTTACGCACCTGCAATGCCATGACAACTTCTTCGAGAGAGGTATTGCCTGCCCGTTCGCCAATACCGTTAATTGTGCATTCGATCTGGCGAACGCCTGCTTCAACCGCTGCCAGCGCATTGGCAGTGGCTAACCCCAGATCATTTTGGGCGTGCATTGAGAGAATGACCTGATCAATATTGGGGACATTGGCTTGAATGCCCTGGATCAAGCTACTAATTTCTTTGGGTGTGCGGTAGCCAACGGTATCTGGAATATTAATCGTTGTCGCACCTGCTGCGATCGCCCGTTCCAGCACTTGATATAAATAGTCGAGATCAGAGCGCGTCGCATCCATGGGCGAAAACTCGACATCTTCGACAAACGATTTAGCATAGGCAACCATTTCTTCCGCGATCGCCAGCACTTCACTACGAGACTTGCGCAATTGGTATTGCAGATGGATGTCTGACGTAGACAGGAAAACATGAATCCTAGAGCGAGCTGCCGGTTTGAGCGCGTCCGCCGCTGCCTGAATATCTTGTCGTACCGCTCTTGCCAAACTACAAATGACGGGGCCACCTGCGCCACCCACCTGTTGGGCAATCGTTTGCACGGCTTCAAAATCGCCCGGACTGGAAACTGCAAACCCCGCCTCAATCACATCGACCCCCAGGAGAGCCAGTTGATGAGCGATCGCCAGTTTTTGATCGACGTTTAGCGTGGCACCGGGGGACTGCTCACCATCACGCAACGTGGTGTCGAAAATAATCACTCGATCGGGCTGAGGTTCAATGCTCATAAGGATCTCCTGGAACTATGCTGGGGAAAGCTGATCTTGACTATTTTATATTGTATACGATCTGATTTCGTATACAATATAAAATATGAATTTAAATGACCTGGCAGCGACAGTGCTGCAACAGCAGCGCAGCACCCCCGATCTGATTGCCGATGCCTTACGGCAAGCGATTTTGCATGGGCTATTTACAGAAGGGCAATCGCTTCGACAAGATGAAATTGCTACTCGGTTTGGTGTCAGCCGAATTCCGGTGCGGGAAGCATTGCGGCAGCTAGAAGCTGAAGGCTTGGTGATTTTTCACCCCAATCGAGGAGCCATGGTGACGACGCTTTCGCCCGCAGAAGCCCAGGAAATTTATGAAATTCGCATTGCTCTAGAAACGACGGCTCTGCGGCTTGCTATTCCGCAACTGGTAGAAACCGACCTGCAAAAGGCAGATGTGCTTCTGGCAGCGTTGGATCAAACCGTAGATATTGGACGTTGGGCAGAACTGGACTTTCAGTTTCACCGCAGCCTCTACATCCCTGCCAACCGTCCGCGACTCTTGAGTTTGATCACTACCCTTCAAATTAATAGCGATCGCTATCTGCGTCTTTTGATTGCCAATGCCGACGATTTGATACCTTCTCAAAAACAGCACCATCAACTGTTAGAGCATTGCAGACAAAACCATGTCGATGCGGCGATCGCCCTGTTACATCAGCATCTAAGCTATACTCAATCCCAGCTGGTGACGTTTTTACAACACCTGTAAGCATCGTGCAGCTCATGGCATAGCTTAATCCAGCCATACAATTTGGGATGGGTGCCGCGCTTCGCGCGGCACCCATCCCAAATTTCATAGATTTTATAGATCAAATCAGCGGCAAACTGGCATCATCTTGCCTTGCCAGTCTAAGCCCGATTCACTCAAGCGAAATGAATGCGCTTCAAATCCATCTGTCTGTTGCGAGGGATGCAGCAAGATTCAGTGGAAAGTTGTAATCAGACCTATCCCAAGACCTATCCAATTTGCCAGTTCAGTACTTGCCTTACGATTCATGTGCGATCGCTTACTTTGACTCGTTACAAGCTAAGCGTAAGCCTATAGGTTTAATAGATTGCACAAATAAAAGTTATTTGTGTAGCTCAACTGAATCTAATAATGAAATAAACAGAGATTTTCTAACCCAAGAGTTATCTCTATTCAAAACAAACAAAGTATATCTTTGGATATATGTTTAGGGTTTATAAAGTAAACTAATTTACTGATACGTCCGTATGTTTTCGCAACAGTGTGTTTTTTATTACTATCTTTATTTTCTTTAAGTGATTATGCGTATCCATCAAGGATCCTTACGAAAGTTTTACTTTCATGACTTAATTAACTCTCTTGATTAACCCTTCTTTATCAAGAGCCATTCTTACCTGTTTTTTGGCTCAGGATAGGTAAGTTTTTAAAGAAGACGTACGGTTGTTTTTTGATTTTTCAAGATAAAAATCAGACACAATTGATACATTTAATTCATCTTCTGAGCCATTGAATGCATCTAAATTTTATCTTTATAAAGATGGCTGAAAAACCCACATCTATCCCTGTGAAGAGGTTTAGGAAATTCTTACGAAATTTTTAAGGAGGATTGCGCTTACCGACTTCGTTACAAGTGATACGTCTATGTAACGTTTGATTTCTATTAAGCTAAATTACCCCTTTATAAATTCAAGAAATTGATTTTCAGACAACCTTAGCTCAGCTTACCTTTGAGCTTAATTCAAACTAATCTTCACCCCTGTTTCATTGATTTATAAAGGGTCTTCATTATCGCTTTACGTATAACTACGGGATTAACCCTTAACTTTCTATTCATAAGTGTGCTACCCATTTAACTCCATGCAGGATCTTAAGCTACCTTCCCTAGAGCAAAAGTTGCCTTCCCGCTCCATGCTATCCAATCTGTTAATTACTCTAATTAGCATTGGTCTGATTGTCTGGACACTTCAACTTTTGCGGACTCGCTTCACATCGGTTGTCAGCATTGACGCCGTGATCAATGGTGCGGTTGTAGACATCAAAGCACCCCAACAGGGCATCGTTTCAAATGTAGCGGTCGCTACCGGAGAAAAAACTCAATCCGGGCAGTCTATCTTGCTTTTGAACAATGAGCAGGTGAGTGAACTGCAAGTTCAAGAAATTAATAGTCGTTTGAATCAATCCAGAGCAGATTTACAAAGTGCTCGGGCTCGCTTAGATCAACTGGTCGCGCTGAGTCAGATCTCTGCCTCTGATAATCAAGCCCAATATCATCTAGAAAACCTGGAGGTTGAGCACTCTATTGATCAAGTGGCTTCAGACTTAAGAGGGGCACAGGCACGATTGCAGCTGGCTAAAATTAGCCGCGATCGCGCAGAACAGTTGCAATCTGAAGGGGCAGTATCTCTGGCAAATCTAGACAGTGCGATCGCTGAAGTTGAGCAACGGCAAGCCGAGGTCGATAGCCTACAAAATCGCCAGGAGAGCTTGCAAGCCAACCAGGAAGCCGCACAACTGGGTTTAAATTTAGACCGGACTCGGAGCAATTATGACCCCAGAATTCGGTTACAAGAGTTGCAATTTCAAATTTCAGAGCAACAACAAAAAATTCAACAGCTAGAACAAAGCATCAAAAACTCTGAGGCAGAGCTGGCACAGGCAAAACTGGATGCCGAACGTCACCAAAAAATTCAAATCAATGCATCCACAAACGGTGTGATTTGGAGCTTGGCAGTGCAACCCGGCACCTTTGTGCAGCAAGGAGAATCTTTGGGCAAGTTGCTGGATTGTAGCCGTCGTTGGGTGGATGCGTTTGTGGATGAACAAACCTTGCGATCGCTACAGGTTGGCAGTCTGGCAAGCATTGAGCTGTATGGGGATGCATCTAAAACATTAACAGGGCGAGTCGGCATGATCCGTTCGGGTGCAGGACGCCTTTCGGTCGGAGAAGATGTTGCCGTTCCAGTTGTCTCTAATACGCCACGCAAAGCTCAAGTGCGGATCAATCTCGATCCAGAGACGAACCCAGCGGCACAAGAACAACTGTGCTATGTCGGCTATACCGGCAAAGTGACCTTCGATATCCGTTAGCTCGGAGATACATACGGCAGATATTTCTAATCCATTAAGGCGACGATGCTGGGCTAAGGGAAAAGGGATTCTGCTCCTTGCAATCAATACTTACAGGTAAAAAATCGTCCTAGATGTCGCGTCCGAATGGTTTGCAGGAGTGCAGACTGCCATTCGAGATTCATGACACCTAGTTGATGTTTCGCAACGATTTCTGTAAGGGGTACGCATCTATAACCCGCTTGATAGCTGGGTTTAATCAGTCGAACCAACATTTCTGAATCCTACTCAACCTAAACTTATGCGCCTACTCCCTAAACCTCCTAAAACATCGGTCAGACCCCATCCGCTACCACCTTCTCTACAGGTACCAGTTCCAGCGCCTCAACCCATTGTTGCCCAACACCAACATATTTCTCCTTGGGTTTGGCGGTTGTTTATGCTCAGTTTGGTTGCGTGGTTTGGTGCTGTTTTGGTTGCGGTTGGGCGTCCTATCCTGATTCCGTTAGAAATTGCCAACCCTACCTTTCTAGAAGCTACATCTGGATTCCTGCAAGTTCCGGAAGATATCAATCAATTATGGTTACCCACCGTTGGTGTGGTTGGATTATGTGTAGTGCTGCGCTGGATTAAACCGACGAATCCTAGTCGCCTGATTGTTCGCAGTGTCGTGGCTTTTTTTGCGCTGCGCTATCTGGTCTGGCGATCGCTGGTTACGCTCAATCTTTCCCATTGGCTCAGTATCAGCATTAGTCTAATCTTTTTGATTAATGAACTAGTTTGGGTCGGGTCTTACATCCTTTACTTTTTTCAATCCACCTGGACTACTGAAAAACGCCGCCATAAAGAAGCGGATCGCTACGCTCAAGCCGTTCTTGCCGGTGAATATTTGCCTACGGTCGATGTCTTCGTGCCTAGCTACAAAGAGCCGGAATACATCGTTCGTCGAACCGTGATCGGATGTCAGGCAATGGATTACCCCAACAAAACCATCTACATTCTGGATGACACCCGCCGCCCCCACATCCGCGAGTTGGCAGAAGAACTGGGTTGCCAATACATCACCCGTCCTGACAATAAACATGCCAAAGCTGGCAACCTTAACAATGCTTTGGGGCAAACGAGTGGCGAATTGATTGTCATCATGGACGCCGATTTCGTCCCTTTTAAAGATTTCCTTACCCGCACGGTTGGCTTCTTCCAGAATCCCAAAAATGATTTAGTGCAAACCCCACAACACTTTTACAATCCCGATTATCACGCTCGCAATCTAGGGTTAGACCGCTTTTTGCCCAATGATATGGAGCACTTCTTTGGCTTTGTTCAACCCGGTCGGGATGCCGGCAACTGTGTGATTTGTTGTGGCACTTCTTATGTCGTCCGTCGCAGCAGTCTGGAAGCCGTAGGTGGATACTATACTCGCTGCTGTGTTGAAGACTATCAAACCTCGATTCGGATGCTGACCGAAGGTCATCGTCTGATTTATCTCAATGAAATTCTCAGCATGGGTGAATCGACTCGCACCTTCGCTGACTTTATTGACCAACGTCTGCGCTGGCTTCAGGGCAATCTGCAAGTCTACTTCTGCGGCAACGAACTGCCCATCTGGTCTAAGTTAAATTGGTTTCAGAAAAGCTACCACCTGACGTTGATCTTGTTTTGTTTCAATCCAGTAGTGCGATTGATTTCGTTAGTGGTTCCAATGCTGAGTCTGTATTTGGGTGCTTCTCCGTTGGTGGCATCGGTAGCAGACTATATTTACTACGCCATTCCTTTCTTGCTGCTGTACAACATTAGCTTCACCTGGGCAACCAACTATCGCCTTTCTGCTTTCTGGAACGAAGTCTATGAAACTGCATTTTGTTTCCCAGCGTTAGGACGACTCTGGCTGGTGTTACGCAATCCTTTTGCCAAAGCCAGCACTGCCACCCGTAAAGGGGTGAAAGAAGAAACGAAAAACTACAACCTGCACCTGACCTGGCCACTACTGGTGTTGATTGCATTGACACTGGTGGGCTTATTTATGCATTACGGCGGTTACTTTCTGGGTTGGTGGCCCCATCTTCAGTATGAATATCCCGGTAAAGGATTACTGGTTTTTTGGACCATCTATAACCTGGTTGTGATGTCGGTTTCCGTTTTAGCCAGTATTGACCAGCCCGTGCGTCGAGTGGTCGATCGCTTTCCCTTACGGACGACCTGCAAACTCACCATCGGCAATCGCCTGTACTGGGGACATACCAACGACTTGTCTGAAACCGGAGCCAGTGTAACTCTGACCACAAGCTATCTGGATTCAGATATTGATCCGAATGAACCAGCGTCTTTAGAGTTTGTGGAACAAGGATTTGCCGTCAATCTTGAAGTCTTGCGTTGGGGCATGAAAGATCATTATGTGAATGCCTCTTTGCGCTTTACAGATATGACGCTAGAGCAAAATCGGCAATTGGTCACCTGGTTGTATGGCAATATGACGTCGTGGAAACAGCCCAAGAAACCAGGTATTTTAGATTCACTGTTGGCACTGATTGCCGCTGTTTTGAAACTGAAGCCTGTGTTAAGCAAGTACACTTAATCCGTCAGCCTAGTGTTGCAAACACCAAATTTTGCAACACGGGGGGTTGGGGGCTTCGCCCCCAAGAAGGGGTGCAACCCCTTCACCCCTTACAAAACTTTCGTTTTGCTGTACTAGTGTTACAAACACCAAATTTTGCAATTGGGGGGTTGGGGGCTTCGCCCCCAAGAAGGGGTGGAACCCCTTCACCCCTTACAAAACTTTCGTTTTGCTGTACTAGTACAGGAATCCCTATGGGAAAACATGGGTGTGGTGCGGCTGTACCACGCCCATGTTTCTTATATAGCAGCCGAGAGGCTGGTTGAACGGGGTGCAGGGGTGAAACCCCTGGCTGGGGGCGCAGTTCCCACACCCCCACTGTCCTAACCATCTACTCAATTTTCCAACGCTACCCAATAAAGAATCACACTTTAGCTAGATGAGGAGCAGGTTATGCTCAAGCTTTTCAAACAGTACTTAGGCTGGAGTCGATGGGGACTATTGGCTGGTGTTGGTGCGATCGCCCTGTTTGCCCTGCATCTCCTGACGACGTCTCCGACTCCATCTGTTTCCCTTCCATCCGATCTGAGCGATCGCATTACCGCTCTCAGAACCACCGCCGTTGTCCTTCAGATCAAAGATGCTAATGGGAACCCGATCGAAAATGCTAAAGTCCATCTCCAGCAAACTCGGCATCACTTTCCCTTTGGCGTTTCGTTACGCACCGATATGTTTGCAGATGGCGGTAATAGTGCCGACCAAAATCAGGCTCTGACAATTGCTCAAACCCAGTTTAATGCCAGTGTGCCGGAAGATGCACTGAAGTGGTATTCGACAGAACCAACCCAAGGTCAAGTCAGCTACACCGATGTCGATCGCATTTTAGCCTGGAGTGAGCAACATGAGTTGCCCATGCGCGGTCATCATTTATTTTGGGCAGTCGAAGAACGCAACCAGGATTGGTTAAAATCACTTTCTGAAACTGATCTGCGAGAGGCAGTTCATCATCGCGCCACTGAGATTTGTACGCGGTACCGAGGACGTATTGCAGACTACGATGTGCTCAACGAAATTTTGAATGGTGATTTCTTTCAGAAACGGTTAGGCGATCGCATTATTCACGATATGTTTCTCTGGTGCCATGACGCCGATCCAGACGCTCAACTTTACACCAACGAATACAACATTCTCAATGGCGAACAACGCGATCGCTATATCGATCTGATTCGTTCTCTCATTGCGGACGGCGTGCCGTTGGGTGGGATCGGGATTCAAGCCCATATTCGCCAAGATCTAACCATAGAGGGAATGCAACACAACCTGGATCGGTTAGCCGAATTGGGATTGCCCATTAAAATTACAGAGGTGTCGGTGGTTGCAGATATAGATGCTGCCCAGGCACAAGAATTAACCGATTTATATCGAGTGGCGTTTGCCCATCCGGCGGTGCAGGGCATCTATTTGTGGGGATTTTGGGAAGGGTCTAACTGGGAACCGCGATCGGCACTTTTTCGGCAAAATTTTGAGCCAAAATTGGCAGCACACGCGTATCAAGATCTGGTCTATCGGCAGTGGTGGACGGATGAATCAGGTACAACAAATGATCAGGGAGATTATTCAACCCGAGCATTTTTTGGCAATTATCATGTCACGGTTGAGGCGAATGGGCAGACCAAAGCAATGGAGTTTCGTCTTCTGCCCGATGAGCGATCGCCTGCTGTCGTGAGTATTACGTTTTAGAGGGTGGTGAGAGAGAGCCGTGCGGAGCACGGCTCTCTCAACGATTTGTACTTCACACCATGGAGAATTGCTGTACGTGCCAGGGTCAGTGCCAAATTCTCATGCCAATTTAATTCGCACCAGATACCGTAAGGGCGCATCGCGATGCGCCCTTACACTAGATCGGTGTGTCGTGGAGTCTGTTTAGATCGGATCAGCATGTCCTAAATACAGCAGCGCGTTAAATTCGATCGTTAGAATAGCAATGTCCTGAGTCAGCAGGGAACAGTGCATGAAAAAAAGATGGATCGGACTCATGGTCTTACTGATAACATCCTTTGGCATTGTTCTAGGGTGGAACTGGACTCCATTGCAGCCCATATCCAGAGCGATTGAAGCCAGCTTTCAGCCGTCATCCACGCCGGATGTCATCCATCCACCCACGCTTTCTTTAAATCCCCAGACCAGCCCACAGGAGCCACCCACAGTCGATGCCGATCGCCTGATGGCAGATCTGACTGCGCTATCCTTCAGTCGATCGAGTGATGCCGACCGCGATCGCGCCCGTCAATATATTATTCATTCGCTAGAATCAGCTGGATGGCAACCTCAAATCCAGGCATTTCCGGGTGGCGAAAATATTATTGCCGACCGACCCGGCACTGACCCGGATGCAGAGATTGTGTTGCTGGGGGCGCATTATGATTCTGTAGAGCGATCGCCCGGAGCAGATGATAATGCTACGGCTGTTGCGGCTACGCTAGAAGCTGCCCGACTTTTGGGCAGTTTGCCAACGCCTCAAACCCTGCGGCTTGTGTTGTTTGATCAGGAAGAAGCCGGATTGTTGGGAAGTTTGGCGTATGTCGATCAACCTGACCATCGTCAGGATCTCAAAGGTGCGATCATTTTAGAAATGTTGGGTTACACTTGCCAGACCGACGGCTGTCAACACTATCCGCCCGTATTGCCTATCACACCGCCCACCACTCGTGGAGATTTTATTGCCATCATTGGCGATCAGGGGCATATGAACCTGATTGATAGCTTTGTTCAAGCCAGTCGTTCCGACTTGCCCCAGATTTTAACCTTGCCTGTTCCCCTACTGGGACCTTTCACCCCCGACCTACTTCGCAGTGACCATGCTCCGTTTTGGAATAAGGGGTTGGGAGCTGTGATGGTGACTGATACTGCAAACTTTCGTAACCCCCACTATCACCAACCCAGCGACACCTCCGATACCTTAGACCCAGAATTTTTCTCCGGTTCAGTGCAATTGGTGGTGAATGCGGTGACTCATCTACTGAGCGATCGCACGTAGACTCCCATGAAGGCGTTAGCAATTCTGATGGATTTGAATGCCACGACGCTGCATCGTTTGCTCAAATAAATCGGTGGGCAATGCCTCTTCAACGGCCCATACCCCCGGTTTTTGTAACTGCCCGGATAACACCAGTTCGGCAATGCTGCCGGTGCCATAGCCAGCGGCGATCGCTGTATTGTCATGCACCAGGGTCGAACAATACGTATAGGGCTGTCCGTTTTTGCTGCCTTTGACTTCACAGCGAATGCCGACGCCAATGCCACTAAAGCGATCGCTGACCTGGGTCATGCGCTGGCTGACACGAGAAAGAAACTCGATGCCATTGGGGTTGCGCACCCACGATTTCGGGAAAATATGGGCAGCAATCCAGGTGAGGTGATTGTAGAAATCGGGCACTGAGCCAAATTTTGTAATTACAGTTTTTACTGGAAACGCTTCGGCTAGGGTGAATGTTTCTGGCATTTCATACCAGTAAACGTGGACTTTGTTGTAGGGCGGCGGTAATTGCAGGGGTTGGCGATCGCTATAGGGTTGAACCTGTTGCCAGCGACCGTCGATCCAGGCAGGAAAGGGATTGAGTAAGCCCAAAAATGTAGTTCGCAGTACCGTCAATCCGGCTCCACCAGAACCGCCCACTACATAACTTAAGTGAATTTCTTCGGGGTGTTCCATTTGCTCAATTCCCTGACGCACCATACTATTCGAGATGCCAGGGAAAATGCCTGTATTGATAATGGCTGTGATTCCGGCGGCATTTGCCGCATCCCGGTAGGCTAATACCTTGCGTGTAAAGCCGACATTATCACACACATCGATATAGTTGACTCCTTGTTCAATACATAGCTTCAGTACCGATTCATCCCGATGATGGAAAGGCCCTGCACAATGAATCACCAAATCAGATTGGGCGATCGCGTCCCTTAACTTCTCCAGTTCTGCCAAATCTAACTGCAAAAAATCACACCGAGGCGATCGCATGGAGGAGATACGACTGCTCGTTTTACCTGTAATAACGATTTGAGCTGAGGTGTGGTTGAGGATATCTTGAGCCACACAATTGCCGATGCGACCTCGCCCACCCAAAATCAAAATGCGCTGAGTCATGTCTAAAAATTAGGACTGCTATATCGCCTATTCTATGAAATGACGCGCATGGCTCGGCAAAAAACAGAAAACCCCCAAATCCGGCAGAGGATTTGAGGGGTTTAATCAGGGTGCATCTACCATTCCAATGTTCTAATCGACCCTGCTGTTATCCGGAAAAATTTGAAATTGATTTATAGCAATGCTCAATAGCATGACGTACAAGGTGTTGTGAGAGCCGCGCGGAGCGCGGCTCTCACAACCACAATAAATGCTTAGTTAATCCCTAAGTCGGCGAGGAGTTGGCGATCGCTATCGATTTCTGGGTTGGCGGTAGTCAGGAGTTTTTCTCCATAAAAAATAGAATTAACCCCTGCCAAAAAGCAGAGGGCTTGAGCTTCGCGGCTGAGGCTGGTGCGTCCTGCGCTGAGGCGAATTCTGGCTTGGGGCATGAGAATCCGAGCGGTAGCACACATGCGCACCAGATCAAAAGAATCGACCGGCGTTTGCTGTTCTAACGGGGTTCCGGCTACTGCCACCAATGTATTGATAGGCACGCTTTCGGGATGAGGATCAAGATTCGACAAGATTTCCAATAAGCGGGCGCGATCGTGCAGTGTTTCGCCCATGCCAATAATGCCACCGCAGCACACCGTAATTCCTGCCTGCCGCACCCGGTCTAAGGTTTGCAAGCGATCGTCGTAGGTGCGGGTGGTAATAATGCGATCGTAATATTCGGGGCTGGTGTCTAAATTGTGGTTGTAAGCGGTTAGACCTGCGTCTGCCAAGCGTTTTGCCTGCGAGTCATTGAGCATTCCAGCCGTGACACACGCCTCTAGCCCCAACTGCCGCACCCCCCGCACCATCTCTAGCATCGCCTCAAACGATGCTCCTTCGCGAATTTCACGCCATGCCCAACCCATACAAAAGCGGCTGGCACCCAGGGCTTTGGCTTGCTCGGCTTGCTCAATTACTTCGCTAACATTGGCGATCGCCGGTTTTTCGACAGCTGTTTCGTAATGGGCAGACTGCGGACAGTAAGCACAATTTTCAGCACATCCACCCGTTTTCACACTCATCAGCGTCGCGAGTTGCACGCCCATATCCGAATTGAACTGACGGTGAACCGTTTGGGCTTGATAGACCAACTCCAGAAGGGGTTGTTGGAGCAGCGTGAGGATTTCTGAGGTTGTCCAGTTATGACGAATCGTTGACACAGGTCGTGATGCAATGAAAGTGCAACTTCAAATCATATCTTCTCTGCTGCCCCAGAGCATAAACTTAAAAACAGGCGTTACTGAATCTAAATTTTGTTTAGGATCGTGGATTAAATAAGATCGAATATTGGATCGTTTGTAGGGGCGAACGGCCGTTCGCCCCTACAAGCAATCATCGGAGTTATTTAATTCCCATTCCTTAGGATCGTGGATTCAATAAAATCGAAGATTTATTTTTGTCAGCGCGGCTTCGCCACGCTGACAAAAATAAACGTCCGAGTTTTAATTAATTTGTGATCCTTAGGCATGGGAAACCGAGAGTTTCCCATGCCTGAATAGACTCAGAACCCGTTATGCCTGAGATTGTGATCGCCCTATTTCCCTGCGCTATGTCTCACTTCTTCCAATTTGAAGCAGATTTTGTTGAGTCTCTCCGGTGTATCCCAATGTCGGTGCGGTTGAAGTTAGATACCTGCGGGGTCAAGTTAAAGCTCAACCAATGGAACCAATTGACCCAGGCAGAACGACAACAGGTCGTGAATCAACCCTGCACCACTCCCGCAGAAGCGGAAGCCTATCGATCGCTGTTGCATCGACTGGTTGAGCAGCACGGGGGCGATCGCCCAGCCGATTTACCCATCGATCCTTTACCAGAATGGATGAATGAAACCCAGATTCCCCAGGCAGTTCAAGACAAAGTCGCAGAGGTTGGGCGATCGCTAACCCTGGAGCAATGGGCACAATTACAGCCCGTACAACGGTTTGCCCTGATTAAACTCAGCCGCTCCAGCCACGAAAATAGCAATTTTTTACCTGCCTTAAAAGAATTTAATGTGTTGTAATGCTGCCTTATAGCGTTTTGCGATTGAGTACGCCATCGTTATTTTTGTGAGAGCCGCGCTCCGCGAGGCTCTCACAAAAATAACCTGGTTATAAGCGATTGAAAATCGCTGTAAAACCTGAATCAGGCAAATATTTTTTGAGCGCCGTACGTCTGAACACAAACGGTTTAAAATCCCCGTGTTGGCGCGGCTTTGCCGCGCCAACACGGGGATTTTGGTTGATCTCTAATCTTTTACTTTTGCCAGACCACTAAGACAACGCCACTGACAATCAAGCCCAGACCAAATAGACGAGTGGTGGGAACGTATTCGCGAAACAGGAAACTACCGATCAGCACCGAAAAGACGTAAATTAGCGCTGCCGAAGGTGCCGCGATACTAAGTTTTACTTTAGTTAACAAAAGAATATAGGTTAACGCACCCAGACCGTAGCAAGCCAAGCCTGCAATTAGTTCTGGGACAAATAAAATGCCGAGGATTTGGTCGATCGCCCCGCCCGGATTGAACTTGGCTAGCTTGAGAGCGCCTGCTTTGAGGAAAAACTGCCCCGCCGTGCTAGCTAAAATAGAAATAAGAAGCAAGCCAAACTCTTGGGGAGCCACTTCGTTATCCTCACATACCAGAATCTCAGTCTTCTACTTTACAACAAGTTTAAGGAAGACTAGAGCTAGAATCAATCGCTATATCCAGTTAAGAAATTGTTGCTGATGAGGTAAACCTGCATGACAAGTACCGTCCAATCTCCCTATACCAGTGAAGAAATTGCCGTTTGGCTGCGGGGATTGCTGACTATCGCCTGGGCAGATGGTCATTTCGATGAACAAGAAAAGAGCTTAATTGCTGAAATTACACAAGATGAGTTAGCGCCAACGATTGACATCAGCTCATTTGAGCCGATCAGTCCACAGGAGTTGGCGATCGCTCTGGGGCATAACCCTGAAACTGCCGAAAATTTTCTCAGAACGGCTGTGATGGTGGCGATCGCCGATGGCGTCTATTCTCAACCCGAAGATGAGATCCTTCAGCAATTTTGCACCGCGCTCAATCAACAACCGATCATTTTAGAATCGCTGCGGCAAACCTTGCACTATCATCCGTCAGTGGCTAGCAGTTACCCGCTAAACAGTGCAGCCGACTTAGCCATCCAACGGCAACAGGCACAAGCCCATCAGGTTGATGTATTGCACCCCGTCAAAGATTGGCTGGATGGGTTGGATATCCAAGACCCTAGAGTTGCCCGGTTTCTGTGCAAAATGATCCCGCCCCAATGCCCGTTTGAACGCGATGTCAAACTGTTTGGGCGCAAAGTTGTCCACATCCCTGCCATGTGCAAGATCAATCCCCTCTATGATCAGCTGGTGGGTTTACGATTTCGGGCATTGTCGTACCTTGCCGATGACTGCGGCGAAGATGTCACCCCGTATTGCTAATAGCTTGTATTGTTAAATGCCTTCTGCCAGGGTTTCAGGAAGGTTGTATGGTGTCGGCACCCTTGTTGCCCACCGAGGTTAGCTTCCAACCTGTAATACTTTTCAGGTAAAGCGTGCCCACCGTTCCTAGAAAGAGTAAATAGGCGATCGCTTGCACCACATATAACGTTTGGGTATAGCCAAAGAAAGCTTTGAGCAAAATGCCAGGAAATTGGCGATCGGGTAACACCTGACTGGCATCCCAGACCAGGGGTCCTAAAATGCAAGACCCTGTTGCCGGACACAGGGTTTGATAGGCAGGATTGATCTGGGAAAACAGATGCAGGGCAGTATCAAAATAGCGCAGGGCTGACACAACTAAACCAGAGACGATCAGCAATAGCAAAACGCCCATGACCTGAAAGAATGCACGCAGATTGATTTTGATGCCCAGTTGAAATAGCAAAATGCCGATGCCTGTTGCTGCCAGTAAGCCCGAAAACGCCCCGATCGCTGGCATCCAGCCTTGCTGAAACTTGGCAGCAATAAAAATAACGGTTTCAAATCCTTCTCGCAAAACAGCGATCGCAATCAGCCCAAACACTGCCCAGCCAGCCCGATCGCTGGTCTGCAACGCCGTTGTAATCGAATTCTCGACCTCGGCTTTCAATGATTTTGCCTGTTGCGTCATCCAGATCAACATCCAACTCAAAAGGGCGATCGCAATGATGCCAAAGCCACCCTGGAGCAGTTGTTTAAAAACAGGGGCATAGGCTTGATTGGTTGTTTCTAGTAAATGAAACAGGGCATTAAAGCCAATGCCGACCAGAAGACTGACCCCAATGCCCACTGCAATGCCGCTATAGACCCAGGGATTTAGCCGACTTTGATCCACCTTTTTTAGATATGCCATGACGATGCCAACCACCAGGGCAGCTTCTACTCCTTCGCGCAGCGTGATGACAAAGGTGGGTAAGGCGGCTGTGAAATCCATAAGACGTTAGAAACGAGAAGTAAAGAATACGAGGCAGGGTTTGTCCTGATCTCGTTGATTCTAACAAGTGCGATCGCACTTAGCGTGCTTCAGATGGAATAAATCGGAACGGGACACCCGTGGTGTCCCGTTCCGATTCATAAGATATATGGGTACTGGGAAGAGCCGTGCGGCTCTCTCGACAACCGCTTGTGAAGTTGCGCCAAGCTAGAACCCCCTGTAGTCCCCCTTGGCAAGGGGGACGGCGACAGCCGGGGGTTAAATAAGACGCCCATCTGAAACAATGAACTAGTCATGCACCACAACCAGCGTTTCGACCGATGCCCAGTTAAATAGCCATTCCGCATGATCGACGGCGACGTTGGTGCACCCATGACTGACAGGCGTGCCAAAGCGATTGTGCCAGTAAGCGCCGTGAATTGCGTAGTTGCCATCGTAATACATCACAAATGGTACATCTGGAACGTCGTACCCATCGCCCCGCATACGGGCAGTCGGTAGCTTCGTTTGGATCTCAAAAATACCTGTGGGTGTCGGGTGTTCGGCGCTGCCCGTGGAAACAATGACCGCATGAACCGGAGTATCGCCTTCCCAGGCAATTAACCGTTGCGTTGTCACATTAATTTCGATCCAGCGTTCGCTGCTTTGACGCAGTGCCAGCATCATTTCTTGTTCAGGCATGGGCGTTTCTGGCACCGTTTGGGCGATCGCTGCTGTAGAGACACTGATCAACCCAACTAACGCCAAACTCAACGCCAAACCTAGAGAAACTCTCTGCCACCCTTTACCCGATCGACCTGTAGCCAAATCTATCCCAGTTTTCATAGCTGATTTCCCCTCTGTAGCGACAAATCGTTGGTAGAACACACCCTGCCGACTGGGGAATAAACACATCACTCTCTAATGAGAACTACCACGGGATAAGGGCAAATTCCATAAAACATCATTCTTAAAAAAAACAGCCTTAAAAATTATTTTATATTAAGCGGAGTAAACCCCAAATATGGGCTGCTTATATAATTTCTACATAGGAAACTTATAAAAATACCGCTTAGATTCTCAATATTTTTTACAATCGCTGTGAAGAAAATGGAAAGATTTATCTTTAACAATGAACAACGACTATATACATCTATTAAACAGATCTGGATTGGGCTTAAAGAATGGATCGAGCGTATCTGTTCAAGTCTTTTGTTTAAGCAAATTAAGATTGTATTTAAGCGCGTCTATTTATTCTTTAATCAAAATGTCAATGATTGGTCAACTCAAAAATTGCGGCTGGTTTTGGTTGTAACGGCTTTGTTGATAGTGATCAGGGAGCAGGACATTTCTGCTTTTACAGAAAGTTATTTGGATTGCGCCTCTAAGTTTTTATTTCCACGTTTTACTCCTTGTCCGTCTCTACCCCATATCTTTAATTCTTTTGTTGTATTAATACTTGCTAGTACCATCATCTATTTCTTATTCTTGTTATTCAATCTGTTGAATCAGGTGAAAGAATTTAGATTTTATGTATTCTTTCTATTGAGTTTTTTCTCTATCAAATATTGGAGCTACTTTAAAGACGGGTATTTACAGCGTGACCTTGCCACGTTCTGGAATCTGATAGCACCGCTGATAGCACCGGCTGAAGACTCAACCATTTTTGGCAGTATTCTTCAGTACATTGCGATTGTTTTGTCAGGCGTCATTCTGTACTTATTTTTTCGTTGGCTTTCATCAACTAATGGAGTAACAATTTTGCCATTTTTAGATGAAAGAAATCAGGTAACCGATGCAAAAAATGGAGAACAAGATAGTCAGGCGATCGCAAAATTGTTAACGGCTGAATTGCATGGGATTTACCATATTTATAATCAGCTAGAGGATGGACAAGCGAAGATATCGCCTCACTCTGCTCTTTCAGCTATTTGTAGAGGCATGATTAACTTCCCGCCGCTGGGCGCTATTAAAGGTGAAGATCTGCAAAAGATCCTGGCAGGAGAGGGAGGGTCAACTTCCATTCCTTTAAAGTCTAGCTCCGTTCCGTTAGGGGCATTTTTGTTGAGTCTGCAACAACTCTGGCCGCAGGGGTCTGTGCAGGTCATCACAGGTAGCATTCAGATGTGGGATAACAAACTGCAAATCACGGCTCGTTGCCAGCAATCGAACAGTCATGCCGATGTGCATGCTTATCAAGTCAATGCTGACGGTCAACCTGCTGAAGGGATGCTTATTCCTACAATGGTTAAGGAATTAGCCTATCAAATTGCTCTAGATTTGACCCCCAAAGCTGTCCCAACTGTTAGTTGGCGTGCATTTCAACGGTTTACTGAAGCATTACACCACCTTCACCATTACGAAAGCCATTGTCAACAAACAGAATCTTTGAATGATCTCGAACAGGCTTATGAATGTTGTAAACAAGCTCGGCAACAAGATCGGAACTACAAAGAAATAGGAGATTTGCTCAGCATTATAGGATTTCATTATTTGAATGAAGACCAGTGGGATATGGCAAAAAATATTTTAGAAGAAGCTCTCGAAGCTAATCCGAATAGTTCCTATGTTCATACTGCCTATGGGCACACTTATTTTTATCAAGCAGATTACAACACCGCATTAAGACATTATTTTCATGCACGCGATCTACAAAAAGAGCGTCACGAAGTTTACATCCGTATTGGTATTGTGCAA
Organism: Calyptranema fuscum S582; assembly: GCF_055793305.1. Lineage (NCBI taxonomy): Bacteria > Bacillati > Cyanobacteriota > Cyanophyceae > Oculatellales > Oculatellaceae > Calyptranema > Calyptranema fuscum. The sequence goes on from NZ_JBSLYH010000013.1 coordinate 23,861, forward strand.
GCCATCAAAGGTGACTATCTTGAAGCCAGAAAGAATTTTTTAGACTCTTTATACTACGAGTATGATGGCAATTATGCTGCCCGTAGTGCGCTTGCCTGGCTCGATTTCCTTTGCTATCTAGAGGCATTAGAAGAAAACCATAATGAAACGGCAGTTAACTTTTTACTAGAGCGAGCGTATCAACGATTAAGCCAGATTCCTCAGACCCAAAGAGGTGCTCTAGACTATAGCAACTTTGCAATTTTCTTATTTTATAAGAAAGGGAAAGACAATATCAGAAAAGCTTATGATAGCTGGATCAGAGCATCACAACTTTTTTCTAAGCGAACACCGTCTGATCAGCTTAAACAAGCATTTTGCCGATTGCTTATCTATAGCGAATATGACACATCTGATCACCGAGATGTCATTGATCAAACGTTTAGAGAACTGAGCGATCTAATTGCTGATAAAGAGACAGTTCCTCAAGCCATCGTAGACAATGTTTTGAAAGATGCAAAGATCCTCTGGAAAGCTTGCATAGAGAGCGATAATGTAATCGCCAAAAAACGATTGCTTGAAAAAATTCGGTCTAATGCCATTCTGTTTGAGGTGACGGTTAAAGAAATAGAAGTTTCTTTTTCTAACCGCTTTGTTTTAGATCTGGAAACTCTAGACATTCAACTCATTGATCCTGAAATTCGCCAAGCCTGTTCCCCTTCTCCAGACCATCAGTTTTTGGAATCAACTCTGAGAAAGTTTATTATGGTACTGGAGTAGAAGTGCTTTACGCAGACCTCAAAGCTTTAGTTAAGAACCATTTCAGCCCGTTGTCATGAACTGCGTTAGTAGTGTGATTGGTCTGAACATTCCTGATAGGCTTTTCAGCTCAAAGAAAGCTGAATCAGATGGGAATCATACATCTATCAACCTAATTTTGAGAGGAGGCAAAAAAGGTATGGATTTAGAAGACGGAAAAAGAATTTGGGTTTGTGTCGAGTTTGTCAGAGCACGCGATAACGCCATCTTGCGGGGAACCATGCTCGAATCTGATTTTAATAATATTGTTGATGGGCAATTTAGGAAGAAATTTGTTCAGCTCAACAATACGCATTGGACTGAAAAAGTAAAGAATTTACAAGATGGCACAACAGGAGTAAAAATCGTTGCTTTTGGAAAAGATACGGAATGGAAGTGGCATACTGGAGAGTACTTGATTGACGTTGATAGAATCTTTGCAATTTCTATTCTGAATGATGTTTCAGGTTTAGTTGCCGCTGATCCTCGGGTTATTTGGTAAATGGGTTGAAATGGTTGCAATCCGAAGAGATTATGTTTGGGGTGCAGCAACCATGAGGCGATAACAAGTCGCTATTCTTCTATGGATAAATCACGTAAATAATAAAAGCGATCGCTACCATCACTTCCTTTTCTACGACCCAAATAACCCGCTAACGGCGAAGAAAGTTCAATTAAAATTGGGTAAAAATCTTGAAGAGCCAGAACCTGCGGAGGGTTTGAACCACAATAGACACCAAATACCGTATTTAAATCAACATCTATAGCGTTAACTTGTGTTAGATATTTTTTGACAATCCGAACAATATATGAGCGGAGTTCAATTTTTTCTAAGACCGTCCTAACATACTCATCAATCTTGTAATCAATTTGTCCAGAGTCTAAATACTTTTTTAGTTCAATCAAATCTATTGATCCTGGATATTTTGCCTTCAACTCAACTAATTTCTGTAAGCTCATAGGGTTAATAATACTAACTTTCCAATGTGCTGCCGCTTTCAAAACATCTGGAGTAGGCTTACCGGGACCAATTATCAATTTAGCAGCCGTTAAAAATCGGTCTGTACCTAAATGCATTCCACCAAGTTTAATTAATTCCTCAGTTGTATCACTGGGAATTTTTTTTCCTGCTTTACACTCACCTACTAAAGGATAAGGTGTTGAGCAAAACAGATCTAATCCACCCGCTCCACCTTTATGTGCTTGATCGATTGTAAAGCCAAGAAATTCAAGACTGCGGTGAACTACGTTTTCAAAATCTGTACCAGCTTGGTAATTACTTTTCCCTTTATCCAATTCTTTACTACGACTACCCAGATCAACGATCGTCTTAATCCAAGATAAGTCAGGATTAGCTACTCTTATAGCTGAATTATCTGACCATCCTAGAAATACTTCGATATCTTTCTCTAGTAATTTAGCTTTTGAATCAGTAGTAGCTAATTGAGAAATTACAGACTGTAATTTCTCTAACTCAGGATATAAAGGTGCTTGTAGATTGATAAGTTGCTGTTTGCGTTGACTGAAAAAATCATCAGTTAGTATAGGAGCATTGTCATTAGCTAATAAATAATTAGGTAGTCGAATGAAGCTACCTATCTTACTCCCATTGATACGTTCTAACGATATTTCAATCGGCTGCGGTGACTGGAATACTCTCAAGAAAAGCAAAAAGATCTTGAAGCGTTCTTGCAAAACTTTTTGCAATTCTGCATTTGACCAAATTGTTAGTTGTGCGAGTTGCTCTACTTCTTTAGGGTCACTATAAATTTTACAGAACTCAAGCTTTGCCCAAAGTTCGATAAAAGTAGTTAAACTACTCTTGGATTTCTCAACAGGACAAAGAGCAAAGGTTTTACCTTTGCTAACAAAGGTTTGTGACAATGCAACGATCATTTGCCCTTTACTAAGGGCTTGTAAGTCTGATTCTGGTACACACAGTGCAGAATTAATTGAGATTGAGCTATTCATTACATCTCATATTCTTACGCTATTGACAGAAGCTCAAGGGCTTCAGATTCTTCATTAGTATTAAGAGCATCAGAAATCTCTTCAGAAAATAGCTTCTTAAGTTCACTATCTTCATCAATGACTTCCTTGGGATTTTGACCTGACGGATCACTCAAAATTTCTTGAATTAAAGAGTTGGTTGAAATAGGATGTTTTTCATTAATGAATCGCTGAAAGTCTTCATCTGTGAAAATCTTTCTGTCAAGCTCTTTGGACATCCTATGAAGTGCTAGAAGAGGTTTAATTTCCTCATCTTTGAATGATACCCACTCTCCGCCTTGCTTCTTCAGAAGTTGATTCAGGCTATTATTAGCGACCTGCCAATTCTGTGGGATTGATTTAGATCTGATTAGGCAACTACGAGTTATTGCAAAGTCTTGGTACCAAGTTAAATACTTTATTGAAGCTCCAACAGTTCTGCCATGAGAGTCTTGTGCAACACAGACCCCAATTTTGACCTCTTTTCCATTTTCTTCACCCAGAATACGAAAATTGATCCGTCCTTTATGTTTCCATTTAGGATGAACTTCTCGATCGATTTCATGGAGAGTTACACCTTCTACAGTTTGTCCTCGTAAATACTGCAAGGCAAACGCAAGTGCGTTTGCAATTTTTTCATTATCATCAGAAAGATCTTCCAACGTTGCTTCGATTTGTTGGTAAATCTTCTCAAATTTCTCAACTGGATCAATTTTTGCTGCACTAAAGTTTTTAGCACACCACTGCAAAATATCTCTAATTGTGGCTCCGTCTCCTATCTCTCTTAACTCATTTTCGTTAAATGGATAAATTGCATGAGGAGGTGTTAGTTCTTGATTAGAATAGAAATCATCGAGTAAATAAGCAACCAACATTACAGCATCATTAGGCTTTAAATGATTGAGTGCTATTTCTTTGTGCGCAATTCTATCTTTAACAGCATTAGCAAGAGTTAACGAATGAAACTCTTCTTTCCAAGTCTGGGCATACATTGCAGTTATGAGAATGCCTCTTCTCAAGTTGTTGTAAATGTCTTTAGCTAAACTACCAACCACTTGTGCTCTGCTACAACCCGCAAGCATTAAATCATCTTCATCAGCTGATTCAGTTCCATCCAGTTCATCAAAACAGATAACTGGTGTAGTGTAGTGGCTAATTAAATACAACACTTGACGAGCAATGCTGAATGCTTCAACATCTCTATCTTCTTTACTCAAGTCAGGCAAATCCATCATATTAGCCTGAGCTTCGGAAAGTTCTCTCCCTGCTAACCAGTTAATTGCAAAGGGTGCGTGAGCTTGAGATAGAGTCCAGAGAATTGCTTTGATAATGTAAGGATTCTCGATATCTGAGTATTTTTGAGAAATCCTTTGAGTAAGTTTGTTAACGACTTGAGGATCTCTCGCTAATGCTTTAGGAAATTGATCAATCAGTTGTTGAGGTTCAAGGCTTTTTCCTATACTTTGATTGATCAAAGCTGTTGCGAGTTCTTGCCATTGCATGACTCCTTTGTTGCCTGTTTTCTTCAAACTAGATGCTAAGTTTTGTAAAAACTGATGCTTGATCAAGCTCAAGTTGCCATACTCGCACATGTAGATGAAAAACCCATCACCTGTGCGCTTTAAATGTTGACGAATCCTACTGAGAACGTGAGTTTTTCCAACCCCTTTAGGCGCTAAAAGTGCGAAGCCTATTGTATTGCTGGGATGGTGACCAGAGTTAATTTTCTCGATTGATTCTAGAATTTCTCCAGATGCGTGAGAATGTAGATTAGGTAAGTCTAAAAAGTTCTCATCCCAGATGTGATAAGACTTAGTGACAAAATTACTCTCAAAGGGATTACATTCCTTAATGGCTTGATTGAGAGCATCAAGGGAAGAGGGTGAAGTCATGATCTTGTTAACAAGTGTAGAACAGAGATTTTATGTAGGAACAGTCAATTTTTATGCAGCAACTCGCTTTGCGTAGCAGCGCAGTTTGCCCAATTTTGTTGTAACAGAGTCCTCAATTTTATCTGGAGCGCTATCTTCCACACTTTCTTCCAAAAGTTGCAAGAAATCGTTAGATTGCAGTTCTAAAAGCCATTCATTGAATTGAGAACGAGAGACTTGTTCGCCAATTTCTCGACGGATGCGATAGATAGGCACCATGTTACCCATGTTGTAGTCACGATTGAGGCGATCGTAAATCTCTAATGCAACTGGTTTAAATTCTTCATAGGAAGCGATCGCAGTTTTGTCGTTTTCAGAAGACGATGCACCCGTATTCATGGATCGAATTAATCTCAGTAGAGCGTTCGCTTTGCCTTTACCGATCTGGGCATCAAATTCAAAATCAGAATTCTTTAAAGCATTGCCCAGTAAGTTACTTAATTTATCTGTTGAGAGTGTAACTTTCGAGCCGGAAATGGCGATCGCTTCTTTACTGACTAATTCATCCAAAAACTCTTTGTAATCAACAGCTTTTTCACCTTTTCTGACCACTTTTTTGGTGATTTCACCTTTTCTAACGTCAGTTTGGATAATGCCTAATTCCCACAAAGTTAATAGTAGACGAACTCTGGACTGCTCTGGTGAATTTTTCAAAGCCATAATGATCCTTGCCTTAATTTATGTATGCAAAGTGAAATCAGATTTCATTGTCCGTCTTAGTAAATGTTCCCTCAACTCTTCGCAAGCTAACGACATCTCACCGAAACATTACGGTTAATTCTTCCAACATTCATGAAGTTGGGCTTTACAAATAAAAGTAATTACTCAAAGAATATTCCTTTCAAGGTTGCTTACAGCACATAAAACATCCAGAATGTAGGTATGTCCTGTAATGCAGTCGTTCTGTCTGACCCTACACCTGATGGATGCGATCGTTTATCAGTCATATGAGCTGATTGAGGAAAAAGTGGCGATCGCGGCAGGGAAAACCGAAAAGGAGCCAATTCAAAGGAAACAGACTAAATGAGTGAATCTATACAGAGCACCGATATCCTCCAAAAATTGTATTACCTGAAACCCGACCTCGAACAACGCTATGGCATAACTCGTATTGGGGTATTTGGTTCTGTGGCACGCAATGAAGCCCATAGTGAAAGTGACATTGATATCGTGGTAGATATGGCACCCGATCTGTTAAAGCGAGCGAGCCTCAAAGCAGAATTAGAATTATTGTTTGGCAAAAATGTTGATGTCGTGAGGTATTGGTACGGCATGAATAGCTTCTTAAAAACAAGAATAGATAGGGAAGCAATTTATGTGTGATCAATCCCTTAATTGTTGAAGTCTCAATCAAATGACTGAACCCATACAAAGCAGCGATATTATCCAAAAATGGTATTCCCTTCATGAAACACCCAGAAGAGTGACATCGCCAAATCTTCAATTTAAAGACATCTGGTTCGTCAATGTTCTATCCCTATGAAACCGTTTTATCGAAACCCTTTTTATTATTTTGCTTTTAGTATCCTGGCTGTTGTTTGCATCTGGGCAGCGACAACGGTCGCCCAAAATCCTAACGCTTCTGCCACTACTAGCTTTACAGAGTGGTGCTTACAGCAATCTACATACCCCATTGCCACCCGCCATACGATTGTGACGTTAATGGAACGGGTAGAAGCCAATGATTGCACCGAAGCCAACCAAAAATTGTCAGACCTGACCGAACTGAGCCTGACCCAAGCTGAAATTTTGGCAGCACTGAGTGATCTGCGTCCCCTGACGGCACTGCCTCAACTGACCACTTTAGCCCTGACAACCGAACAAGATGCAGATTTGACGGTGCTTCAAGCATTACCCCAGCTACATCATCTGGAGCTGCATGAAAGCTATGGCATTCGCGATTTGCAAGCGTTTGAAACCATGACCCAGTTGCGATCGCTGGTCATTATCAACCACAGCACCACTGGGCAACTGCGAGATTTGGCACCCTTGCGATCGCTCTCTCAGCTCACCGAATTACGCATGGAAGGACACCCCATTACCGATTTACAACCGCTGACTGCACTCACTCAGTTACAAACCCTTTCCTTAGCGTTTAACCAGGGTCTGACCGATCTGACACCACTGGCAGCATTGCCCCAGCTGCAACGATTAACCATCACAGCCGCCGCTATTGAGGATCTACATCCCCTGGCTAACCTGCAAGACCTGACTGCATTGCATCTAGCAGCTAACCAAATCAGTGATGTAAGTCCATTGCGATCGCTCATCCGCTTGACTGACCTGGATCTGAGCGAAAACCAGATTCAAGATCTCAGCCCATTGTCATCCCTATCATCTCTCACCCACCTGCGCTTGAATGACAATGACATTACCGATCTCACGCCAATTCAACCATTAACAGCATTGACCGATCTGCAAGTTGCCAGCAATGCGATCGCCACACTGCCATCTCTCCACACGTTGACCCAACTGACTCAGCTCAACCTCAGCACCAACCCCATCCACGATCTCGGTTCTCTCTCGGACTTGCCCCAGTTGCAAACATTAGAATTGGGCGGTTCGACACAATCAATCGATCTGGGAGATCTGAGTCCATTATCCAGCCTGACAACGCTGACTCAGTTGTCGATAGTAGCAGCGCAACTAACCGATATCCAACCCTTGCGATCGCTAACCAACCTGACCCGACTCAACCTCAGCCACAATCAGATCGCAGACCTGACACCCCTGAGTCCGCTAGTCAATTTGACAGACCTACGCCTGGATTTCAATCAGATTACAGACGTGACCCCGTTGCGATCGCTCAGTCGCTTGCGAATATTAACTCTGGGTAGCAATCAGATTACCGATCCACAGCCCCTTGCTGCTCTGACCCAGTTACTTCAGCTGGCGTTGCCGCTCAATCCGCTTAACTCAGCAACGTGTCCCCTGGCGCAGCCGTCGGCGTGTCGATTTTAGCCTGTGATGCAGCCGCAGAGGCTTGGCAGTCTAATTCAATCAGCCGAATTGCCAACAAAAGTTCTGCTAACACCCGTTGAAACGTATAATACCAACCGCGCCAGCCATCCCAAATGCCGCCTTTGAGAATCAGACAATAGAGCAAAATTACGAAAGGGGCAATGAGCTTTTGCTGCCGAATGCGATCGCCCCAACTCAATTGTGAAGCAGGTGTCTCTCGGAGTTTTTTAGCTTCTAAAATCATGTATCGATCTTGCGCCCATAACCATCGGTTCAGGGGTTTGCGATCGTCATGGTAAACATAACCCGTCAGCATGGCAGATGATCCCTTCACCTGTAAAAGTTGGGTATGCCCATCATCGATATAGGTTGCCCGACAGCGGTTAAACAGAATTTGGCGGGGAGGTAATAGCGTGCCGCGCAACGGCTGACCGAACACACAATACTTAAATCGCGCCAGGTATCCGTCTACGTCTGGATGGGGCGATAAGCCTCTGATTTCATCGATCAGGTCGTCCGAAACAACGTAATCTGCATCGAGGGACAGAACCCAATCAGACCTAACATGCTGCAAACCATAATTCCATTGCTGCGCGTGGGTATCAAACAGCCGCTGCAATACATGGACGTTGGGATAGCGTGATAAAATTTCTAGCGTTTCGTCGGTACTAAAACTATCGATCACAACAATTGACGTTGCCCAGGTCAACGGTTGAAGCGTCCGTCGAAGATTAGGAGCTTCGTTATAGGTAAGAATTAAAGGCGTAATTTTTTCTAACATTGGGTGTTGCAGACGTCTTCTCAGGATCACAGTTGATTGTTGGCAGCGCGGCGTCGCCGCGCTGCCAACAATCCATCTGCGGGTTTATCAAATCCACGATCCGTAGCGAGGATCGTGCTATAGGTTTGGCATAACGTTTGGGCGATGGTATCCCAGCTGTAGTAGTCAAAAATCAGTTGACGGGCGCGATCGCCCATTGCTCTGGCTGACTCCAGATCCGTAAGGCAATCCATCAGTGCCGTGGCGATCGCATCACTGGTTACATCCACCACATGGGCAGCCTGGGCGATCGCAGCTTCAGGGAAATTGCAAGCCTGAGTGATGACACAGGGTAAGCCTGAAGCCATCCCTTCTAACACCGACATACTGAACCCTTCCGAATACGACGGCGCAACGTATAGATCGGCAGCGGCAAACGCACTGTACTTCAACACCCCGCTAAGCAATCCGGTAAACGTCACCGCCGACAAACACCCTGCTTCGGCAAAGTAATGATGTGCTGTAGGCAAAAAGCCGATATTGTCGGGGCCGGCAATTACCAAATGGGTGTTGGGAAAGCGCGCATGAACCTGGGCAAAAGCATCGGCTAATAGATCCAGTCCTTTTTTGGGATCAAGCCGCCCCATAAACAGGATCAGCGTTTTGGTTTGGGTATCCGGAAAGTGTTGATAAAAGCAGGTCGGGTCGGGCAAGGTGGCAAAATCGTCAGCATGAATGCCATTGGGAATTAAAACGGTGGGAGTCTTTAGCCCCAATGCCGTGACATTCGCCGCTTCGGCTGCCGTCAGCACATGGATGGCTCTGGCACATGTCAGCGCTTTCGCTTCAATCCAGCGATAGTAGATCTGCTTCTTCCAGGCTTTATAGGATAATGCCCAGGGTTCTAACATCCCGTGTGGCGCTATCACATAGGGCACTCGCTGATGGTGACATGCCCAGTATGCCGCTGTCGTGGGTGGCGAAAAGATGGCATTAATATGCACCAGATCGTAGTCAGACACATGAGCAAACAGCCATTGGGTGAGCGCAGGGCTGATTTTGTAGTCTTTGATGTGCCAGTACGGAAAGTATTGAATGCGATAGGAGGCTTCCGTGATCCACTGCTGCAAGGGCACCTGCAACCGCACGGCTGTATCAGCATTGGTGGTCACGATATCCACCGCAATTCCCTGTCGAGCAACGGCTGCGGATAGCTCTAATACACTTTTAGAGGAACCCCCATAACTCAACCCCACGGCTGGAATCACGACTAAGAGTTTCATGGTGTCTAACCCCGATTGATCACGTTCCGTCGTTAATGACCTTGCACACCGCTATCGTTGACACGGGCGATCGCATATTCAATAGCCTGTCGTAACCCCTGAGCAAACGTGTCTGGCGAAAAGGTTTGAATCTGTTGCAATGAGGCTTGCCCCATCGCTGCCAAATCCACATATCCAGAACTGAGCTTGAGCATTAATTCCGTTAACTCTGCCGGATGCTGTGGATCAAAGCCATAGCCATTCACCCCGTCTACAACCAGTTCGGCAAAACAACCACAGCGGCGGGAAACCAGCACAGGTAAACCCGCTGCCATAGCTTCATTGACGACTAATCCCCATTGCTCTTGCCAACTGGCATGAATCAAACATTGGGCATGGGCGTAGTACGGTAACAGGTCGGCAGGCTGAAGAAACCCCGGCAAATGGACAACAGCGGTTAATCCCAGGGTTTGAATAGCGTGTTCTAATTGCGGGCGAAGCGGACCATCCCCGCATATCACCAAATCCCAGGCGTCATCTCCCACTGTTTGACGGTAAGCCGCATAGGCAGAGAGCAAACCCAGCAGATTCTTTTTGGGAATAAATCGACTCGTTGCCAGAAAATAGGGAGCGTTGCAAGGTCTGGGTAAGTGTCGAATGGTATGGGGATGAAAGCTATCATTGCCGACAACATCATAGCCCAGAGAGATGGCTTCAGCAGGCATTCCCATCTGGATCAAGTACTGCCGATGAATCACTCCGGCAACCAATGCCGCTTGATAGTGCCCGATAATGTACCGTTTGATGCTTTCTCGCCAGCGATCGCGCACGGCATCATCAGCTTTAGTATCCGACAACAGCACGGCTGGTTTACGATACAAGCGGCTCCACAGCAACGCAAACAGCATCCCCCGCACACCATAGCCACAGATCACCACAACGTCGGGTTGAATCTGATTCAACGCCTTAAAAATAGCACTGCCTAATCGCCATAGCGGTTGAGTTTCTGAAGGCTGTTCAGACAGCACCACTCTTTCGTAGGGCACAGTGGAATGGCTCGGTTGCCAGGGGTAGGTGCTGGAGGTTTGACCCAGTTCAATCAGAAATAATGAATCATAGGGAAACTGACGGGTGAAGTGGGTATATCGAGCTTCCACATAGGCACTGGTCATCGGCGTGAGTGCCGCGATTTTCATAAATCGCCTCTATAGGAGTTCGATGGATAAACTAGATTGCTTGCTGCAAACTCATACTGGGGGGGTACTTTTTCGCGACAATAGAATGCAACAATGCCGATAAAAACGGAGTAATAGACTAAGTCTGGAAAGAAATCAATGGTGCCATGGGTCAGGCTGCGCATGGCAGTTGTAGCTAACCCGGTATAAAACACCTGACTGATGGCACTTTTGTAATAAATAGCGGAATACCAGAAGTGTTTGAAGAGATAGCCCAGTAAGCCAAAGAATACACAGCCTAGATAGCCAAATTGAAAGAAAGCATCGCCAATACCCGTAATCGTCGAGCCGGATGGAACAGAATAGCCAAAACTACCAATCACATCTAATTTGACCGGAGCAACCATCAAGGCATCTTTCAAGCCACGTCCTACAATTTGGGCTGGAACAAACCGAAAAACCAGATTATCCCAATACCCCAACCCATATTGAAACTGCCCGGTTCGTTCAGCTACATCCATCAATACTGCTGCATTTCTCAGTTCCAATATCTGCCCCGACAAGACATTCTCTAACCCATTGGTTAATTCAGGGGTAAAGATCAATCTCCAGGCGTCGCCCCGATAATTACCAACTAACGGAATCAGGTAAACCGTTAATAGAACCGCACCCAATGCTAACCAGCGTGGCGGAATGTATTGCCAGGTATAGAATAAGGCTAAACCCAGCGTTAGCACAAAGGCAGCTGCGCCCTGACGCCGACCTGCTTCAAAGGCAGCTTCAAAACTTGGCAAACCTGCGATCGTAGCTAAGGCAATATTAAAAACATTCGGCTGACGTAATGCGATCGTTAACAAGATCGTAAAAGCCGGATAGATCAGAGAGAAAAAGAAAGCGTAAATGGTAATCCGTCCCGTCCACATCGAACCACCTGTTTCCGAGGCAGGCACGGTGGAAATGAGGTAGCGAGATCCATAGCCAATAATCGTCAGGGCAATGCCAGAGATCAATAGTTTTTTAGGATTAACTGCAAAATTTAAGCGATTTATCCAATCGGCTTGAGGTCGCCACTGATAGCCAATCCAACACATGCCCGCACACAAGCACGACATCAGCAGCACACGCTCAACGCCGGTCTGGTCAACTGCTCTGGGATTTTGGACTAGAGCGATCGCCTGCGGCAAAATAAAGGCAGAAAAAATTCCACCCATAAAAAATGGATATTGATAGACGCGATCGGGACGGGTCATGCCCCAGCCCAATAACCCCAGACAAATCAAGACAAACAACGACAGATAAAGGTCAACCATGACAGCGCAATGACACAAAAACGCCCCTATTACCTACGTTTTTTCAACCTTTGGTCAGACAATCCGGATGGTTTGGGGCAACAGTCCCTGTGCGCCACAGGGTTTCAAAGTCTTCCAGGGTGCGATCCCAGGAGGCATACCTCGCCTGTTGCTGAGCCTGATGCCGTAGTCGTTGGAAGCGATCGCCATCCCTGAGCAACCCTTCCAGGGCATCGGCGATCGCGTCTCCAGTACAATCCGCAGGCAAGCGAATACCACAATCTAACGGAATACTATCGCCCAATCCACCCGTCTGAGTAATGAGGGCAGGCAATCCACAGCGCAAATATTCCAGAGCTGCAATGCCAAATGCTTCTTGATATGACAGCAACGCCCCTATGTGACACTGTTGCAATTCATGAATCAATCGCAACGGTTCGTTGAGCTTGTTGATGAACCCTAAATGCTCAACTTCAGGGTCGTGGGGAAACAAATTATCTGAGGGACCAATCACCCGTAAAACTGTACGATAGCCCCGTTGGCGCAGAATGCGAATGCCTGCCACCAGCCGATCTAAGCCTTTCCGCAGAGGAAGTTTACCGACAAAGGCAATCCGCAAGGGCACTCGTTTACCATCGGGTACATCGGCATCTTCCCAGGGGAGTGAAGTCGTTGGAAATGCCGATTCTGGTAGATTTGCTCCCGGAATAATTACATGGACTTTTTCGGCAGCAACCCCACACTGTTCCACCACTTGACGCGCTGCCCAGGGCGACATGCAAATCACATAGCGAGCCGCAGCATATTGAGCTTGCTCTCTCGCCAAGGCATGCTGAGCTGTCCAATGCCCAATGGTTTGGGCGACGCCATAGTCTTCAAACAGGCAGGGCAGGGGAAAGTCGATGTAATGGGAAAACGTGATTCCTAGCGTTTGACACCGATCGTGAGGGGGAAACAGTTGAAAAAAGCTAATGATATCACCGATGGATTGGGCATCTATTTGACGCCATAAAGCTTCGTTTGCCTGTCGGGTATATTGAAAGCCACCGGGTCGCTCTAAACGCAATGGCGATGTTAAATTCCATGCCAATTTTTGTCTGGAATTTTGTTGAGGATTCAGCGCTAAACCCGTCTGTAAAAAATGCGACCGCTGTCCCGCTTGCAAGAAAAAATAGGGGATATTACTCCAACAATTAATATCATTGGCATCACCAATTACGGCAACGGCTCGATCCCTAGTCATTTCCTTTTTCCGTAGCAGTTGAAGCTAGATGTTTATTGATATAAATTGCATCTCCCCACGGCGATCGCCCTTCTCTACAAATCGGGATTTTAATAGTTTGCAAATAGAATCCTGCCTCTGTCATCAGGGTATGTAACTCCGGGAACAGAGAGTCGTTTTCATAGTGAGAAAAGAAAGTGACTTCTAAAATAACAAACTTTGTTTTCTTTAAAGTTTTTTCTGCTCCCTGCAAGACAAATTTCTCATACCCCTGCACATCAATCTTCAGTAAAGAAACTTCAGGCAATTCATCTAAAATATGATCCAGTGTATCCACAGAAACCTTGACCGTTTCTTTCAGATCCCAACCATCCTGATAAAAATCATTCATCTCGCTTCTGGGCTTGAGCAGAGAAACGTTATGAGAATGACTGGTGATATGAAGTTGCGTTTCTCCCAATTCACTCCCAACCGCCAGGTTTAACAATTTCACACCCGGATAAGACCCCAAACGTGATTGAAGTTTGGGTTGTAATTCAGGCGAAGGTTCAATTACAATCAGTTGTTTTGGCTGAGCAAGGGATAAAACTCCTAAACTCCATAACCCCTCATTTGCTCCAACATCTACGATGTAATCAAGCTGATTTACGCTGTTATTCGGTAAAAAATTAAGCCGAGTTGATGCTAAAGAGGCTGACTTTGAAGCAGATAGGGCAGACCAAAATGCCTGTGAATTTGAAAAGCCAATTCTGGCAAAATCACGATAGTTTTTAACGTATTCAATGACCCCGTAGGGAAGCAAATTTTTAATTAGGTGTCTCATAAGCCTCGATTTATCAAAGGGACTATCGCAATTTTCAATGGCATGATGTATATGGTGTTGTGAGAGAGCCGCGCGGAGCGCGGCTCTCTCACAACAATCGGAATCTACCCAGGTGTGAAGCACTATATCGTGTTGTGGTTTTAAGCTTGAAACAAGAGTTGCCAATACGTTTGGGCAGCATGTTTAGTGTCATAGGTAGACCAAATTTTCGTAACCTCAGATAGACAAACAGAACCCGCAAGGCTTCGTAAAATGGCATGACCCAACTGCGTCGGATTGGCAGGTTCAACCAGCATCCCCCATTTCCCCTGTTGCAACACTTCCGCACAAGAACCGACATCGGAGGCAACAACAGCTACACCGGCTGCCAATGCTTCGACCAGAGCAATGCCAAAGCCCTCTGCCGCTGTGGTGGAAAAAGCAAAGACGTCCATTTGTCCCAGCAGTTCGGGAATATCCTGGCGATCGCCCCAAAATTTGACATGAGTCGTCAACCCCAGATCCTTGACCCATGTTTCTAATCTGGGTTGTTGTTCTCCACTGCCCACCAGCCATAATTCAGCCGTTGGATGTTGGGCTAATACCAGGGGCATCGCTTGAATCAACGTCTTTTGATCTTTGATTTCATTTAATCGCGCCACCATACCAATGATCGGATGAAGCGGCTTAATGGCTTTTCCTACCTGTGCCCGTTGATGAATATGACGAACATTACAACCATTGCAGATCGTCACAATGCGATGGGCCGGTAAGTTGAGATCGTCAACCAGGCGATCGCGCACATAATTAGAACACGCAACGAGATGAGACGTCGTCCAAAAACTCAGACGAGCTAGCGATCGCCATTTTGATCGAAGGTTGGGTTCATCGGGTGGTGCATTTTGGACACTGGCAATAACGTGAGTCACACCCGCTAATTTTGCGCCCAGGCTGAGCCATGTATGGTTGCCGAATGACCAACAAATTAGCGCATCGGTTGGATGCTGGCGAAAATAGCGATAACTTTTGTAGACCAGTTGAAGATACTGTCCCGGAGCATGATTCAGGGTCGTAATCGGAACATCTAACTGTTCAAATTCAGCTCGTCGCGGTTGATGGCGGGCATCTAACACCACAACAGCATTATCTGCCCATGCTGAGAAGTGACGTAACACCTCTAAGCACATTGTTTCCGCACCCCCAACCCCCAGGTTATTGATAGCATGAACGACGGTGGGACGGTGTAATTTTGGTGAACCCATTGTCATGACGGGAAGCCACTAACTCCTGATAAATGTCTGCCATCCGGGCAGCTTGCACGGTGACATCATAGTGCTGCTGAATTCGTTGAAAGGCTGCTTCTACCTTCTGCTGAACAGCCACAGAATCCGGATCAAAGGTGGCGATCGCCTGCCATAGCGGTTGCAGGACGTGGTCAGATTCAGGAATTGACCGTTCCGACGGATCTCGAAATCGTTCAGGGCGATCGCGTTGCCAAAAGGTTGCCACCTGGTCATCCACCAATGGCGGGTTCAGTTCCCGATACTCTCCCATGCCATGAAGCCCCAAAACCGGCACCCGACACGCCATCGCCTCTGCCAAAATTAACCCAAACGGTTCATGCTGACTTAAAAAAATTAATGCATCAATGGCAGCATAGGCAATTCGCACATCATCCAGCGATCCAAGAAACTGGATGCGATCGCCCAGCCCCAAATCATGAACCTGTTGTTGCAAGTGCGCTCGATCCTGTCCATCGCCAAACACGGCAACCTGCCAGGATTCCGGCAAATGTTGAGCAATCCGAAACAGATCAGGAAACCCCTTAGATTCAATCACACGCCCCACCATACCCAAGACCTTGGGTTCAGGCGACAATCCTAGCATTGCTCTGGCAGACGGGCGATCGAGACGGTGTTGTAACCCTTGCACATCGACAGCATTGGGCAAAACCTGACACTGCTGAGGCAATGCCAAGCCAAATTCAACCAGAGTGTTTGCTGCACTGGGGTTGATGCAGACAAAACAATCCGTGGTTTGCCGCTGCCAAAGACTGGCAAGACGGCTGATCCAGGTTTTGGGTGGAAACAGGGGTCTTCCATGGCAGTGGGTCACTTGAGCTTGAATCAACCCACTCAAAAATAATCGCAAGACCACCAATGGATCTTGAAAATGAATCACATCTGGTTGCAAGTCTTGCACCAATCGACGCACCTTCCACCATCCCCTAACGTCCCAACGTCCCCGCACACCGGGATAATGACAGGGAACGTCAGAACTGGCTGCCACAGGTCCGGCTGAACCATAGACAAAAACAAGATGGGCTTCAACATTGGCTGGATCAACATGGTTGGCTAGCAATTGCCCAACCCGCAGGGATCCACCTATCCGGGCGTCATCCAGATAGTGAATCATCAGTACTTTTAGAGGATGGCTTGCTACTTCACAATGGTTCATCGTGTATCGTTAGCCCATCTACAATGGGGTTTGTGGAGGTTCTCAAACATTATGGTTTGAGTATCCCAATTGGTTTGCGGACTTCCAAATACTGCGAAATTTCGGGCGCATGGTTAAAGCGATCGGCATGGGAATCAAACTGACCCAGCGTTGAAGTGCGATCGCGATAAGTAGACGGCTTTAAATCAGTAAACCCTACGTCACAGCAGATCTGTTGTAACGCCTCTGAGGTGTATAAATAGCGATGTCCATGATTGTAAAAAATATCGTTTATCTCGTCGCAATGATCAGGCAAGGTGAGAACTTTTTGCGAGAAATACGTCAGATCAGGAGTCGTCAATCGCAAGGTGCCACCAGGCTTTAAAATGCGCCAACACTCTTGCAGTAATAAACGACCTTGATCTAAAGAAATATGCTCGATAACTTCTTCGCAAAAAATTGCATCAATGGATGCATCTGGAAAGGATAAAGGATGCGTAATATCAACGTAAGCATCTGCACGCGGATCAACATCTACACTGAGACAAGGGGCTAGACAATTTGACCCACTACCCAGGTTTAAGATCTTCTCTTGATCTGTACGCAGCCAACGCTCAACATAAGGACGAGTTACCCAACTTCCTATCCACCTCCACAAGGGTAGATACAGCCGACCCAGGTAACTCAGCAGCGCATGAAACAAGCCATACTTCCCCGTATAGTAAGAAAACTTAGCCCATAAACCGACGGGTGGAATACTGCTGAAAAGTGCATCGGTCATGACCTGACAGTCTCCAAGAAAAAGTGTTCTAGCTGACCTACGGCTTGTTGCCAGGTATAGTGCTGAATATGCTCCTGCCCCTGTGTTGCAAGATGCTGCCGCAGGCAATCATCTCTCAACAAACTATCCACAGAATTTGCTAGCAGATCCGGACGTTGAATGGGTACCAATAATGCTGTTTGTCCATCGATCGCATAGTCTCGTAAACCAATGCTATCTGACGCCACCAGAGCTGCACCACACGCGATTGCTTCCATGCCCGGTAATCCCCAGCCTTCGTAATGGGAGGGAAACAAAAAGATCGAAATTTGGTTATAAAAGGCTCTCAGTTGCTCATCAGTGGGTAAGCAAATAAACGTCACCCAGTCCGGCAAATTAACTGGTTTCGAACCAAAGGCAAAGACAGTTAGATCGGCACCATGGGTTGTTTTGAGTAAGGTTAGAGCGGCGATCGCATCTTCCAGTCCCTTGCCCAGCCCTTCTCGTGCCGGAAAACCAATCGTTCCCCACACTCGCTCTGCAATAGGAATATCCAAGCCGTAGCGTTCAAAATCCAGCCCGCAGGGAATGTAAGCACTGGGGAAGCCACCGTTTTCTGACACCATCTGTTTGACAGCGGGTGATGTTGCCACCAGGGTTATGCCTGAACGAAACACGGCACTCATGCGATCGCGAATGTCAGAAGCGGCAGTCTGCCAAACTTCGTAATCGTAGACGATATAGATGGCGTGCCCTGTGCGTTGGGAATAGTGTTGGGTGATTTCTGCCACAGACCAACAGGTTGCCACAGTGATATCAGCATCTGGAATAAACCGTTCCTGTAAATCGGGAACCAGGAGCAATTGCACCTCAGGATGAAAGCTAAACCAGGGGGCAATTCCTCCACTCAGCATGGGTTTGAGATAAGTCCAGAGATAGCCTGTCATGCGATCGCGCCAGTGCGTTACAGGTGCAAGACTCCGAGAATGAATCACTGTCACCTGATGCCCTCGTGCTGCTAAGCGATTGGCGTATTCATACTGCACCTTAAATCCACCAATCGGAAAACGCGGATAAAACGGCAAGATAAAATTAATGTTCATTCTGTTGTGTTGATCAAGGTTCTATTTGTTGCCAAAATCAAGACTTTCAGATAAATTTTCTAGAGAACTATAGCAATAGTTAAAATAGTACGTTGCCTCTTCGAGAATCGAGTGAGGTAAAGCTACAGTTTGGAGTCGATTACTTTTAGAAATATATCCTAATTTGATCTTTTCAGAAAAATCGCCAGATGCTTTTTTCCCTGTCATTCTTGTCCGTTTATATTCAGAAGATAGAGCTTGATTTAAACCTAAAAAAGATTGCAGCTGACTTAAAGCTATATCTGTGGAATTTAGGATTTGATCATAGGTCAGCAAACAATAATCTTTTTTAGCCGACAAAATTTTGCCATACTCGACTAACGTTATTAGTCTTGATTTGTAATAGCCTAATGCTCTTTCATAGTCATACTCAGGATCAATATTGACAATACTGTTGAGAGTACCTACAGGTTCTCTTAATAGAAACATAATCCTAACTTTTGGAGATAAAATAATCTCAGGGTCTGGCAGAAAATCATCATGAAGGATTTTGTCGAAAATATATTTTTCCAAAAATGTAAAATTTCTTAGATGAAAGTGTATCTGTGTTCTTAACTGATTAAAATCATCCTCGCTTCTATACGTTGTATAGGTTTCTCCATATCCACATATTTGTGGGTTAGAACATAGAATATGAGAGACTAACGTCGATCCAGAACGAGAATGACCCAAGATCCATAGGACATTGGGGGAAAATTGTTTTATCGAACTCAGATAAGAATAATAGCTATGAGTTAGCTGATAACCGACATGGCTTATAATCCTTTTAGACATTGACCCATTTAATAAATTCATGTTTGGCAAAGTAAGTTGGTTCTCATTTAATGAACTTTTCTATCTCTATCTGAAGTCTTTCAGCTTGTGAAGTCCATACATTTTTATGAGCAACGTCTAAGCATTTTTTGGCTGCTACTCCAGGTTCTTTTAGAGCTTTTTTAATATTTTTCGCGAACTCTTCTGGATGTTTTGAAATTCGGATTAATTCACTCCAGCGATTGACTTCTGGGACAACATTATTGGCGATGATGGGCAAAGATGTTCCCATATAATCCCAAAGTTTGGTTGGGCAAGCATTGAGATTAAAATTGCAGTCAGAATAAACCATTAACAACAGATCAAAAGCCTGTAAATATTCTCCTAATCGCTGGTGAGAAACAGCACCGATAAGGTGAACATTGGGTAGTTGGCGGACTTGTTCTACACCGCGCCACCAGTTCTCTGATCCCTCCTGAGGTTGGGGTAAAGCTCCCCCCAATACGAAGGTGACATTGGGTAATTGGGCTGCAACCTGGGCAAGATAGGCAAAATCAAATCGATAGTTGAGGGTGCCAATATATCCGGCAATGGGGCGGGAATAGTGACACAATTCAGCAGGTAGCGGATTAGGGTGCTCCAATGGCTGATCGACCATAAATTGGGGTGAACATCCATGGGGAATATGAATGATGCGATCGCCTTTTTCCAGATATATTCTTCTCAGTTGATCCGCCCGATATTGCGCCACACAGACTGTAAGATTGGCGTGTTTTACTGCCTGTTCTTCTGCGTTTTGAGTTTGACGTTCTCGTCCTTGCCAATAATGTTGATAATCATCAACATTGTAGTAAATTGAAAATGCATTGAGTTGTTTGGCGAGGCTGTGATAGTAGGGATAGCTGAAGACAAAAACTAACGGATCATTCTTTTGAAAGCGTCGAATCAGATGGGCTAGAAATGTTTGAGTGAGTGCCCAGTAGTGAAATAACCATCCGGGCGGACAACAAATCCTTTGTTCCCAAATATGATCGGCAATGGCACGCGGCTTTAGATCCGTTGAGTAGTGACCATATAGTTGATGAAATTGCCTGAAATCATAGGGACGCAAAAGCAAAATATCCGCAAAGTCGGAACACGCGGAAAATAACTGTTGTGTCCAATAAAAATTGGCATCTAAAACGGCTAATTTTAATCGACCATCCATTGTTATCGTTATCTCTTTCTGAGAATTGTTAGACCATCACAATGGGAGAATAAATCAAACTTCTGCATTGCCTTGAAGACGGCTTTACGAGTTCCTGCAAAGCCAATGTAGTCAGTATCATGCAGGGCAACGATTCCATTTTTAATGAGACGGGAAGACCATGCTTCCAAATCAAATGCTGTATTCACATAGTCGTGCAGTGAGTCAATAAAAATGAATCCAATTGTTCCGGCGTTCCATTTTCTAAAGGCGTCCCCTGATGTCTGTCGTATATGGGAAATATTAGGAACATCTTTAATGTTTTGCTGAAATTGAATGTAGTCGTCTTGATCGCCTCCATAGCCTATGAATGGATCAATACCGATTACGTTTCTAGTTGTTGATTTACCTAGAATTTGGGTAGTAACCCCCCGATAACAGCCGATTTCAACCACAACTGTTCCTGATAAATGCTCTGTGGCTTTAAGTCCATGCAAGAGATATTGCATATGAGTGCGACTGACGGCAGTTTGGGTATAGTCAGCCGGAGGAAGTTCTGGCGGATCTACTATGTCTTTCTCAGGGAGCTTATATTTTTCAAAATTCCATCTAGCTTCTTGCTCTGATACTCTTGCTTGGGCTGTAAACAGCAATCTAACAGGGTGCCACTTAGGAAATTTTTTGATTGCAAAAGGATCAGTTCTCATTCGTTTTTAATCTAAAATTTGATCGGATCTGAAGAATGGAATAGGCGATCGCATAACCAATTCCACGGATTTTGATTAGCTCATAAATCATTCGACTTCTGATCGTAAATGATGTGCGATAGAGAGAGGGATATTTCTTCAAAACATGATCGATAAAATTGATCCATTCAAAGGTATGAATGCGATCGCCTTGTTGCAGATCTTGAAGTAAAACCGTGATCATTCGCTTTAATAAGCCCGCCCGGTAAACAGGCAACCATTCATCTGGTACTTGAATTGCTCCAGACTCAAGCAATTGCCACCATTTCAGCAAATCTTTTTGGCTCTTGCGATGAGTATCTGAGTGTAACGTCGAAGCAGAATGTAATCGATAGGATGACAACACATCAGGGATACCTAAAACTTTTGCTTTCCAACCCATCCTGATAAAGAATTCAATGTCTAATGCGATATTCAGGTCAGTTCTGTAAGGATTTTCTAAAATCAAGTCTCGCTTTACACACATTCCTGAACAACCCGGCAAAAGTCCCCAAATCACTCGATCTAAATAGTCGTTTCCCGTCAAAAAAACCTCTTCAGGATGGTAGTTGATTCGCAAAAAAGTATTGTGTTCTGAAATTAAGTTCATCCTGCCAAATACCAATCCCAAATCGGCTTGACAGTTAATAGTTTTGGTCAGAATTTTAATAGTATTTTCATCTAATACATCATCTTGATGCAGCATGACGATATAATCCGATCGGCTGTGTTGATACACGGCATTCCAGGCAGCACCGATAGAATGAATAGTGTTATCTTCGACTATACGAATATAGGGTAAAAACTCCTGGCAAATTGCCCAACTGCGATCGCTAGAATTGTTAATCACAACGACAATTTCATCAGCCAATTCAGTTTGAGCTAAAGCGCTTTGGAGTGCCTGATGCAAATATTTTTCGCCGTTTCTTACAGGAATACCAATCCCAATGCTAACCATGCCGTTTCTCCATCACACTGCCTGAAAAACGGTCAACAACCGCTCAGCGTACTGTGTCCAGGTATATTCTCTGGCTCTGGCTCTGGCGGCTAGTGCCATGCGATCGCGCAATTCTCGCTGTTCTACCAATTCTTCAATGCGCTGTGCCAGCATATCTGGATCCCGTTCTGGGATGATAAATCCTTCTATGCCATCGCGGACGACCGACCCCGAAGCTGCTGTGGTGATGATGGGTAATCCCGTTGCCAGAGCTTCGTAAGTTACTTCTGCGGAGCCTTCTGCCAAACTGGGCAACACAAAAATGTCAGCCGTTGCATATTCTTGTTTGATCTGACTACGGGGCACTCGCCCAAGAAACTGAAGCGATCGCATCAAGGAATGGTCACGAATTGGATCGGAAACATTCCCGGCAACCCGGAACTCGTAACCGCGAGATTGCAAGCGGTTAGCCGCCATACCCAGGTAGTGAATCCCTTTGCGCAAATCTGCCGTTCCAACGAACAAAATACGTCCGCGTATAGGCTGATTTTCGATCTCAAACCAGGAATGATCGACGGCATAGGGTACGACAAAACAACGCTCAGTCGGAAACCCATAATTCGTTGCCTGATCTTGACGCACAGCTTCACTGGGAGCGATCGCCCAGTCGGTCAATGACAATAATTCTTGCACCCACTGACGCCCGGAATCAGTTGCCCGTTGACTAAAACGTTGGGCAAGGGGCGCTTCTAAATCGGGAAATCGCTCTCGCTCTCGTTCAGCAATCATGTGAGCGCTCCACAAAATGAAGATTTCTGTGACTGTTGTTAGCCCCCGTTCTTTGGCAAAGCGAATCAGCGGCATCCCTTCGCCAAACATAGTGAATAGATGCGTGGCTTGCCCCAATCCCCGTTGCATCATGGCACGTCCAAAATCGTGTTGGAATTGCACAAATGATTGTATGGATTGTTCAGGTCGATGACGGGCTAAGCGCTGACGCAGAAGATAAACCAATACTTCATTGGCAAATGTCTGAGTCTTTGGCTTTAAATTTGCGGGCAATCGGCGGTTGATCAGATTTTGTAAACTTCCCCGACGCAAGGATGATGGACAAAAGTCAGCGATCGCTTTGCCGATGCCCACATCAGCACAAAGATCGGTATAAAACGTATCTAATAAACCTGCATGGGCAAGAATACTGGGAACTGCGTAATTGCGTCGTGCCCCTGTTTGAACGGCAATAAACTGTTTCATCTGGCATCACATTCCACAAAAACCAAGCGCTCTACTGAGGGGTCACTGCTTTGGGGGATGCAAGTGAACGTGAAACCTCTGGTTTCACGTTCACTTGCATCCTGCTATTAAGCAACGCCGTCTACTGACCTAATAAATAAGACAACCACGCCTGTTTCAAAGTGTTGTAAGAATACCGTTGCAAGTAAAACTGCTGAAGCTGAATCGGATCAATTTTTCCTTCCTGTAAGCGCTCGACCATAAGCTGAACCCCTGCAATAAATGCCTGCGGTTGCGGCGGCACTACCAACACATTCGGGTTATCAACGGCATAATCCGGAATACCACCGACACCATAGGCAACAAATGGAACACCGCACGCCATGGATTCCAATAACACCAGCGGTGCGCCTTCCGCACCAATTGTTGGCAGGAGCGTCAAATCATACTGGCTGAGCAAATCAACGTATGCTTGTCCGTCTGGATATCGTCCAAAACAACGAATGCGATCGCCTAATCCATGGGCTGCAATATAGTTTTGAATCAGAGCTTCTTCCGGTCCACTGCCATGAATATGCAACTCTCCCAGCCAATGTTTTAATGAATCCCACTGTTGGACTAACCAAAAAGCCTGTTTATGGGGGACTAAACGACTAAATAAAGCCGCTTTGACGGTTCCTGGTTGGATCGGTTTGACAACAGGTTGAGGTAAACGTGCGGTGACTTCCAACGGTTCTGGAATCGCTGGCAAACTGGCGATCGCCTGCGTCCAACCAAACGATCGGGCAAAGGTTTGAGCCACGATGGGTGATTGTCCGACCACTTCATCAAAGCCCCAGCGAGCTGCCCAGCGAGAATCACGCCAATCTCCAGCGACCCCGGACATGACTTCATGAAAAATCCGCCGAACCTGTTGACCCGCCAACAGTGGGGGCAAAAACAGATTCCATCCAGTTCCGGCTGCCAGGTAAATATCTGGATCAAACTGCCGAATCAGGGCTGTTATTTCAGAAAATCGCTGAAATTTCGATCGATGCCAACGATAGTTAGAACTGGAATAAGGAGCGCAACAGATGAATTGCGTGTTTCCCGTTTTGAACGGTTGCAGATCAGCTAATTCTTCAGGGGTAGGTGGCTGGTTACCTAAGGAAATCGCCAATGTGTCAATATTGGCTTCACCTAAGGCTTTGGCAAGCCATCTCAAATGACTTTGCACGCCCCCTTGCCCCAAAAGATATCCCGCAAGCACAATCCTCATAACAATTTACGCAAGAGCTTACTCTTTAATTTTTCAATTACAGCGCTTCGCGCTTGGATATGGTTAGATTTTTGGTTGTGTGCCGTGCGGAGCGCGGCACACAACCAAAAATCTGTGGCTTAAGCAATTGACCATGGTTGTAAGTTCTAAGTTTTTAATTAACTTCGTACTGCATTTCTTTCAATTGACGATCTGCAATCTTATGAAAAATAGAAACTTCTTGATCAGTCATCTTTTCATGCCACCGTCTCACACTTTCTGAGCTAATAGTTTGACTCAGCCGTTCATGTCCGCTCATGCCGTTAAACATACTATTAGCAGAGTAATATTTAGGGTCTAGTTGCTGTTCTAGAAAGTCTTCTCCTATAAAATCCATGACTTGTTTCATTACTGTCAGAGGATCTTGGACAAAAGATTCATATCTGACATCTATAATCTGCTGACTTTCTCCAATTTTCTGTCGGGCAATAATTGATTCTTTCCAAAGATTGGCAAATCGTTCTATAGGTTTATGAAAATGTGGAGGTAAGCGTTTATTAGAAACATAGCAATCTCGACCGTCTCGAATCATATGAATAAACTTTGCATTAGGAAAATGCTGAGTCAAAAATTTAAGCTGGAGAACATGGAAAGGCGTTTTCTCCAAAAAATACTTTCCACCATCACGTTGAATTACGAATTTTGAGACATTATCGTAAAAATCAACTAAATCTTTGGAATTCTTCAGCAACCATGACAATGGTTCAGTTGCAGGACCTCCAACGACTTGAAGGCGCTCATAGCTTTTGAGATTAAAGATATCTCTAGGAACAAAAAAGAAGGTTTCACTATTAATTCCCGATAATTGCGGATGAGAAAGCAATACTGAAAACATTAAAGTTGTTCCACTTCTGGGAGATCCAAGCACAAATATATGTGGCTCTGAAGAGATACCAGATCCATATCTCCAAGCCACATTCCTGATAACTTTAATAGGATTACATAAGCTAGTTAAGCGTCTGGGAAAATCAAATAGTACGAGATGACTCATAAACATTAAAAGGTTTGGGTTTGTAATTTCCAATAAGAAGCATATTTGCCATTCAATCGAAGCAGCTCATCATGCGTACCTTGCTCGATAATACATCCTTGATCAAGCACAATAATGCGATCTGCCTGATTGATAGTAGACAGACGATGAGCAATGATTAAAACTGCTCGTTGTTTTCGAATTTTCAGGATAGATTCTTGGACTAAATGTTCGGATTTGCTATCAAGAGCACTAGTTCCCTCGTCTATGATCAAAACTTCGGATTGACGCAAAATTGCCCTGGCTAACGCGATTCTCTGTCGTTGTCCTCCAGACAACTGGATTCCTAACTCTCCAATAATTGTGTTATATCCCTTTGGCAATTCCATAATAAATTCATGAGCATGAGCAAGTTTTGCTGCCTCCATGACTTCAGCATCAGAAATTCTTTTAGAGTCAAGTTGAATATTTGCAGAAATTGTGTCATTTAACAAAAAGACATCTTGACTAACAACGGCTACCGAATTCAGCCAACTACTAAGACTAAACTGATTTAAATCATTACCATCGACATAGATATAGCCTGAGGTTGGTTGATATAAACGCAGGAGCAAATCAGAAATGGAAGACTTACCGGCACCTGAACTTCCTACTAGAGCAACCACAGTATCCTTGGCTAGAGCAAAAGATACTGATTTTAGTGCATAGTTTTTTGATGTTGGATATTTAAGAGAAACATTATCCAGCAAAATTTCCTGTTCCAACCCAGGAAAAGTTTTTCCAGAACTTTGAATAAATTCTTTATCCTGTTCATTCAAAATTTCACCTAATCTACTAATAACCCCCAGACGACGAGCAATATCGGTTGTAGCAGAACTAAGTGTACTAAATCTACTCGAAAGTCTATTTAAGACAGCAATAAATGTGATTAGTTTGGGTAACGTCGAAGCATTTTCATTATCTAAGACAAAAAATCCAAGACACAAAAATAATCCTATTGCAATAATCATTAAGCTATTGGTTAAAGGATTAGCTATTCCCAAGATCCAACCAGATCTTTTATTTAAATCGACTATTTTATCAATAGAATGATTGATTTTCTCAACAAACTTGCGTTGAAGATCAAACGAATAAATAAGCCGTAAACCGTGAAAACTCTCGATGATTTCTTCACTCAATTCTGCTCTGGCGACACTGATCTTTTGTGAAATTCGACCCAGCCTAGAGATTAAAGCTTTATGAAAAATTGAAATTAGACTGAATAGAATGACTGCAACAACGGTTAAGGGTATAGAGATAAATAATAAAATAACACTATACGCAAGCATGCTCAAAACAGCTACTAGTAAAGCTCTGAGTCTTTCCGCTGACTCACTAATAAAAGGAGATTGTCCTGTAACAAAATCAGATAAATCTCCACATCTATAGCGACCAACACAAGACCAAGAAAAGCTCATAATTTTACGGTAAACCACCTTTTGAATATAGCTTTCTATATTATTGCCAAGATAAGTATTAGCGATGTTGCCTATGAGCAAAAAGCTACTACGAAGCAGTTGTAACAAAATTGCTAGACTAATCAATCCTAGAAAAAGATCACTTCGTTTCAGGCTGTCGAGATTAAATCCAATACCGAAGTTTGTTAAATGAAAATCCGTCTTTAATTCTGATATTGAGTTGCCATTTAAGACACTTAAAGCTAAGGCAATTAGCGCGAAAGTGACACCTTCAAACACCGCAGCTACTGAGCTGCTAAAGAAGCTAATTGATAATAACCTGCGATTTTGATATACAGATTTTAAAAGGAGTTTATGGGCTGGATTATGGATTTTTGGCAAGACATTCAAGTGATTTTTCTTAGATTGGAATAAGTTTTTGATTGTTGATGACAAGTCTGCCATGGTAGCACCTGAATACGTGATGAATTACTGTAGTTCAACCTGTAATAGAACAGGCAAGGCATCTTTGGTTTGGCTAAAAATTTGTTTAATACTTATTTCTTATCAGAGCAATATTTTGTTTAATAAAAATGCCTTGTTTGACTAGTGATTTTTAGGAAAGATCTCATTCAACTATCCCTATCTAAGGTCTGTTTTAAAGGTTATTTTTTTCGTGCGCGAAGCGCACGAAAAAAATAACCCTCTTAGCGAGTTTTAAAACACGCCCTAGTTATTACTGCATCTCCGTTGCCTGGGTTCTTCTTCTCATACATTGCTTTTAGGGCGCAATCAGGACAGGTGCGATCGCAGCGCATAGATAGATTGAATGGCGATCGCCTCTCCACATCAGCAATCTACCGTCCAAAAGCAGAGAATTTACGGATATGCGGTCTTTACATCTACGCCCATCCAGCCCACATTCTAAAAATATGCCTATCAGGGCAAGGGTAAACGCCCATTTAATATCAATAAATTCAGTGAAATTGCTGAGTTCTTCGACTTCACCCATTCGTGAAAATTAAGCTCGTTTGGTGCAGACATTAAAATTTTCCTGCCAGCAAACTTTTAGAGTTCAATATGTATTGGGTTGAGTTACAAATTTGTTGTGATCCTGGCGATAAATCCACTGGTATTTACTGGAACTAGAAGTACAATGACACCAGTCATCTAAACCAAATCCATTTGGGGAACCGTAGGTTCTCGCAGAGAACTCTAATGTCCCACCATGTAATCGAAACCTATCCGCAAATTTAATAAAACCGAGGATTTATTTCTGGCATCGCGGCGGTGCCACGCTGCCAAAAACAAACGTGCGGGTTTTAATTAATTTGCGATCAGATCTATGTCATCTATATTCAGGTTGGGCGAGGGTCGGGGTGCCAACGAGAGGAGAGCACAGCATGAGAAGCTATCAGTATCAAGATCGTCAAGACCATTCTCCAGTGCCACGCCGCAAAAATCCGATTATTCGGGTTTTTAGAACGCTGTCGTTGGTGGCAACGGGTGGAGTTGCATTGGCTGGATTATTTGTCGGCTTCGGCATCTGGCGAACCGGCGATCGCTTTCTATCCAGTCTCACTGCCGTATTTACAGCTCCCCAACCAGAGCCAAAGGTAGATGTTCGATCTATTGTTCTCCACCAAATCCGGGGAGCCAGCGAGCTAACCACTGCCGTTTTTGCTATGCAAGCCGTTGTTCCTGCCAGTCGCGATCGCACCGTAGGTGGCTATACCATTGGCAAAACTACCCTTTTATATATTGCCTATGGCGAAGTCCGCGCTGGGGTTAATCTTGCCGATCTAGAACCCGAAAATATCACCGTGATCGGAGACACCATTCAGATCCAACTGCCCCCACCCCAAATTCTAGATAGTAAAATCGATGTCAACCGCTCCAATGTGTATGATTACGATCGCGGCTTCCTGGGGTTAGGTCCAGACTCTGCCCCCGATCTACAATCTTTGGCACAACGAGAAACCCTGAAGCAAATTGTCCAGACCGCCTGCGATCAAGGGTTGCTTCAAGAAGCCAACGAACGTGCAGAGTTTGCCCTCACTCAACTGCTCAATACTGCTGGCTATAAAGAATTTTTGATTGACACACAGGCTCCGTCTGCGAGTGCTTGCGCGGCTCCTACAGGCGACGCTGCTCCCTTAAATGATGATAGTACGCTCTCAGTTCCGGCTTCCCCTAGTGTCACCGAAACACTTCCCGCACTGCCTGTTGAGGAAACGCTTCCCGGTCAAGGAACTTTTTAATCTCACAAGCGTCAACTGCCCAGGTATGTTTGTCCAAAATGTACCGCTTACGCTTTACTGAAAGCAAATTTTAGGATTAGACATCTCATTTCAGCGATAGCAATCACCGTAAAACTTAACACCCGTTGTTAGTTTGGTAACCCATAGTTATTTTTGTGAGAGTTGCTTGAAGTGTAGCTCTCCCAGAAATTCGGTGGGTTTTGTTTTCTTTCCAATAGCGTGTTGTATGAAGAATGGTTCGGGATCATGGATCTAAGAAACTCCATATTTTTCCGAGAGAGCGGCAGCTCCGCCGCCGCTTTCTCAGAAAAATTACAGGCTAATTCATCTCTGATCCTCAGCGTATTTCCGACCCTACAAACTCAATTAAGATTGCTATAAACTTTGGGAAATCTAATCTCACCCAATTCACTCAGAACAGATTGATTGTTTTTTGTGTGAAATTGGGAAGCCTAATTATTAAATTGCAATGAAGCCACTGGGGGAGATTTGTCATGGCAATAGATCCAGGAAATACTCGCGGGACTGCCAGAAAGGTCAGGGTAAAAGCAGCCCAATTTCGCTTTCGAAATTCAGTGGGTCCTGATGACAGAAATGACTATTTCACCTTTACACTGACCAAAAATATTAGTTTTAGGGCCAGCTTAAAGGGTTTGCGAGATAACGCAAACATGATCTTGTTTGGTCCTGGGACTCGGATTAGAGCTACGAAATCAGGACGAAAACCTGAACTCATCACGGGTGACTTGCGTCCAGGCAAATACTTTCTCCGTGTGTTTTATCCCAAGCGGACTGGCAGTGGCACCCCCTACACTCTCCTGCTTAAACAACTAGAAGTGTTGCCCGCCGACGAAGCTGGCAATACCCTGGGTACTGCCACAGCTTTGACAGGCAATAGTAAATCAGGTCGATTGGGTGATAAGTTCAACGGTGTTCTCGATACCAATGATTTTTACAGTTTCAATGTCAGTGCAGCCGATATTGACAGCACCCTAAGCCTGAACCTGACCGGGCTACAAGCCAACGCCAATCTCTCCCTCTACAAACCTGACGGCACCCTTCTCCTTACTTCTGCCAAAGCCGGTGTAAACCCGGAAAGTCTATCTCTCAAATTGACCGAAAGTGGAACTTATCGGGTGCAGATTGCGCTCATCGATACCACTAAGAAGACAACTTACAGCCTGACCAAGGCAATCACCCCCCCTGCGGATACGGGTGGTTCGTTCTTTGCCAACCCCAAAGCACTGCCTCAATGGGTACCCGCATCGAACACCTCCAGTAGTTTTAGTGAGCGGCTGGGCGATGTCTCAAACGGAGTAACCGATTCTGACGACTTCTATCAGTTTGTTGTCAACAGCACCGATGACAGTGGTGTCCTGAGTATCGATTTATCCGGGTTGTCAGCAGGGGTTCGTCTAGATCTCTATAAAACAACAGGTGGCGTAACCACGGTTAATACGTTTATTAACGTTGTTGCGACTTCATCCAATGGCTCACTGGATTACACCATTGATCAGACAACCAATGAAACCTATTACATCAAAGTCAGCCCGGTGACTCCTGGGCAACGCACTCGCTACACCATGACCACGTCTCTAGAGCCACCTGATAATGTGGGCAATAATCTGGTCGTGGTAACGGGTGACACAGATTCGGTTAAAGACAAAATTACGGTTACGGATCCGAGTGGGCTGATCACTGAGACTCGTTCAGATATCGTTACCGCCACAGATGTTGATGTCTTTAACTTTGAGATTGCAGCCGGTGAACAACAACGCTTTGTCAATTTTGCCTTAACCAATAACTCTGGGACAGGTAACGTTGGTTTACAGCTGTATAAAGATGTCGGTGGTGTCGCAACCCTATTAACGGCTCAGCCTCTGACTCAAATCGCAGGGACATTGGGCGAAGGTACTTACTTTATTAAAGTGTCTTCAACGGGTGGCACTAAAGTCGCGTATACCCTGAATGCGATCGCCAAAGATACGATCGCGATTCCTACACTAACCAAGGACATTGCACCAGGCGACGTCGATTCTAACCCGACCAACCTGACTGATATCGGTGGCGTTGCCTACTATGCTGCACAAGAATCGGGCGGCAACTTCTCGCTGTGGAAGAGCGATGGAACTTTAGATGGCACCATCGAACTGGGAACCTTTGGCAGTTCAGCCCCCTCTGACTTCGTTGCCACAGGTGGCAGCAATATCTTCTTTATTGTAGATAACAGTCTCTACAAGAGTAATGGAACGGTCGGTAACGCAAGCCAGGTAACGAGTACTGGTGTTAGCCTCAGTACCCTCGAAATTATTGACGCAGGCGATGCTCCGGGCTTAATTAGCATTGGTAATTTCTTGTATTTTGCGGCGGCAACAGCGGGTACGACCAATATCGGTTTGTATCGGATTAACACAGGCACTAACGTGGTTGAGGCTGTTCAAGCAGCTGGTGCGTATACCTTTACGAATCTCACCAAGGTCGGAAATGCCCTCTACTACTCGTCCAACATCGATCCCGATGCCGGGACTGAATTGTATCGGATTGATGATGGTACGGCTACAGGTACTATTACACCCACGCTCTTTAATCTCAGCAGTGCGAATATTGGAGATGCTTCTGATCCTTCCCAGTTTACAGTTGCAGATGCTGATACCCTTTACTTTGTTGCTACTGGAAATTCTGGAGCAGAGAAGGTTTGGTGGATCAACAATACAGACGCTCCCGGCATAACAGAGGCAAGTAACTCTATTACTTTCACAGGAGAAACCTTTGCTTCTCAAATCGCTGATTTGACTTACGTTTCTGATTCTGTGTCTGGGGTAGATGCACTGTATTTTGTTGCACAAAGAAACCCGGGTGGCAGTGAGTTGGATAAAGAACTGTTTAAGTACGACACTGCTTCCGACCCAACGGTAAGTTCTGGTACGGCAACTGTGGTTGAGGTCAGTGATGGCACTTACGACGATAACGGAACAACTCGCTTTTTATCTTCTAACCCGACAAACCTGGTCGCGGAAGGTGGGGTGTTGTACTTTACAGCCAGCGACCTTGCCGATGGCGTGAACCCTAACGATCCAACAGTTATCAACAATGTGGAACTGTTTAAGTTAGAAGACAGTGGTACATTGACCAAGTTGTCAACTGAAACGGATGATGTGCCTAGCTTTGATAACTTGATAGGGGTGGGTGGCAAGTTGTTCTTTACCCTGGGTACGGGTGTGAACACGCAACTCTGGATCACTAACGATGCAGGTACGGGCATTGAACAAAAAACGGGCTTTGATTTAGTCCAAAACCCAACGAAGCTGACGGAAATTGGGGCACGACTCTTCTTTGTTGCCTCTGATCAAGATCCCGATACGCCAGACACAGGTGCAGAAGTTTGGGCAGTAGATCCTTAAGCGTTGCAATGCGTCCTACAATCTGAAATTAAGCGACATGGGTTGTGCTTGCACAGCCCATTTTTGTCTGTAGCACGGCGATGCGGATTTGATAACGGTTTTTGCACAAATCCTGTCTTTAACAACCATGACATCCATCTAAAATTTTATGTTTACTGAATCAGATCTGACCGAATCGCTGGTTATGCTCACAATTATTAGTGAAGAGGTGTTGAAAGATAGCATTTTAGGGTTGCTAAAAAATTTAAAGGTACGCGGCTATACCATGAAGCGCGTTGCCGCAGAAGACCGATATGGTCAAATCATGGGATCTGCCGCAGGTGATGACAGCAATGTTGAGATCAAAACATTTGTATCCCGAGAAATTTCAGATGTAGTGCTACATACGCTAAAAAAGCATCGCGGCGAACACTCGCTCATTGCCTATCGGCAAGAGGTTGAGGTTTTAACAGACTAAAATCTTAGTGGAATAATAATTTTAGATTATGGTTAATGGGCTGGAAACGTTTGCTCAGCAAACGTTTCCAGCCCATTAACCATAAATTTGAACTTCAACCACAGAAATGCTTATAGTATCGGCAGTTTTTTTCTATGCCAGGTTCTGCTTCTAGCACGAATGCTCAGCAAGATGCCTCATATAATAATTGAAGAGAGTGCAACAAAAATTTGGAAAGTTGCCAATCAGATAGTAGTATCTGTTCTGTCACCAGGTTATCCGGTGCTCAGCCCGGTTCACCATTAACTACTTGAAAGCGATCGGCTAAGCGCTATCCGCGAACTAGGAGAGAGTTCATTTATGGCAATGCTCGAGACCAAAACCGAACCCATGGTCATTAACATGGGTCCTCACCATCCATCCATGCACGGGGTGTTGCGGTTGATTGTTACGCTCGACGGCGAAGATGTGGTGGATTGTGAGCCGGTGATTGGCTATTTACACCGGGGCATGGAAAAAATTGCTGAAAATCGCACCAACATTATGTACGTTCCCTATGTCAGCCGCTGGGACTACGCGGCAGGCATGTTTAATGAAGCAGTGACAGTCAATGCTCCGGAAAAGCTGGCAGATATTGCGGTTCCCAAGCGTGCCAGTTACATTCGCGTCATCATGTTGGAACTCAATCGGATTGCGAACCATTTGCTCTGGTTAGGTCCCTTTTTGGCAGATGTGGGCGCTCAGACTCCATTCTTCTATATTTTCCGCGAGCGCGAACTGATCTATGACCTCTGGGAAGCTGCCACAGGTTACCGGATGGTTAACAATAACTATTTCCGCATTGGTGGCGTTGCCGCTGACCTCCCCTATGGCTGGATTGATAAGTGCGAAGACTTTTGCGCCTATTTCTTGCCGAAGGTTGACGAGTATGAACGGCTGATTACCAATAACCCAATTTTCCGTCGTCGGGTTGAAGGAATTGGCACGATTACCCGCGAGCAAGCCATTAATTGGGGTTTATCGGGACCAATGCTACGGGCGTCTGGAGTGAAATGGGACTTGCGGAAAGTTGACCATTACGAATGCTATGACGACTTTGACTGGGATGTGCAATGGGAAACAGCCGGAGATTGCTTTGCCCGCTATCTAGTACGCATTCGTGAGATGCGAGAGTCGGTGAAGATCATTCGTCAAGCCATTAAAGGCTTACCTGGTGGACCTTACGAAAATTTGGAAGCGAAGCGGATGTCTTCGGGTCCTAAATCGGAGTGGAACAGTTTTGATTACCAGTTTATTGGTAAGAAAATCGCCCCAACCTTCAAAATTCCTAAGGGCGAACATTATGTGCGGGTGGAAAGCGGCAAAGGTGAACTGGGTATCTATATCATTGGGGATGATACGGTGTTCCCGTGGCGTTGGAAGATTAGAGCGGCTGATTTCAACAATCTTCAGATCCTGCCTCACATTCTCAAAGGCATGAAGGTGGCAGACTTAATCGCCATCTTGGGTAGCATCGACATTATTATGGGTTCGGTCGATCGCTAGACAATACCCGCAATAAGAGTCATGGCTTAATCCGCCACTAAATTTGATGTGGGTGCTGCACGAAGCGCAGCACCCACATCAAATTTATAGCTCAAATCAGCACCTGTTTAAGTACAATCTGACGTTGACCCTAGTCCCCCTAACGTGTGCAATGGTTTCTCATCACTCTTCTGTGAATTCTCGCTCTTTGCCAGAAACAGAATTTTATACCTGGCGGCGCTATCGCTGTGCCTACGAAGTCTGGCAGAACAATGGTGCTGCTGATTTGCCACCGTTAGTGCTCCTGCATCCGATTGGGGTGGGGTTATCTCGACGATTTTGGCATCGGTTTTGTCTGACCTGGTTGCAGTCTGGGCAACATCATCCCATCTACAGCCCTGATCTATTGGGCTGCGGTGAAAGTGCCATGCCCCATGTGGCATATCATCCCATTGACTGGGCAATGCAACTTCAGTATTTCTTGCAAACGGTGGTGCAAAGACCTGCCATTCTTGTAGTGCAAGGTGCCTTGCTGCCAGTGGCGATCGCCCTGACGCAATTGCAAACTACACCCAATCTGGTCAAAGGCTTGGTGTTATCGGGTCCCCCTGCCTGGGCGGTGATGACCCAGGCAACCTCGGTATCGCAACAAAAATTGAGTTGGAATCTATTTGATTCTTTACTGGGGCAGGGGTTTTATCGTTATGCCCGGCGGCGGCAGTTTTTGCAGTCTTTTTCTGCCAAACAACTGTTTACAGACCCAGCCCATATTGATGCCGAATGGCTGGATATGCTGGTTGCCGGGTCACAAGACCCTGCCAGCCGTCATGCGGTTTTTTCATTTTTAGCTGGCTTTTGGCGACAAAATTACGAACAGGCGATCGCCCAGATGACTCAACCGACTCTGGTTGTGATTGGCGATCAAGCGTCTAGCATCAGCCGTTCGGGGTTATCCGAAACTCCCGATCAACGGATGGCAGACTATCTCAAATACCTGCCCCGGGGTGACGGAATCAAGATGGTCGGTCGAAATGTCATGCCCTACGAAGAAACACAGCCCTTTGTCGAGGCGATCGCTCCTTTTATTCAGGCTCTATGAACGCAAATTCTAAGATTCGGTGTGGCTGGGTTAAGCATGATCCTTTAGACATGACCTATCACGATACGGAGTGGGGTGTGCCGCTGCATGACGATCGCAAGTTATTTGAATTCCTGATTTTAGAAGGTGCGCAAGCGGGTTTGAGTTGGAGCACAGTGCTGAAAAAACGCGACTGTTATCGCCAGGTCTTTGATCAATTTGATGCAGCCAAAATCGCACACTATGGCGATCGCAACGTGGAAGAACTGCTACAAAATTCTGGGATTATTCGCAACAAACTCAAAGTTAAATCAGCAATTTTGAATGCTCAAAGATTCTTAGCCGTGCAGGCAGAATTTGGTAGTTTTGATCGCTATATCTGGCAATTTGTAGACGGTCAACCCCTGCAAAATCATTGGGAATCATTACAAGACATTCCAGCAACCACCAAAGAATCGGATGCGATGAGTAAAGACTTAAAAAAACGTGGGTTTAAGTTTGTCGGCTCCACCATTTGCTATGCCTTTATGCAAGCGGTTGGCATGGTTAATGACCACACGGTGGATTGCTTTCGATATGCGGAATTGTTACCGCAGACATAAGAATTTGGAGGTTGCAGTCTAGCTACAACCTCCAAATCATGCCGATATAGATTACAAATATAGCGCTGTGCAGGTTGATTCAGTACGGTGTTGTGGGGCGCTCCGCGCCCCACAACACCGTTTCTGTACTTAACGAACTTGCACACCGCTATATAGTTCTACGCAATCTAGTTAGGACATCAGGGGGTGGGGGCACCGCCCCCACGCAGGGGTTTCACCCCTGCACCCCGTCCTAACCCTAATGCGTACCGCTATACAAATAGCCGTGAGAGAGCCGCGCGGAGCGCGGCTCTCTCACGACTACTTCACGTTATTATCGAGCCATATTAACGATGATTCCCGATGCGGTTGGCGAAGAATCACCCAGTTCAATCTTGACAGGATGAGCCTTCCAGATCTCCTTACAATATTGCCAAATTGTGCGATCGGAGGAGAATTTACCCATACGGGCAACATTCAAGATCGACATCCGCGTCCAGTGATCTTGATCCAGATAGGCCTGGCTTACTTGCTCCTGGCAATCAATATAAAACTGATAGTCTGCCAGCAGCATGTATTCGTCCTGATGCATCAGAGAATCGACAATGGACTTGAACAACGATGGATCTCTGGGATAGAAGTAGCCAGAGGCAATGCTGTCGATGACATTGCGCAATTCTGCATTGTTTTCGTAATAGTGCCAGGGATGATAGCCATGGGCTTTCATCATCATCACATCTTGAGCCGTCAGCCCAAACAAGAAGAAGTTTTCTGCACCGACCTCTTCCCGGATTTCTACGTTGGCACCATCTAGCGTCCCGATAGTCAGCGCACCGTTGAGGGCAAATTTCATGTTGCCTGTCCCCGATGCTTCTTTGCCAGCCGTGGAAATCTGCTCAGACAAATCGGCAGCCGGATAGACCAGTTCTCCCAACGACACGTTGTAGTTCGACAGAAATATGACTTTCAATCGCCCATTTACGTCGGGATCATGGTTCACCATATCCGCAACTGAGTTGATTAGTTTAATAAACATCTTTGCCATAAAGTAGCCAGGGGCTGCTTTGCCACCAAAGATGAAGGTGCGCGGCAGTACGCTAATGCCGGGATTGGCTTTGATGCGGTTATACAACGTAATGATGTGCATGACATTCAAGAGCTGGCGCTTGTACTCATGAATGCGTTTGACTTGCACATCAAACAAAGAATTGACATCCACTTCAATGCCATTGCTGCGCAGAATGTAATCTGCCATGTCTTGCTTAGTGGCTTGTTTGATCTGCCGCCAGCGATGTTGGAAATCGGCATCGTTGATAAAGGCTTCTAGATTTCTCAGCTCGTCTAGATTTGTGATCCAGCGATCGCCAATTTTTTCGGTGATCAGATTGGAGAGCCGTGGGTTGCTCATCAACAACCAGCGCCGTGGTGTGATCCCGTTGGTTTTGTTTTGAAACTTTTCGGGATACATTTCATAGAAATCGCGCATCAACTCTTGTTTGATCAACTCCGTGTGGAGTTCTGCCACCCCATTGACGGTATGACTGCCCACACAAGCCAGATGCGCCATCCGGACTTGTTTGTCGTCGCTCTCTTCGATCAATGACATCCGCCCCAACTTGGCTTCGTCATTGGGATATTTCAACCGAATTTCGCTAAGAAAACGGTAGTTGATCTCGTAGATGATCTCTAGATGGCGGGGCAGCAGTTTGCCAAACAAGCCGACCGACCAGCGCTCCAGGGCTTCAGACAAGAGCGTGTGGTTGGTATAGGCAAAGGTACGCTGGGTTACATCCCAGGCTTCTTCCCATTCCAATTGATGCTCATCCAACAACAGCCGCATCAGTTCGGCGATCGCCACGGCGGGGTGGGTGTCATTGAGCTGGATTGCTGCTTTTTCGGGGAACGCCTCAAACGTATCGTGCTGACGCAGATAGAGGCGAATAATATCTTGTAACGAACACGACACAAAGAAATATTGCTGTTGCAGCCGCAGTTCTTTCCCCTGGGGTGTCTGGTCATTGGGGTAGAGAACTTTAGAAATATTTTCGGAGAAGGTTTTATTAGAGACTGCCTGGGTATATTCTCCCGCGTTGAACACCTGGAAGTTGAAATCTTCGCCCGCTCTGGCACTCCAAAGCCGCAGCGTATTGACGGTGTTGTTTTTGTATCCCGGCACAGGCGTATCGTAGGGCGTCCCGTAAACGGTGGTACGGGGCAACCAGTGCACCCGATAATGCCCCTTCTCATCGATTACAGCTTCGGTGTGCCCACCCAGCTTAACTTCGACCATATAATCAGGTCGAGCAATTTCCCAGGGATTGCCAAACCGCAGCCAGTTGTCGGGATGCTCGTGCTGCCAACCATCGGCAATGAGCTGATCAAAAATGCCAAACTCATAACGAATGCCGTACCCCACCGCCGGGATTTCTAATGTCGATAGAGAATCCATAAAGCAGGCAGCCAGTCGTCCTAAGCCACCATTGCCTAAACCGGGTTCTTCTTCACGTTCTAATAATTCTTCCAGGCTCAACCCTGATTCTTTAAGTGCCTGCTGGATCGGCTCATAAATACCCAGGTTGACTAAGTTGTTGACCAGAAGGCGACCAATCAGAAATTCTGCCGACAGGTAGTACACCATTTTGGTGTCTTGTTTGAAATACGTCTGGGCTGTCTTAATGCGTCGATGGATCAGGCGATCGCGCACCGTATAAGCCAGCGCCATGTAGTAGTCGTAGAGCGTTGCAAAGGTTTCGTCTTTACCCTGAATGTAATAGAGATTGTCAGCAAAAGCCCGTTTCAGCGTGGCGAAAGAAATCCCGGTGCGATCGTCCTCAATGTGCATAAACTATCTCATTCTGATGGCTAGGGCTATTTTAGTAGCATGATGCAACTACCAAAATATCGATAAACTAATCTACGAACCGTACATCTGCTTGCGTCTGCAAAATCGTACTTAAAAATACATCATTAAAGGCTTTAGAGAAATTTAAGAAATCAGGTCAAGAAATAGGCTGGGATCGCTTAGTTTTGTCGATCGGCTAGCCAATACCCCAACAGGATACCTGTAAAACTCGCAATCAGATCGATCGGATCGAGTGAACGATTGGGCGAGAGAAATTGCATCAGCTCTTCTGACACTGTAAACAGCCCAAAAAGAACCGGAAAAAGCGGCAGTCTTAACCTATTTAGGTGAATATGCCGTCGATTTAGGACGCGGTGCCCTAAATAGCTAGCGATGCTGTAAAGCACGACGTGACCAATTTTGTCGTAATAAGGAATTTGGTTGAGTTGTCGTGGCAGATTGCCAGTATAAGCCAAGATGAGGATCACTAGAAAAGTTGTGGCATAAAAAACAGCGATCGCCCGCCATCCCCAGGTCTTTAAATTTAAGTTAGCAATTTTCATGTGAGATAAAGTCTCCGACTATTTAAGAGTGTCTTATCTCTCTGTCAGCTAAAAAATAGATTTTTTTGGGCTTTATAAGAGCTAATTTATGAAGCAAATCTTAAGTGTTGAGATGAAGACTATAGCTTGATCCCCCCTGCCGTTACCCTACGGGAATCGAAATCTTTGTTTACAAATCAG
This sequence comes from Calyptranema fuscum S582, assembly GCF_055793305.1. Taxonomy (NCBI): domain Bacteria; kingdom Bacillati; phylum Cyanobacteriota; class Cyanophyceae; order Oculatellales; family Oculatellaceae; genus Calyptranema; species Calyptranema fuscum. Next base: position 63,770 of record NZ_JBSLYH010000013.1, read on the forward strand.
CTCTCACCCTTATCTCTTTTTGAATATCACTGTTGCGAACCCTTAACTTGAAGACAGCATAGCCGATTCCAGGGATTTGATCTCCCGGCAAGTCGCCTTGTTCGAGTTGTTCAATAACAGGTTGAACATCATCTCGAATGTTGCGATATTTTTTAGCAAGTGTGCGGAGATTTCGATTAAAGGTGGGCGAAGCCGCAACTTGAATAATCGGCTGATCAGTCATTTTCTAGACTTTCCCAAAGTTGCGCCACGGGAATAGTTTGTCCTGTCATTGCTTCATGCCAAGCTTGTTTGAAATCTGCTAATACTTCCGCATTTGAAATATTTCCGTGGTCTGCTACTTCTGGAATTAAAACAATGACTTCTACACGGCTATTTCTATCGGTAATGAGAGGGTGATCTAAGGTGAGTTGTCCCTACTCATCGATTGTTCCCATTACTTTCAGTGCTTTCATTGTTACTCCTATATGGTTTTAGGGGTTGTTTTTAAGAATGCTTCCTAATGCTTCTAATTGCTGATTAATCCAAATCGTTGCTGTCGCTTCATCGGCTTCGATCGCTCGTTTTACTGCTGTTTTAGCAATTTCCAGCAGTTTCTTGAATGATTAATTAGGATGGGGTGCAGGGGTTTCACCCCTGCACCCCATCCTAACCAGACCTTTGACTGCTATATTTCTCGCCAAAAGAATTGAAGTGCCTTACCCCACCAACAGCCTCATAGCGACTTGATTCTGACTACTAACAGATACGCTCTAAAGAGATTTCTGCTCAAGAAAATACCTGAATTCCCGCGTTTCGACTTCGCTCAACGCTCGGAGTTTGCGGGCTGAGCGAAGTCGAAGCCCAGATCAAACGGTAGATTTATTCCTAGAAATCTACTAAGAATTGCCACTCAAGACTTGCGGCATACTTCTTCTTAATTAGACGCTGTACCGTCGGCTCTAGCCGCAAGCGCGATCGGATCGACTGCTGCCCAGCCATTGGAGGTCATCTGCTGTACCTCAAAGTGAAGATGGGGCCCTGTCGAGTTGCCAGTACTGCCGACCCAGCCAATGACTGTGCCTCTCTCTACCCAGGTTCCGGGCTGGACTGCAATATTAGACAGATGGGCGTAGAGGTTCCGACGAGCCGCCTGACCATTTTCGATCACTACCGCTAACCCATAGCCTCCCATGCGATTGGCAACTACCACTTGGCCGGCATCCGATGCCAATACGGGGGTTCCATACGGAGCACCAAAGTCGATGCCATCATGGAAACGGCGATCGCCTGTAATTGGGTGAATCCGCCAACCAAAGGCTGAGGTAATCGACGCAGGAATAGGCAGTGGGAAAGCCATCCCCAGTTTATTTAATTGCTCTGACAGGGCTGACTGGACGTTGTTATAGATCAGGCTCAAGGTGCCCAGCCCAGAGTCGCAGTCAACATTTTGAGACGGATTCACGGCAGGTAACGCGGCAACTTTCACATCAGATTGCCAGTTTTTAGCAGAAACGCCTTTGCCTAATTTGCCGTTGTTAGCTGGAGTTGGCTCTAAATCACCAACCACGTCCTGACCAACCGTTAGGATTAAAGGGCTACCCAACGATTGCAGTTGGTCGGGAACAGTGGCGATCGCCGGAGTATCTGTGACATCCGCAGTCTCAAAGGGTAAGGGTTGCGGTGGAGTCAGGCTGGGAGGTTGAGCACCCAGGCGATCGCCTTGAGGGTTCTGATCTGGCGTGGGTGGTACGTTCCTGCCTGTTGGTGATGGGGGTTGAATGGTGGGAGGTTGGTCTAACGTGGCAGTTTTACTATCTGGTTTCATCCACCAACCGAATGCTGCCTGAATAGCCGGGGGAATGGTAGGCTGAAGCATCTGATCGGTTTCGTCTAATAGTTCAAAGAAAGCAGAACCGACCATACGGCGAACTTTCAGATTGACCGAGCCATTAACCGAACCCTGTACCGGGAGTTGTTCGGTGGCGGACTGAGCGATCGATTGAGGGGGTGTCGCTGGTTTCGTTGGAGCTAAGGGCTGCCCCCATTCAATTTGCCCGGTTGCCAGCTCAAAATCTTTGAAGGTGGGTGGCAAAGATGCCAGATCAGTAACCGCAGGACGCTCGATCAGTTGCCCCTGGCTCAGCTCCGTTGCTAGCTTGAGTACGGCAGTTTTGTCGAGGGCGGGTTGGGCAACGGCTGAATTGGGATCGTTACAGAGTTGCCCCGAATAGTTGATCGGTCGATAGTTTTGAGGAAAGTTACTATTTCTAGGGCTGGTGATGGGGGTCACCGTCAGCGGTTGGGCGGTGGCGATCGCCTGTGTTTCTGCTGTTGGTATTGGACTGGGGTGTTGTGCCTGAATTTCAGCAATTTTGGCAAGGGTTGCGGTCTGAATGTCGGTGGGCAATGCTGGATGCTGAGCCGTCAACCGTGCCTGATCAAAATCACCTGCCGTTGCATAGGCGATCGCCGCCGCCACTAAATTTTCTCGGAGTTCTGCTTCTTTGGCGGGTCTATCTCGTTCGACCATGGCAGCTAGCTTTTTGGCTAAGAGCTGCCTCACCGTTTCAACGGTATCTACGCTTGCGATCGCATCTAATGCCGGTTGAGGAGTCTCCGAAATTGTAGCTTCACCGCTTGTATCCAGTTCTGGCGCTGCCTGGGGTGCAGGACTGTCGGTGGGTAGCACCGTTTCAGGCAACTCAGATTTGATGGACTCTGGCAAGGTCAGAGTGCGTTCGGGAAGCGCAAACGTTTCCGGTGGTGCAATTAATTCCTGAGATGGGGCGGGCGGTACGCTTTCCTGCTCAGGGGAAGGATTGACTTCTACAGCTTGAGCTTGAGAAAGTTCTGGGTTGGTAGTTCCTGGAGCAGGTAAAGCATAGGCTTCGAGCACAGTAGAGGTCATCACAGCGGTAGTGAGACATTGCCCGATGGGTCTAAGGAATTGCTTCATTTCAAACCAGACAACAATAGAGTAAGGGGCAGGTTAAGCAGGCTCTCAAACGGCTCGTTCTGGTCGATGCCAACAAATAACCAGGTACACCATAACACTGTGCGGCTATAGTTTAGCTGCAAGAATGCAGAACCGTCTATAGTTCTATAGTCTCGGCATTAACCTGATATGAACCTGTGATGACGTGCGTGTGTAGTGCAACCAGGCATTGCTGATTGTGGGGATGATGAGTTGAACAGCAGCGCTCTGCCGATCGTTTTAATCCATCACCCTCCGGGGTCTGAGCACGTAGCGCTCCAAGCGTGGTTCGTCTAATCCGCTATTCGTCTAATCCGCCATCTACCGCATTACATCCGGATGGTTCAGTAATGGATAGTGAGATTCATGTAATGTTTTTTGGGGACTGCCTGGTAATTTACTGGGCGTTGCTGATTAGAGCTATGAAAGACGAATATAACCTTCCTCAATGATTCTCAAATCTTAAAAATGTTCCTGTCCCGGCAAGTACCGTTCACGCCGCACCCTTTGAACACCTGAGATTTAATAAAATTGAGGGTAGTCCTGGATATGTGATGATTTTTTGTGGCGCGGGCGACGCCCGCGCCACAAAAAATCATCACATGAATACCACTGAAACGTGCCGTAACGATGACGACCTTGATTGCACCGGATTTAAATACCTATATCAATGACCGCAATCGTTGGATGAATGGACTGGCGATCGCCTATGTTCTGGGGGGGTATGGGTTGGGGGTCTTTTGCCTGACTACGCCGAGTGTGTGGTTGAATCTGATTGGCGTTGTCCTGGTTGTCCATACCTTGATTGGCTCAGCCTACCTGGTTCATGAAGTGATCCATGGCAATATTTTTCGTAAACCAGAGTGGAATGCGGCATTGGGGCAACTGCTGGTGTTCCTCAATGGCTCTTGCTACTGCCGCTATCATGACCTGGCAGGAAATCACCTGGCACATCACAAAAATCGAGCTGATTTTTCGCCGTTTTCAATTCCCGATTTTTTGCGATCGCTCCCCCAACCATTGCGTCGTGCGATCGTGGCATTGGAATGGTGCTATTTTCCTGCTCTCAATTTTATTTTGCGGTGGATTGCCACCCTATCTCCATTCCTGGGTGAAAAGCGCCGCGATGAACGGCTGCGCAATACCGTTTTATTGCTGATTCGAGGCAGCTTGTTTACGGCGTTAGCCTTCTATTCTCCGCGTGCTGTCGTTCTCTACGGTTTTGCCTATATCTGTTTTATTAATAGTTTGCGATTTGTCGATTGCTTTCAACATACGTACACGGTGTTTCGCCTGGGACAACCGCTGCCTAAATATACGTTAGAACATGAGGAAGCCAATACGTTTTCTAACGTGATCTCTCGACGTTGGACGGGGCTAAATTTGTTACTCCTCAATTTCGGCTATCACAACGCCCATCATCGAGTCATGCGCTGTCCCTGGTATCTCCTCCCTCAGCTAGATGCCGAATTGTATCCGCGTGACTATCGCCAGTATTTAACTCTGCCAGAACTGGTGGGTAACTATCACCGCTTTCGGATCCATCGCTTATTTAATGGTCAGGGGCAAGTGGACGATGGCGATCGCGGTTTAAACATTGATCAATTTGTGGGTGGCATTGGCGTGTCATTTCTAATTCTGCGTGAACCATTGGACTGGTTGGACGTGAACGTTAGCGAATGACTATTGCCCAGATCCCCGACATTATAAAACTCCAGTTTGGCTGTGGCGCGGCTCTGCCGCGCCACAGCCAAACTGGAGTTTTATATTATTGCTATCAAATCCACGGCTCATCGTCGTCATCTTCATCATCGTCGTCCAGATCTGATGCCGATGCGGTTGTATCGATCGCCTTTGGTGGAATCGGTTCGGGTTCAGCTTTAGGGGTTGGTTTAGCCTGAGGCATAATTTCTGGCTCCACAACGACGGTTGGGGCTGCTTCGGCTTCATCTCCCCAAATATCGTCAAATTCGTCAAAGTCTTGTTTCTGCCGTTGATTTTGTGTCTGCAACGGCATGGTTGCTTTTGAGGATACCTCTGCCGGTTTCTCGTGCAGATGCTTGCCACTAGAAGCAGTGGATTGGACATTTAATTCATCCGGTTTCTGAGCTCGATCTTGCGGCTTTAACTCGTCAACATCATCATCAAAATCAAACTCGTCGTCAAACTCATCAGCAAACTTGTCTTGTAATTTATCACCAAACTCATCGTCAAACTCATCGCCGAACTCATTATCAAACCCTTGAGTCTGACGCGATGAATAGCGATCGCGAGTGTCTAGTGGATTGCTGAGGTGCTGAGTTTGCTCTTTGACTTGCTCGGCTAACTGCTGACTTTTTTCTTTGGCGTGTTCCAGCCAGGTTTTTGATTCTTGCTTCAGTGACTCGCCCAACCGTTCGGCTTTATATTTTGCTTGTTCTGACAATACTTGAGCCTGTTCTTTGGTCTGTCCCGTCAGATCTTGAAACTGTTCTTTAACCTTATGGGTGAAGTGCTGCGTGGTGCGGGCGATCGCCTGAAATTCTTGCGTTACCCCTTCCACCCCTTCTTTTAATAAATCGCCAACATCTGCCAGCTTTTGGGGAATCCCTTCTTGATAAAGGCTAATTTTTTGATTTGCTGCTTCTGAAACCAGTACTCGTTTCTGACCAAATTCTAAAAACAAGCGGGGTGAAATCTGATAAACTTCGCCTGCAATGCCACTCCAACCGCTGGAAACAAAGAGGTATTGGGTAATTACACCCGTCTGAAGATTAAACACACAATCAATAATTTTGCCCAGGCGATCGCCGGATTCTGTCCAAATTTCGTGATGGATCAGAGACTCTAGTTGTTGCACTTTGCTGGCATCCGTTGCATCCGGTGCGCCACTGGTCATCACCCCGTTGGAACCAACACCCTCAATCTGGCTGAGCTTGAAGGCTGCTTTTTGGCTTCCCAAAAATCCTGATTTACAAATAAACCCCAAAACCCGGTGCGCTTGAGGATACATCCACAACACCTCAATCCGCCCTCGTTCTTTTATGCTGTCCCGCGTCAGCACCAACTGGTTCAGCAAGTCGCTTTGCTTGATCACCGCTGGTTTTGTGGTCATAGTTTCCGTTCCCCAGTTTTTCCTGATTGATCTCTACCGTGAGACCGTACGGAGTATCTTCAGTGTTGCAAACACGAAGTTTTGCAACACGGGGGTTTGGGGGCTGTGCCCCCCCAAGAGGGGGTAACCCCCCTCCACCCCCTCTAAAACTTTTAAGTTGGTGTACTAGACCGTTATTCTATCAATTTCTTCTCGGACGATGTGCAAAACGACCTGCGGCGATCGCAGGTTTACCACCTGAGACCGAGATGAAATGATACCTGGTAGAACAAGCGATCGCTTCTATTGCCTAATTTGGCGTTAGCAACCGATGTGAAATTGATTACATCTTTTTTCTACGAGAAAGGCTCTAAGCTTGATGCCGTCTGGATTTCCGCGATCCAACCGGGAACCCATCCGCCGCAAATTTCATCTAGTTTATAGGGTCTGCGCCAGCAGTCATTCATTAACATGTGCAGCATGATTTTGGCATGGCTGATACTAACTCTGGATTTACCTGTAAATCTAGAGTTCTAACTTAACTAACGTTGAATTCAATCATCTGAAATGGGGCATCTTCTCTAGTTCTTCTCGATTCACTCCTATTCTAAAGAGCCAAGTTTGATAAACGCTTACTTAGTTCTGTCAGGAGTTAATTCCCATGACTCACTCCATTGCGATTTCAGTCAAACAACCGTTTCGGGTAGCAAGTACACTCAGGGATATTTGGCAGGGACGCATCGAACCCGTATCCTTGCTACCTAACAGTTATAGGGTGCTTGCTCCAGATCACAATGGTATAGCTATGGAAATTTTTCCGAATGATACGGAGTTTGTTTTATCTGAGAATGAACAAACCATCGAGTTCTTCTACGATATGCTGGCTTGCAGATTTACTGGGACGTATGACGCTATCCCAGTGCCAACGACCCAGGCACAAATCGAACTCATTGCTCAACAACAAGGTTGGAAAGTGGGATCTCGTAGTCGTGGGTTAACGAAAGGGGTTGAACTGTGGGTCGAAAACCAAATCTTACTGGTTTTGTGTCCTAAGGCGATCGCTCCTATCCCCGCTCAATTTGCTTTGCAATGGTGTACGCCACAGGTTGGTGTTTGAGATCTGCGCTTTGTATCGATCTTAACCATCGACCAGGGTTTATTTGAGTGCAAAGCGCTGTAAATCAATCATTCTAGATATCGATGGAGTTGGCTCATGGCACATATTCGTGAAATTGTCCGTCAGGCGATGACGACGGGTTATCTGAGCGTCTCCGCAGAAGAACAGTTGCGATTATTGCTCAGATCAAAATATGGTTCAGAAGATTTTGCTGCCTTTATGAAACTCCAACAGGCAGCTATGGAAGGGGCAGTTAAGCAAGAATCACGCGAGATGGTGCATGCCTCAGTCTGGGGGCAATAACCTCTCGTACACTTGCCTGACAGCACGGGTCTTACAGCAATATTCCATTGCTCAAGCCATAGATTTTTTGGTATATGCCGCGCAGAGCGCGGCATATACCAAAAAATCCTAAATTAGTGATTCTAAGAATCTATTCAGAGGATTGATTGTTTGTGCCTTTAGGCACAAACAATCAAAGCGTTCAATCACTGGGGTTTGTTTTAAAAGTTGTTTTTTCGTGCGCTTCGCGCACGAAAAAACAACCTTGCTTAGCGAGTTTTAAAACTCGCCCTGGTGTAAAAGCGTTGCTGAGTCAGGCTTGCCGCAAATACTCTAGTGTTAGCAGGGCACGAAGCGCTATAGTTATGATGCCTAAGCGAGGATGTATTTTAAACAACTTCTCGGGCTTAGGCATGACAGTCGATGAATATACGTCTCCGTGTCTTGATTCGAGTCGCGATCGCAGTTGGAATGATTTCTGCCACGGGTGTGGGGTATTGGCTAGGGCACGTCGTTGTCATGCCTGACGGATCGATTTCACAGAGCCTGCTCAACCCGCTTCAATGGCTTGAATTCATCGGACTTGGTTTGTCTGCCATCCTGTTCAGTATCTGGTTACGCCATCGGATCAAGGTGGAAGCGATACCAGACCCCATGCAAGTGCTGACATCGGCAAAACCGGATCTACTGCTGAGAACGATTACCCAACGGATTCGGCAATCCCTTGATTTAGAAGAGACTCTGACGACAGCAGTCAATGAAGTCCGGCATGTATTTCGAGCAGATCGGGCATTGATTGTTCGCTTGTACGCTGATGGTTCAGGACACGTTATTAAAGAATCCGTGGCTTCAGCCTATCCCATGACGGCTCAGATGCTGTGTCTGGATGGGTGTTTCCCGCCAGAGGGCTACGAGTATTACTGTCAGGGGCACCCGCACATTGTGTTAGATGCTGCCAGTGATGATGGGGCAGCGTGTTTGACCCAATTTATGCCCGACGTGGGGGTGAAGTCGAAGGTTGTTGCTCCGATTGTGCAAGAAGCCGATGCAAAGCTCTGGGGCTTGTTGATCCTGCATGCCTGCGCAGACTATCGCCAATGGCAAGCCGAAGAGGCTGATCTATTGCAGCAAATCAGTAATCAGTTGGCGATCGCCATCCAGCAATCTCAGCTCTATCAAACCGTACAGCAGCTCAATAGCAATTTAGAAGAACTGGTACAAGAACGGACTGCCCTATTTCAGCGGGCATTGGAATTTGAGGCATTGCTCAAGCGCATTACGGATAAAGTACGGGATTCTCTGGATGAAGCACAAATTTTAAAGACTGCTGTTCGTGAATTAGCCTTGGGGTTGGATACCTATAGCTGTGATACCGGCTTGTATGACCTGGAACACCAAACCTTCACCGTGATCCATGAGTATGTGCGGTATCCGGTGCCCCCGGTCGAAGGGCAAAGTGCTTGCATGGCAGACTATCCCGAACTCTATGTCACCCTGTTGCAAGGGCATTATCTTCAGTTTTGTTGGTTTCCCAATCAGATTCAGCCCATTCGCCAATCGCCCGAGCGCTTTTCCGTTCTGGTTCATCCGTTGATGGATGATCAGGGAATTATTGGCGATCTCTGGCTCTATCGACCTGCCGCCATGGGGTATGAAGAACTCGAAATTCGCCTGGTCGAGCAGGTTGCCAGCCAATGTGCGATCGCCCTACGCCAATCGCGGCTTTATCAAACATCTCAGGCGCAAGTTTTAGAGCTAGAACGGCTCAACACGTTAAAGGATGATTTCCTCAGCACCGTGTCGCACGAACTGCGCACGCCCATTTCCAATATCAAATTAGCGACGCAAATGTTGGAGATCAGCCTGAAAAAGGTGGACGATCTGGGCACTGCCGAACGTTCGATCCATCGCTACTTCGATATTTTGAAATATGAATGTCAGCGAGAGATTAGCTTGATTAACGATCTCCTCGATCTCAATCGTTTGGATGCAAAATGCGATGCGATCGCGTTAACTCGGGTTGAGCTGGCTGACCTGGTGGAACGTGTCAGTCAACCCTTTAGCGAACAAACGGACAAACAACGCCAGCATTTTCAAATCGATCTACCTGACTCATTACCGATCTGGATAACTGATAGGTCTTACGCCGAACGAATTGTGGCGGAGTTGCTCAATAACGCCTGCAAATATACCCCTGCCGGAGAAACGATCACCCTGGTTGCCCAGATGTTGGCACCGACTGCCACATCACCCCAACTCAGTCTCCAAATCCAGGTGACGAATAGTGGTGTAGAGATTCCGCCGGATGAGTGCGATCGCATTTTCGACAAGTTCTATCGCATTCCTAATAACGATCCCTGGAAACATGGAGGCACGGGGTTGGGGTTGGCACTGGTCAAACGCCAGATCGAACGCTTGCAAGGCACTATCACGGTCGATAGCCAGCGGGGATCAACTCGGTTTACGGTCACCCTACCCCTGCTGTCTGAGAATTTAATTCATGATCCCCAGCACAAACCTTCCATTCACTCACTAGAGTAGAAGTAGGGGTGATTCGGGAGAGACCGTTGACTAAAAATATTTTGAAATTAAGACTGTATCCTGCAATTTTGATTGCAGCCGTTGGAGTGGGTCTGTTCGCTCTCCTGCTCAGTCGATTTAGCATTACTGCCTGGATCGAGCCGATCCCCCCTGATTCCGTCGTTACGCCATCCGAGCCGAGTCCCTCACCCACGACCTCTGGACTAACCGAACTGCGATCGCCGTCTCCTCAACCCAGTCCCGCCGTAACACCCCTTGCTTCTGCTCCTGCAACTCCTGCGACTCCAGCCTCCGCCCCGTCAGAAGAGACCCCTACTGCTGTCATCCAGCTTGGCAAGCTGCGGGTCAGTAATCAGACCAACCAACCCGTAAGAGTTGCTCTGCTAACGCTAAAATCCAGTTCGACCTTAGATATAACCCCCTCGGCCGAGCCACCCCACCCCACCTATGCCGAACCCGTCCATTGGGATTTCGCTCCGCAAGAAGGCAGTGCGAAAGGATTGCTGCTGTCGTTGCCCGATGGCGACCTGCAACTGCAACAAGGCGACATTTTAGTTGCCTTTGCCCAGGATGGTTCCCGACGCTATTGGGGTCCCTATGTGGTTGGAGAAACACCAACTCCTGTCTGGAATGCGGACGGATCGGAATGGTTATTAATTTTGACGCCATAAACCCAAAGAGATTCGCCCGATCTTGACTGCATCTGTAATGCCGGCATTGTTTAATAGCGGGATGAATTTAGATGTGAACCCGAAGGGTTCACGTCCAAATTCATCCCCAAAATCAGCCATGCCGGAATTCCTGGTCAACGGCTGAATCCGTGATGCGATGGAATTTAGTGTGGGTGCCGCGCAAAGCGCGGCACCCACACTAAATTCCATCGCGAGATTATGCAATGCCTTCAGAGGTTTTCGGTTCTAAAGTGGCAGTAAGATGAGATCCGATATTGAGTAGGTTGCAAGAGATTGAGGATGCTAAGCCAGCTTAAAGCGCTCCCACCCAATTGGGAAAAACAGCCAACAGTCATCTGGACGGGTTCGATTTTAGGGATACTGCTTTTGTGTGGGCTGGCGTTTATCTGGCAGTTGGGTAGCACAGGGCTCATGGATGAAACCGAGCCCTTGTTTGCCGAAGCCTCTCGGTTGATGGTGGTGACGGGCGACTGGGTGACGCCCTATTTTAATGGAGAGACTCGCTTTGATAAGCCGCCATTGGTCTATTGGTTGATGGCGATCGCCTATCAAGTGATTGGGATCAACACCTGGGCAGTCCGGTTTCCGTCGGTTTTAGCGGCGTGTGGGATCACGGTCTTAGGATTTTTGACGCTACAGGCGTTTGGTACCTCAGCCACTCCTGGCGATCGCACGCAGGCAGAGAGCGATCGCCCACCTGTGAATGCTCAACGTCAACGCTGGCTAGCAGCATGGATTGGCACTGCCATTTTAATCTTCACGCCCCTCTCCCTTGCCTGGGCACGGATCGGGGTTTCAGATATGTTATTGAATGGCTGTATGGGATCCGCCCTCCTGGCATTTTTTTGGGGCTATGCCCAACCCCTGGGCACCCCGACCAAATTTCGCTGGTATCTGGCGTTTTACATCCTCAGTTCCCTGGCAGTACTGACCAAAGGTCCCGTGGGGATCGTGCTACCCATTCTCATCATTGCTGCCTTTTTGCTTTATCTGGGTAAACTTCGCGAAGTTTTACAGGAAATGCAATTGCTCTGGGGCAGTTGTATTTTTCTGGTCATGACTCTGCCCTGGTATATCCTCGTCATCCGCGCCAATGGCGAAGCCTATATCAATTCCTTCTTTGGCTACCACAACCTGGAACGGTTTACAGAAGTCGTCAATCAGCACAGCGCTCCCTGGTTTTTCTATGTCCTGATTGTTTTGTTGGGGTTTGCTCCCTGGTCATTCCATCTGCCCGTGGCGATCGCCCGTCTTCAATTTTGGCGACGACAAGACTGGCAACACCTGCCGCGCAGTAGCCATTTAGGATTGTTTGCGCTGATGTGGTTGGTTGTCATTTTTGGTTTTTTTACGATTGCAGCAACCAAACTTCCCAGTTATGTAATCCCGCTGATGCCTGCGGCTGCCATTCTGGTGGGGTTATTTTGGAGCGACCAGATGATCCAACGGCAATCGTCTCGCGGCGTTGTCGTCAGTAGCATCGTTAGCTTACTTTTTGCTGGAGCGATCGCGATCGCCACCCTCTACAGTCCCCATTTGAGCGGGGGTGATCCAGCCATGCCCCAGTTGCCAGAGCTGTTGCAACAATCGGGCATCCTCATCGGGGGAGCTGCCATTTGGATCATTGCCGTCCTGGCTGGCATCGGTTTACTGGTACGTCGTCAAGGTCATTGGCTGTGGTTGCCCTATGTTCTCGCCCTACTGCTCTACGTCATGGTGGCTGTCCTGCCTGCGGCAGCTTTGGTTGATTCCCAACGGCAACTGCCCCTACGACAACTGGCAAGCACCATCGTGCAAACAGCACAACCTGGGGAAGAAATCATCATGTTTGGCATGAAAAAGCCCAGTTTGTCCTTCTACACCGAAAAACCTATTACCTATCTGTCTACGATCAAGCAAACCACTAATCGTCTCAATCGCCTGACTCGAAGCCGCGCCAAAATTCCATCTGCGCTGGTGGTTGCCTATACCTACAAAATTCCTCAGTTGGAATTGCCACCCGATCACTACCAAGTGCTTGACCAAAAAGGTGCCTACGAACTGATCCGGGTGAACCTGCAATAGTCGGTCGTTGAGGAGCGAGGATTGAACCCCAATTCGTGTTGAGAGGACAACGGCAGAGCCGTTGCCCTCTCAACACGAATGACAAGTTCATGCATTCATCTGTGATCCTCAGGTTTATAGCGGTGTGCAAGTTCGTTAAGTACAGAAACGGTGTTGTGGGGCGCTCCGCGCCCCACAACACCGTACTGAATCAACCTGCACAGCGCTATAAATTCATACCAAATTTAAATGAAATTTTGGGCACATGGGACTTCAGGAGGGGCTTGGCACTGCCAAGCCCGTACAGAGATCTGTCGTGCTTTCAATTCACATTGGTATCAGTCGGCTAAAGGAGGGAGTTGCGTCGCAACTCCCTCCTTTATTCATGGAGAGAGTGATAGCGATATCGGGCTATACGCTCAGAAACCGTAGGAGGATCGGTCGAAAAGCAGCGCTCCGTGACGCTTTTCAACCTATCACCCGCCCTAACTCAGTGGCATCCAACTGTAGTCAAAAGCAAAAATTTATTATTTTTAATAAAATCCCCGATTACGACCAGGCTCTATCCTGCAAGCCTGCCTTTACCCAGCAACCTATAGATGAATCTAAGGCAAACCATAGCTAAATCTATAGGGATTGGGATTGATCCCCTGATGCGTTAGTTACCTCGTGAGGTAATCAAGCGTTTGCCTGGCTTGACGTTCATCCATTTTTAGTGAATAGCAGAGGATCGCGTGAAATCTGGCGATCGCATTTCTCTGACCCAGAATTTTTAGACGCTGAAAAAACCTGTTGCGCCCCATCTGTATAGAGAATATTTTTTGTCTTTTGTTCTGATTTTTATAAAAAACGGAGATTAAAATTTGATTTATAGGCTTTTTGAGATTTGAGAGCTGATTTGAATTAGTTTTTATCGATAATGAACATCTTTAAAATTCATAGCCTCTCCTTAGACCCACAAACGATAATCTAGACCCTTTCTTTTCCCCTGCAATTCATGAATAATGCAGTCATTAACCGATGAGGCAACGGTTGAGGTCAAGGGTTGTCACCGTCACGCGGTACGACCCTACTTGTTTCAAATCAACCTATAGGAGAGAACCATAGTGAAACTCGCAGTTTATGGAAAAGGCGGTATTGGCAAGTCCACAACGAGCTGTAACATATCGGTCGCTTTAGCCAGACGGGGCAAGAAAGTCTTACAAATTGGTTGTGATCCAAAGCACGATAGTACCTTTACCTTGACTGGCTTTTTGATTCCTACCATCATCGATACGCTGCAAGAAAAGGACTACCACTACGAAGATGTCTGGTCGGAAGATGTCATCTACAAAGGCTATGGTGGGGTCGATTGCGTTGAAGCCGGTGGTCCTCCCGCAGGCGCAGGTTGCGGTGGCTATGTCGTCGGTGAAACCGTCAAGCTGCTGAAAGAATTGAACGCGTTCGACGAATATGATGTCATTCTGTTTGACGTGTTGGGTGACGTGGTCTGTGGTGGATTTGCCGCACCCCTCAACTACGCGGATTACTGCATGATTGTGACGGATAACGGGTTTGATGCCCTGTTTGCCGCCAATCGAATTGCTGCCTCAGTCAGAGAAAAAGCCAGAACTCATCCCCTGCGTCTTGCCGGACTGATTGGCAATCGCACCTCCAAGCGTGATCTGATCGACAAATATATCGAAGCAGTGCCCATGCCTGTGTTAGAAATTTTGCCGTTGATCGAAGATATCCGTGTCTCGCGAGTCAAAGGCAAGACCTTGTTTGAGATGGCAGAAAGCGACCCGTCGCTGAATTATGTCTGCGACTACTATCTCAACATTGCCGATCAAATCTTGTCGTCTCCCGAAGGCGTTGTGCCCAACGATTCCCCCGATCGCGAACTCTTTAGTTTGTTGTCTGATTTCTATCTCAACCCGGCGCAACCCCCTGTTAAGACCGAATCTGAAGAACTAGATCTAATGATGGTCTAAAGGAGTGCAATAAGTGATGAGTTTTGAGTTATGAGTTTTAAGTTAGTCTAATTAACTCGACACCTTTATCTTAAAACTCATCACTTCTGGGGCGTCCCGTGAACATCGAACAGTTCCGTCAATCTCTTAAAGCGCAGTGGTTAGATTACTACCGCACCAACCGTCATTGGTTAACCCGTGTCGGAGTCTGGGTGAGTTGTGAAGGGCAGCGTCGTCCCTCTTCCAGCTTCATCCTGGCAACCCTATCGGTCTTAGAACCCCAACTAACGCACCTTCTTCCCCTGATTGTTGACCTGAGTAGCAATCCAGATCGCATCGTGATTGCTTTGGGTCTTAACTTTAACCCCGATGAAGCGCTAGAAGCCTTAGGGAAGGGAGAAGAGGCGATCGCAGAGAAAAACCCAAAAATGCTTCCGGGTGGAATTCCAGAGGTCGATTTTCTCACTCAAAAATCACCAGTTGCCGTTGCAGACGAGTCTTGTGAAGGCGTTCGCGGTAACTCGGATCAGAGAACCCGAGAAAGAGGCTGAGGGAACAGGCTGAATGCGAAAGGCTGAAGATTAAAGCGCGATTGGCTGACGTAGCATCTCCGCCAGGAGAAATCGACCAGGAGTCTGCTGCATTCCCGATTGATAAGGACGTGAGACCTGCAAACGTTCCAAATTCCTAACTCCTAACCCCTGAACCTTACTAAACGAGGAAACTGATACCATGACCCTTGCTGAGACTCAACCCCAGGCGTTAGATTTTGAATGCGAAACGGGTAATTACCATACGTTTTGCCCCATTAGCTGTGTTGCCTGGTTGTATCAAAAAATTGAAGATAGCTTCTTTCTGGTAATTGGTACCAAGACATGTGGCTATTTCTTGCAAAATGCGATGGGGGTGATGATTTTCGCCGAACCGCGTTATGCCATGGCAGAACTGGAAGAAGGCGATATTTCTGCCCAGTTGAATGATTACGAAGAATTAAAGCGCTTGTGTACGCAAATTAAACGCGATCGCAATCCTTCGGTCATCGTCTGGATTGGCACCTGCACCACCGAAATTATCAAAATGGATCTGGAAGGTCTGGCTCCTAAGTTAGAAGCTGAGATCGGCATTCCGATTGTGGTCGCGCGCGCCAATGGGCTAGATTATGCCTTTACCCAAGGTGAAGATACAGTGCTGGCAGCGATGGCGGCGCGTTGCCCTAGCAAAGAACAAGAATCAGAAAAAGAAGAACGCAATGCGATCGCCAAACTGCTGAACTTTGGTCGCAAAAAAGAAGACGTGGCAGCTGACGAATCTGAATATGCCGATCATCCACCCCTCGTACTCTTCGGCTCTCTGCCTGATCCAGTCGTCACCCAATTGACATTGGAGTTGAAAAAGCATGGTGTCAAAGTGTCAGGCTGGTTGCCAGCCAAGCGCTTTACTGAACTGCCTACTCTAGAAGAAGGGTACTACGTTTCTGGCGTGAATCCATTTCTGTCGCGCACAGCCACAACCCTGATGCGCCGACGCAAATGCAAACTCATTGGCGCACCCTTCCCCATCGGTCCCGATGGCACCCGCGCCTGGATTGAAAAAATTTGCTCCGTTTTTGGTATAGAACCCAAAGGTTTGGATGAACGCGAAGCCCAAATCTGGGAAAGCCTGGAAGATTACGTCAAACTTATTCGCGGCAAGTCGGTGTTCTTTATGGGCGATAACCTGCTAGAAATCTCTCTAGCACGGTTCCTGGTGCGATGCGGCATGACGGTTCCTGAAATCGGCATCCCCTATATGGACAAGCGCTATCAAGCGGCTGAACTCTCTCTGCTTGAGAAAACGTGTCACGACATGGGTGTACCATTGCCCCGCATCATTGAAAAGCCCGACAACTACAACC
Organism: Calyptranema fuscum S582; assembly: GCF_055793305.1. Taxonomy (NCBI): domain Bacteria; kingdom Bacillati; phylum Cyanobacteriota; class Cyanophyceae; order Oculatellales; family Oculatellaceae; genus Calyptranema; species Calyptranema fuscum. The sequence goes on from NZ_JBSLYH010000013.1 coordinate 80,320, forward strand.
AGATCCAGCGCATCTACGACCTCAAGCCCGACCTGGTCATCACTGGAATGGCACACGCCAATCCTTTAGAAGCACGCGGTATCAATACTAAGTGGTCGGTGGAGTTCACCTTTGCCCAGATTCACGGCTTTACCAATGCGCGCGACATTTTGGAACTGGCAACCCGTCCACTGCGCCGCAATAATTCGCTGAAAGACCTGGGCTGGAGTAAGTTAGTCAAAGAAGAAGCAAATGTCTAAAAAATAGGCGTTGCTGATTTGGGCGGATTGACTGACCAATCTCTGTAAGGGCAGATCTAGCCAGTCTCTGATCACTATTTTTTTGTGGCGCGGGCGTCGCCCGCGCCACAAAAATCATTACATGAATACCATCACTCAGAATTCAGACCAGGATTCAGCAATACCAAAAAGTAACACAGGGGTCTACGGTGTTGCTCCAGGCTGCGTAGTCAGTAGTGTTAGTTGGTGGTGCGAATTACGACTGCACCATCAAACGCTAAGAATGCTGATAAAAATAAGTTGAATAACTTTGGGGAGAGTGCGGCGAAGCCGCACTCTCCCCAAAAGTTATGGTTTTTAATTTGGTAAGGATCCTGGGGCGTGCTTTAAAGCTCGCTAAGAAGGTTGTTTTTTCGGGTGCTTCGCGCCCGAAAAAACAACTTTTAAAGCACACCCTAAGGTGATAAACCAAAACAATCACAAACCTAATGTTTAGAAAGTACGTGCTTTCGGTGCATTTTTTCTAAACTTTTTTCTAAACATTAGGTGTTTTATTTTATCTGGGTACTTGTGGTTATCTTGATAGAGCGTCGGTAGCTGGCGTATAAATACGAATATTAACGTATGGCAAGGTCAGTATGAGAGTTAATAGTCTGCTGGGCGTATTGCTCATTCTGGGTTCAGTTGCTTATTTCGCCATATCTGTGGGTCAGATTAGTGCAGCGTTCAAAGCAGACCGCTCTGACGATGCCCTGATTCGTGTCCTACAGTTGAGTTTTGCGCCGCTGATGTTGTTTATATCAGGGGGAATTCTCTTTTTTCACGGGTGGCGGCAAGACCCACTGTTAATGTTTAAGGATCTGTTGATGAGTATTTTGATTGGTTATCTGATGGTTGTCGATTTGAAGAAATCAAACCGTATATCTTAACCCTCAGATTAAGCTTGTGCTTGGAATAAGGTAGCATTACAGATTGACTGACCCTAGAACTTGAATCGTAGAGACTGTCCATGCTAAACATTCCTCAACTGCTAGCAGACGAACTTTCCCTCAGACCCGGACAAATTGAAAATGCGCTGCAACTGTTTGCGGAGGGGGCAACGATTCCGTTTATTGCCCGATATCGCAAAGAACGCACGGGGGAAATGAATGAAATTCAGTTGAGAGATTTGTTTGATCGCTACACCTATTTGACGGAACTGGAGGAGCGCAAGCAGTCGATCTTAGAGGCGATCGCCCAGCAAGGGAAGCTAACCGATGAGTTGAAAGGGCAGATTGAAGCCTGTCTGCAAAAAAATGAACTGGAAGATCTCTATTTACCCTACCGTCCCAAACGTCGCACCCGAGCCACTATTGCTAGAGAAAAGGGGCTGGAACCCCTGGCAGCCTGGATTAAATCACTGAATCAAACAGGAAAAACCGTCACTGCGCTGGAGCCAGAAGCTGAAACCTATATTGCGGAAGAGAAGGGGGTTAAAACCGTTGAAGAGGCTCTTAATGGTGCGTCTGATATTCTGGCAGAAGCTGTGGCAGAAACCGCAGAGTATCGAGCATTTCTGCGCGATTATCTGATGGAAAACGGGGTGTTTACGTCGCACATGAAAGGTGACGTTGCCGACGGTACGACGAAGTATGAAATGTATCGCAATTTTCAGGCAAAGGTGAAGGCGATCGCTCCCCACAATTTGCTGGCACTATGCCGGGGTGAAACTGAGGGTGTGCTGGCGTTTGACCTGGCATTTGATGAAGACGCTGTGTTGTCCTATTTGGAATCTGAAGAGATTCAAACTAACGTCAAACCCGTGCGTGTCTTTTATCGCGCCATGCTAAAAGATGCCTTCAATCGGCTGATGAAAAATTCGTTGATCAGTGAAGTACGAGCAGCCAAAAAACTTGAAGCCGATATTGAATCGATCAAAACCTTTGAAACCAATCTACGTGAGTTATTGCTGTCGGCTCCGGCGGGGATGAAACCCACCCTGGCAATTGATCCAGGCTTCCGCACGGGCTGCAAAGTATCGGTGTTGGATCAGACGGGTAAGTTTTTAGAATACCAAACCATCTTTCCACATCAATCAGAAAACCAGCGCGCCCAGGCCGCTCGCACCCTGACCCAACTAATTGAAAAGTATCACGTTGAGTTGATTGCTATTGGCAATGGCACAGCAGGACGGGAAACCGATGAATTTGTTACCCTTGTCCTGCAATCGCTAGACCGCAAGCCGGTTAAGGTGATGGTGAATGAATCAGGCGCGTCGATTTATTCTGCGAGTGATGTCGCGATCGCCGAGTTTCCTGATTTTGATATCACGGTGCGAGGTGCCATCAGCATTGGTCGCCGCTTGCAAGATCCGTTAGCCGAACTGGTGAAAATCGATCCCAAATCTATTGGGGTTGGGCAGTATCAGCATGATGTCGATCAAAAATTGCTCAAGAAAAAGCTTGATGAAACGGTTGAAAGCTGTGTTAACTACGTGGGTGTCGATCTCAATTTGGCATCTAAAGAACTGCTGACCTTTGTCTCTGGCATCACCCCCACGATCGCCAATAATATTGTTGCCTATCGCAATAGCAACGGGGCTTTCAGCGATCGCCGTCAACTCCTAAAAGTCCCCAAGCTGGGACCGAAAGCCTTTGAACAAGCGGCTGGATTTCTGCGCATCCGGTCAGGCAAAAATCCGTTAGATAACACTGCCGTTCATCCTGAAAGTTATAAAGTCGTGGAGGCGATCGCCACCGACCTACAAGTACCCTTGACTCAAATTACGCAGATTCCTGCCCAACTCAAACCTGCCGATCTAAAAAAATACGTCACCGATACCATTGGCGAACCGACCCTGCGCGACATTCTGGCAGAACTGGAAAAGCCGGGACGCGACCCCCGCGCCGAATTCAAATATGCCACGTTCAAAGAAGGGGTGAAAGAAATCAACGACCTGCAAGTAGGCATGGAATTGGAAGGCATCATCACCAACGTTGCTAACTTTGGAGCGTTTGTTGATATTGGTGTCCATCAGGATGGACTGATTCATGTCTCCCAACTCTCCAACCAATTTGTCAAAGATCCGAAAGAAGTTGTGAAAGTTGGACAGGTCGTAAACGTGCGCGTTTTGGAGGTAAACGAAGCCCTCAAACGCATCAGCCTATCGATGAAATCGGCGGAAGCCGGAGCTGCCAAAGGCAGCAAAGACACCGCAGTTGCCAAAATCAACAAAGAAGCGGGAACACCCAAAATTAACAAAAAAGAACCGAAGAAAGAATCGAATCTCCGCTCAGAATCAAAGCCTGCCACATTGGAGGATCTAAAAGCAAAGTTTGGCAAAAAGAGATAGCTGTTTACTATCAGGATAAATTGAGGTGAAACCTTCGGTTTCACCTCAATTTATCTCCAAAATCATCAACGCTAAACCAAGATTCAAAATACTAAAAGTTAGGTACGAACGACAAACTTTGCAATATCCGCAACAGCACCCATCCCCATCCCAAAGTCACACCATTGGTCAACAGGCTGAGAATGCCTGCCTGTCGCCATGACACCACATCTCGATTGAGCGAGGCAAGTAACCAAGCTTCATACAGCATCACAATAATTACTGCAATCAAGCGTGGACTAGGAACCCAGTGTATTTGGTAAAGGGAGTTAACTGAGAAAATTACACTCATTCCCCAAAGTAGTGCCAAACCATATAGACCAATTAGTAAAACAAAATAAAAAAATACTTTCTGCCAACTATTTTGAGCACGGTTCATTCTCAAAATAAAACTACAACTACCCAGCAACGTAAGGGTAATGATGGATAGAACCACACTAATAAAAAAATCGCCAGAACGATAAGACTGATAAACAAATATTCCAGTCAGTACCGTGATCAATCCAGCCAAACAGATACTGATTAACAAAATGACTTTGCCTGCTCCTTGCCACCCTCTTGTTTTGGAATAAATCATGATCAAAATAAAGGTACATATTATGGCTAAGAGTCCCATCGGTGGAAAGCTATGTAGCCAAAGAAGACGACTCAAATATGATTCTGTCAGGTATAAGACTAATAATCCAAAGTGAAAGAACATGATCCCTATCAAGATAGAAACACGAAAAACTCTCCAACTTTGGGTTTCAGAGTTTTCAGCAATTAGAAGTAGGGCATATATGATGGCAACGCTTAGCCACATAACACCAAGAAATACAGCAGAGTTTTCCTGAAACGGAAGCAGCACAAGATTAAATGTAACTGGAGTGCTCAAAACATTTCCTAAGCCAATCGTAGTCAAGGTTTTACGAACAACTTGCCCACTAGTGTGCGATCGCCATAAGTACACCAGGGCAACAAACATCTCAATACATAAGATGAGTACTAGAGCAATCCAAAACGACGGACAAGACCAAAACCAACGCCAGTAAATATCGGGAAAAAATAAGGGCAGATTGGTGTCTGGAACTAGCGACAAACTAGAAGCGTTGACTTTTACTACCCAATACCGACTCTCAAAAATCGAAAAAGTATCGCTAACCCGTAGGCGATCGGAAAATTGTCCGATGAGTTTAACTGAACTATTAGAGTAAAAAACGTAAGTGTCATTGGCATAAGCATTTCGAACATCTTCAACCGCAAGACAAATATTGTCGCGGCAATTAAATTCAAAGGTATCTATGTTGTGAATCTGTTTCAGGCAACCAGGGTCGTAGCACTGTCCAGATTGACCGATCAATCTTTCCTTTGATGCATTAATCTCAACAATCTGAACTCCTAACAATATTCCGTGTGATGATTCATCAGCAAAACTAAACCAGTGATCGTCGAACCACCAGTTATGATCAGCCTGAGCAATCCCAGGGGTTAATCCGATCGCCAATACCGCGCAAAACAGGGCGATCGCCCATCTCAAACGACGCAACCAAATCTGCCTGAAAAATGACAGCATCATAGGCACCAGGTGAAGGACAGGGGATGCGCTGCATTTTGACCTGGTTTCACTCAGACTAATGCCAAATCATTGCACTGCGATCGCCCTATCTCTCATTCGTAGGAATTACCATTTTTTTGGATGTTGCTGATTTTGGGGATGAATTTGAACGCGAAACCAGAGGTTTCGCGTTCAAATTCATCCCCAAAATCAGCGATACCACTCTGAAACACCCTCTCAAACATGTAGCGTTACTGGATTGAATGGGAATACTGGGAAAAAGGCTCAAGCCGTCAAGCGCGAATTTTCTAATATGTGGCACAGAGTCAAAAACTCTATTCTCAGCCTCAAGACCTATGGCATTCTCAGTCCTGATTTACGAGTGCGTCAGGACGTGAATCGCTTACTCCGCGATCGCCCTTCTTTAAGTGCGGATGAATGGTTTGAGCTGCACTGCAAGCCACTGGGCATTCGCACCGCTGTTGCCCACTTTGCCTATAGCCATCTTGCTAAATATTCGGGACTAAAATTTTCGAAGGTCTATCCCAGCGATCGCCTGGAAGAAGATTTGTCGTGGACTCAGGTGTGTTGGTTTGACTGGGAAATTAATCTCTGTGATGACTTTTACAGATGCTTTGAAATCGATATTAGCGATCGCTTATACGACTGCAACCCAATAACCATAAAGGATTTGCTGCTATTTCTCAATTCCCTATTTGACGACTCTCACACGTAGAGATCAGGGGGGTGGCTCGGTGGTATGGTTGCTACATCACAATTCTCAGTTGGGTGAAGTACAAGTTGTCGTGTGGATAGTCTTAAAAATTACTCCATGAATACCACTACCGTCGTGTGAGAGCATTGCGGAGCGAGGCTCCCACACGACAACCATACTCTATCCAGGTGTGACGCGCTTTATAAACAAACAGGTGGCGCGTTCCAACGGAACGCGCCACCTGTTTGACCTATCACCCGATCTGACTCGATTGGGTAAACCTATAAATTGAGTTTAATCTGTTTCTGTATAAATACGTAGAAAATTATTCGTAAGTGATACCATCGGGAAGAATAGCTCCCGTCAAGTTAGCGTTGAGGAAGTTAACTTGATTCAGGTTGGCACTAATTAATACAGCTTCCGATAAATCTGCCTCGCTCAGATTTGCCCAACATAATTTGGCACGATAAAAGTTAGTCTTACAAAGATTGGCACCCCGCAGGGAAGACCAGCTTAAGTTTGCGCCCCGAATGTTAGCCCGGTTGAGGTTGGCATTCATTAAATTGACGCTAATCAACTTGCATCGACTCAGATCAGCATCACTTAAGTTGGCTTCTTCCAGGCTAGCGCCATTGAGTAAAGCATTGACCAAAATTGCCCCTTCTAAATTTGCCTCACTCAGCGTGGCATTGGTGAGATTGGCACCATCTAAAACGGCTCTGGAAAGGTCGCAGGCGATCAACTTTGCTCGACTCATGCTGGCTTCGCTCAAATTGGCTTCGCTCAAATTTGCCCGACTCAAAATTGCCTCTGCCAGATTTGCCTCGATCAACACGGCTTGACGCAAATCTGCCTCTACCAGCTTGGCACTGCGTAAACCTGTCCCGGTCATATTAGCTCGTTGCAGCAATGCCTGACTCAGATCTACCCCGATGAGGTTTGCCTCGCTGAGGTTGGCGTGTTGCAAATCTGTGCCCACTAACTTGGCTTCTCGCAAGTTAGACGAACTCAAATCTGCACCCTGTAAATTTGCACCTGAAAGATCAGCCCCCCGTAAATTGGCATTCCTTAGGTCTTTACCATTGAGATCTATGCCGACCAGATCCGCCTGCCTAAAATCTCTCAGCCCTGCTGTATAGCGTTGCAGCAGTTCTTCCGCATGCATGGTTAAAATCTCTTTCACTTTAATAAGAGTGTTACCTACTATTCTTAGATTGCCCAGTGATATCCTGAATTGCCCAAAGACACTTCCCTATAGCTTTTAACCTATCAGAACAGACCTCGTCGGGATAAACTATGCAAAAATTTTCTTCCAAGAATTTTTTATAATGACAAGTATGCACTACAAAAATACAGTTTTTGCTTCCTCGATTCCGGAAATTTATCAGAGCAATTCACCAAACACCAGCAAACTTGTTGCTGGATCGGGAGCCTGACCTACTGAGGATCACACTTTAGAGAAACCCGAACGTTTAGGTTGGGAAGCGTGTCGTCGCAGTGCTTTCAAACAAATCTTCGGTCTGACTACATCCACAATCCTCAATAAGCGGATGGATTTGGGCGTGAACCCAAAGGGTTCACGCCCAAATTCAGCCCAACATTAGCACTGCCAAATGCCACCTGGCAAAATAAATTGGGTGTAAAACGGAAAGGAAGCAGGACAGATTTGGTGAGCTCAGAACGTCTTATTGTTTTCACTCGCTACCCACACCCCGGTCAAACTAAAACTCGTCTGATTCCGGCGTTGGGTGCGGCAGGTGCAGCCCAATTACAACGGCAGATGACCGAACATACGCTGGCGCAAGCACAAGCCTTATCGGGGTCGGTTTCGGTGGAGGTGCAGTTTGCAGGCGGCAGTCCGCAATTGATGCAAGACTGGCTGGGATCGCAGTTTTGCTATCAGCCGCAGGCAGCAGGCGATTTAGGATCGCGGTTGGATCAGGCATTTAGCGCGGCTTTTGTGGCAGGCTGTGAACGGGCGATCGCCATTGGGATTGATTGTCCTGAGTTAGATAGCGCCACGATGCGGCGAGCGCTGGATCAGTTGCATCACTACGATGTGGTGCTGGGGCCAGCGACAGATGGGGGCTATTACTTGATTGGGCTGCGGCGTCCGGTGCCAGAGGTATTTGCTGGAATCCGTTGGGGTACCTCTGAGGTGCTTCAACAGACGGTGGCGATCGCGCAACAGTTGGGATTGGCGATCGCATATCTAGATCCCCTGACGGACGTCGATCGCCCGGAAGATTTAGTCGTCTGGCAACGTGTCCAGACCCAGATGCAGGCATCAGCGTCAGCCCATATATCCGTGATTATTCCGGTATTGAATGAGGCAACACTGATTGCTGAAACGATCCAACGATTACAGGGGCAATCGACGGTAGAGCTGATTATTGTCGATGGTGGCAGTCAGGATGAAACGGTGGCGATCGCCCACTCGTTGGGAGCATCCGTGATTCAAACGACTCCGGGACGCGCCCACCAGATGAATGTTGGAGCGCAGGCAGCAAGCGGTGACATTTTGCTGTTTTTGCATGGTGATACATGCTTGCCACCCAATTTCGCGACGTTGATTGATCAAACATTGGCTCAACCCGGTGTGGTCGCTGCCGCGTTTGAACTTGCCATTGCCGCAGAGATGCCGGGATTGCGATGGGTAGAATGGGGCGTCAAGTGGCGATCGCGTCTCTGGCAACTGCCCTATGGGGATCAAGCGATTTTCCTGACGGCACAGATGTTTCATCAGGTGGGTGGTTTTCCGGAACTGCCGATTATGGAAGACTTTGAGCTAATCCGACGGCTACAAAAGCGGGGACGAATTGCGATCGCTCCGGCTGCGGTGCTGACATCTGGACGTCGATGGCAAAAATTGGGCATCCTGAAAACCACGCTTGTGAACCAATGGGTGGTTATCGGTTATCTGTTGGGCATGTCTCCGAGCCAGATTCAGACCTGGTATAGAGCCAGCCAAAAGACGGATTAAATGTTAAGGAACACAAATTAATTAAAACCCGGACGTTTATGTTTGGAAGCGCGGCGGAGCCGCGCTTCCAAACATAGACGTCCGGGTTTATTAAATCCACGATCCATAAGTATGGAATTTGATGAAAGTGCCGCGCAGAGCGCGGCACTTTCATCAAATTCCATACCGGAATGAGGTTGTGTGAGAACCCTTGTCCTAATCAACCCCTTGACGGCTGCATGTGTTTATAAAATCCAGGTTTTCAGACAAGCAGCCGTAACCTGTTTTTTTTGCATCCTGTATACAATAGAAAAGGGAACGCAATCTCAAGGAGTCGAAACGGTGGTTCTCTCAGCCAAAAACGTACAGCGAAGTAAATCGCTTCACGAACAGATTTATCAAGCTCTACGGGAAAGCATTTTATCGGGAGATCTGGCTCCAGGCGATCGCCTGGTTGAGTTGCAAATCGCGGAGCAGTTGAATGTCAGTCGTACCCCCATTCGGGAAGCCATTCGACAATTGCAACGCGAAGAACTCGTGACCGCAGACGAAATGGGTTGGTTGCGAGTCACCACCTTGTCTACCGCAGAAACTATGCATTTGTATGATTGCCGCATTGCTCTAGAAGCGTTGGCAGTCAGAGGGGCGTGTGAAAATGCCAGTGAGTTTCAATTGCAGCAATTGCAAAGCTATATTGTTAAAGCCGGTCAACTCAGCACCCAGACGGCAGGCAATAGCTCTGATTTGCTAGAAGTCGATTATCAATTTCATGTGGCGATCGCCCACAGTTCGGGGAATACGTGCCTGGTTTCGTTGCTCGATCAAGTCTTTGGCAAAATGGCATTAATGCGCGCCCAGACGACTCGCCACAATCCCCGCGTGCTGGAGATTCGAGACGAACATCAAACCATCTATGACGCGATCGCCCAGGCTCGTCGATCTCATGACACGGATGACATAGACGCTGCCGTTCAAGCCATACAATCACACCTGACGGCTAGTAAAGCCAGAGTCGCACACGAATTAGCAAGCCTTCAGCATCAGCGATAACCATAATCTGGCGCTTCGCAACTGAATAGATTGTCTGGTTTGAGAGAGCCGCGCTCGGCGCGGCTCTCTCAAACCCTCTTACAAAACGTAGTGTTGGTGATATTAGTTGCTGGCAGCGATCGCGGTTTGGGTCGCGTCACAATCGAGCTTCAGCACTAAGACCGCTAACGGTGGCAAGCACAGGTCAATGGAATAGGGACGGTTGTGGTAAGACCACTCATCCGACCATTTGCCGCCCAGATTGCCCATATTGCTGCCGCCGTATTCCCGCGAGTCGCTATTAAACAACTCTTTGTAAAATCCGGGTTCTGGCACACCCACACGATAGTGAGAATGAGGCTGGGGAGTAAAGTTGCAAACGGTAATGACACATTCGGAAGAGTCTTTTGCTTTGCGGATAAACGACACCACACTATGGCGATTGTCGCTACAATCAATCCACTCAAACCCGTCATAGCTAAAGTCCTGGCTATAGAGAGCCGCTTCCGTGCGATATAACTCGTTCAACTTACTAAAGAAGTGTTTGAGTTTTTGGTGCGGTTCAAACTGAAGCAATTGCCATTCCAGGTCGCCCCACACGTTCCACTCACTCCACTGCCCAAACTCCATACTCATAAACAGAGTTTTCTTACCGGGGTGGGTAAACATGTAAGAAAATAGGCATCGCAAGTTGGCAAACTTTTGCCACTCATCCCCTGGCATTTTGCCAATCATGTTGCTCTTGCCATGCACCACTTCATCATGGGAGAGCGCCAGCATGAAGTTTTCGCTGAAGGCATACATGATGCTGAAGGTGACGTTGTTCTGGTGAAATTGGCGGAACCACGGATCCATGTTGAAGTAATCCAGCATGTCGTGCATCCAACCCATATTCCACTTCAGGTTAAAGCCCAACCCCCCCACATACGTGGGCCAGGACACCATCGGCCATGCAGTTGATTCTTCGGCAATAGTTAATACGCCGGGAAAATAGCTGAAAACTAGATGGTTCATCTGGCGCAAAAAGTCTGCGGCTTCGATGTTTTCCCGACCCCCATATTGGTTGGTAACCCATTCCCCTTCTTTGCGGCAATAGTCCAGGTAGAGCATAGAGGCGACCGCATCGACTCGAATTCCGTCGATATGATACTTGTCAAACCAAAATAGAGCGTTAGCAACCAGAAAGTTACGAACTTCGTTGCGGGCGTAGTTAAACACCAGCGTGCCCCATTCTTTGTGTTCGCCTTTACGCGGATCGGCATGTTCATAGAGGGCAGTACCATCAAAGAATGCCAGCCCGTGCCCGTCTTTCGGGAAATGACCCGGAACCCAGTCTACAATCACGCCAATGCCGTTTTGGTGGCACTGATCAACAAAGTACATAAAGTCTTGAGGTGTTCCGTAGCGGGAGGTGCAGGCATAGTAGCCCGTCACCTGGTAGCCCCATGAGCCATCAAAGGGATGTTCTGCAATGGGCAGAAGCTCGATGTGGGTGAAGCCTAATTCTTTGACATAGGGAATGAGTTTGTCAGCCAGTTCGCGATAAGTCAGGAACCGGGCACCGGGTTTAAGATCGGCGACGATGACTGCCGGGGCTTCGGTGCCATCGGGATATTGGTAAGGTTCTGCGGAAGACGCATGCAGCCAGGAACCGAGATGAACTTCGTAAACTGAAACGGGATGGGTCAGGGGTTCTGTATGCCGACGCTGTTCCATCCATGCGCCATCATGCCATTGATAGGCATCCAGATCGGCGACGATGGAAGCCGTTTTGGGTCGAACTTCCTGCTGAAAGCCGTAGGGATCTGACTTTTCGTAGATATGTCCTTCCCAATTTTTAATTTCAAATTTATAGGCTTCGCCCACGCCAATATCGGGGATGAAGATTTCCCAAATGCCATTATCTCGTTTGCGCATCTGGTGCTTGCGCCCATCCCAACTGTTGAAGTTGCCGAGTACAGACGCATTACGCGCATTAGGTGCCCAAACAGCAAAGTAAACGCCTTTGACACCCTCGACTTCTGTCAGGTGTGCGCCCAGTTTTTCGTAAATCCGGTGGTGATTGCCTTCAGAAAAGATATGAATATCAAAATCTGTGAGCAGGGGTGAACGGAAGGCGTAAGGGTCGTATGTGATGCGTTCATGCTCGCCTTCTTTGATCTTCAGTTGATAGTTTGCTAACTTTTCAACCTCTAAAATTGCCTCAAAGAAGTGAGGATTGTGGCTCGACTGCATCGGATATTCTTGCCGTTCCTCTGGACAGACCACCCACGCTGCTTCGGCATTTGGCAGATAAGCACGCACGACCCAAACGGTTTTGCCGTTTTGTTCGATTTGATGGGGTCCCAAAACTTCATAGGGGTCGTGGTGCTGATTCCAAACGATCCGTTCAATCTGGTCTGGAGCAACGGTCATTGTCATGTAACTTACCTGCCTAATCTATATGAAAATTGTGAACTGGAAGATGTTAAGGATAAGGATTCCATGCGGTCAGCAGCGGGTCAATTTGAGAACTGCGTGTCTGCATTGGGTGGTTGAAGCTTATCAGGGATTTGCAGAATATGCCTTGCGATCGCCCTCCTGCGAAACATTTGCACTATCCAGGCTGGTTGCCGGAGTTGTAAAGTTATGTATAAAGTTATTGAAAATTATGTAATAAACCGTAGCAAATTACGGCTAAACTCTCAAACTTTATTTGGCAGATTTCTTACAAAAAGCTACTGATAATAGTTTTAATGCTACGGATAGACCGAGTGAATTGCTCGGCGAAGTGTCATCCCCACCTGGAAAATCAGCCTTAAGATGGCAAATTCAATAAAATCTAGTGTTGCAAACACGAAATTTTGCAACATGGGGGTTTGGGGGCTGCGCCCCCAAGAGGGGATTTTACCCCCTCCACCCCCTCTAAAACTTTAAGTTGGTGTACTAGACGGCGTTGCCAGCATGGCAACGCTGCCCTGACAAAAACAAACCTGGCGGGTTATCAACTCTCCGATCCATTCGACACGGCAATAGATTAAGCAATACGATATTTTTTTGACTTTATCCTCTTTTGACCATACCTGTTTTTGACAACACATAGGCTAAGGACTTTGGCTGAACTATTTTAGGGATATAGCAATTCTTAAGGGCGCGACGTCCATTGGCGAGAGCCGATGGAACAAACTTGTAAAAAGTATCTGACATTTCTCGCAGTTTACCGCCAGGTGGAGTAAGTTATTCTGAACTAGTGATTTGTCAAAACTGGGGTAAGCATGGAACTGGCATCTCGGCTGAGTCAGGTTGCGCCGTCAATTACTCTCGCGATCGCAGCGAAAGCGAAAGCCTTAAAAGCAGATGGGGTCGATGTTTGTAGCTTTAGTGCAGGGGAGCCAGATTTTGATACCCCCAAACATATTGTTGAAGCGGCTAAGGTAGCACTCGACCAGGGTAAAACTCGTTATGGAGCGGCGGCAGGGGAGCCAGGGTTGCGGCAGGCGATCGCCACCAAACTGCAAAATGATAATCAACTCTGCTATGGCTCAGACAATGTGGTGGTTACCAATGGTGGTAAGCAGTCTTTATTCAACCTGATGTTGGCGTTGATTAATCCGGGTGACGAGGTGATTATTCCCTCTCCCTATTGGCTCAGCTATCCGGAGATGGTGCGGCTGGCAGAAGGGGTGCCGGTGATTTTGTCCACTACGGTAGAAAGTGGCTTCAAAATGACGCCAGACCAGTTACGTCAGGCTATTACACCTAAAACTAAGTTGTTGGTGTTTAATTCGCCGTCTAACCCCACCGGCATGGTGTACACACCCGATGAGGTCAGGGCGATCGCGGCGGTGATCGTCGAAAAAGATATTTGGGTGGTGGCTGACGAGATTTACGAAAAAATTCTCTACGACGGGGCAACTCATCTCAGCATTGGGGCAGTGGGACCGGAGATTTACGAACGAACCGTGGTCAGTAGTGGGTTTGCTAAAACCTATGCGATGACGGGGTGGCGAATTGGATTTTTGGCAGGGCCGGTGCCGCTGATTCGGGCAGTCACGACAGTTCAAAGCCACAGCACCTCCAACGTTTGCACGTTTGCTCAATATGGGGCGATCGCCGCTTATCAAGGCTCTCAAGACTGCGTTCACGAAATGCTGAGTGCGTTTTCAGCCCGTCGGCAGGTGATGTTGAAGGCGCTCAATACTATTCCGGGGCTAACCTGTCCTAAACCCGATGGGGCATTCTATATGTTTGCTGATGTCAGCAAAACAGGGATGACGTCACTGGAATTTTGTAACCAACTTTTGGAAACCCAACAAGTTGCAGCGGTTCCAGGCATTGCTTTTGGGGCAGATGACTGTGTCCGGTTTTCCTACGCAACGGGCATGGACACGATTGAAAAAGGCATGGAACGTCTGGCTAAATTTGTGGAATCTGTAATTTAAGGCTTCGATCAAAGTGATGTGAGGAAAAACTACGCTCCGCGTAGTTTTTCCTCACATCACTCTATTGACAGCACTTCACGCTTGGATATGGTTAGATTTTTTGTTGTGTGCCGCGCTCCGCGCGGCACACAACAAAAAATCTGTGGCTGAAGCAATTGAAAATGGCTGTAAGACCTGGATGAGGTTGAGCGATCGCCCGTCAGGTGCCAGGAAGATGGCGGAGATGATCGGGAAGATGATAGCGATCGCCTAACACTTCTAGCAACGGACCATGTTCACCAAATTCGATGATGCTAACCGAAGCAACCAGGGCATTAATGCGATCGCGATAGCGTCCTAAATCAATTCCTAGCAAATTGCACAAAATGATCCGAATGGTGGCTTTATGGGAGACGACTAGAACGTTGCCTGACGAATATTTTTCGGTGATTTCGGCGATCACTAGCGAAGCACGACTGGCAATTTCGATCGCCGTTTCACCGCCCGTGGGTGCATTCCATGCCGGTTCGGTCATCCAACGAATATATTCCTCCAAAAAATGTTGTTTGACATGCTCTTGAGTCTGCCCTTCCCATTCGCCATAGTGGATTTCTTTTAATCCATCGCGCAGCTGCATGGATAGTCCTGTTGCCTGACATAACGGCTGGGCTGTCGCGATCGTGCGTTTCATCGGGCTAACGTAAACCGCCGTCCAGGGGATGGCAGCATAGGTGTTGGCAAACGCTTCTGCCATTTCTACCCCGACGGGTGTTAAATCGGGATCGAGTGCGCCACAGTAGCCGCCGGTTTTGCTATAGGGTGTTTCCCCATGTCTCAGCAGATAGAGTCTTAAGCCCATTGTCTCCACTCCGGTAACGGTATTAGAAGCGGTTTGAAAAGTCCCACTATAACGCTACAGGCTCAGAACCGGGATGGTGATGGGTAGAAAAACGACGCTCCCCCAGACCTCCGAGGTTTGAAAACCTCGGAGGTCTCATTATTTGACGGATAACCCTGCGGTTGCCTGAACGTAGTCTTTGAGTTCGATGGGCACAGGAACAACCTGCCAGATGTCGTGACAATATTCGCGAATGGCACGGTCTGAGGAAAATTTGCCAATACGAGCCACATTAAGAATTGCCATGCGTGTCCATTGGTCGGGGTCGCGATAGGCTTGCCCGACTCGTGCTTGGCAATTGATATACGCCTGGTAGTCGGCAAATAGGAGATAGGGATCGCTCTGTAACAGGGAATCGACCAGGGGTTTAAATAGAGTGCGATCGCCTTGAGAGAAGTAGCCAGAGGCAATCAAATCGATCACGTCTTTTAATCGCGGATTGCTGTTGTAGTAATCCCAGGGATTGTAGCCGCTCGATTTAAGCGTTTGCACCTGGTCTGCGGTCAAGCCAAACAGAAAGAAATTGTCTGCGCCTACTTCTTCTCGAATTTCTACATTGGCACCATCTAAAGTACCAATGGTAAGCGCACCGTTCATAGAAAACTTCATATTGCCCGTTCCAGAGGCTTCCTTTCCGGCAGTCGAAATTTGCTCAGACAGGTCAGCGGCGGGATAAATGCGTTGACTATTGGTGACGTTGTAATCGGGAATAAAAACGACTTTAAGGCGATCGCTAACGTCAGGGTCACGGTTGACGATATCGGCGACAGAATTGATCAACTTGATGATCAGTTTTGCCATGAAGTAGCCCGGAGCAGCTTTTCCACCAAAAATAAAGGTACGGGGGGTGATATCAAGGCTGGGATTGCGTTTGATCTGGTTGTAAAGCGTAATAATATGCAACACATTTAGATGTTGACGCTTGTATTCATGAATGCGCTTAACTTGAATGTCAAACAAAGAGTCGGGGTTGACCAATACCCCTTGCTGTCGATGAATTCGGGTTGCCAGGTCACATTTAACCGCCTGTTTGATCTGTCGCCATTCATGGCGAAATTCAGCATCTTCAATGAATGCTTCGAGTTGCTGTAAATCTTCTAGGCGTTTGATCCAACTATCGCCAATCTTGCGGGTGATCAGTGCCGTTAATCGAGGATTGCTGACGACTATCCACCGACGCGGAGTGACCCCATTGGTTTTATTACTAAATTTTTCTGGAGACAGTTCGTAAAAATCTTTCAGTACCGTTTGTTTTAATAATTCCGTATGTAATGCTGCCACCCCATTAATCGCAAAACTGCCCACACATGCCAGATTCGCCATACGAACATAGCGATCGCCCGTTTCATCAATCAGTGACAACCGCGAGACTTTGCCACTATCCCCCAAATACTTGATCCGCACCTGGTCTAAAAATCGTCGGTTGATTTCATAAATGATTTGCAAATGCCGGGGTAATAATCGACCAAACAGATCAACTGACCATTTTTCTAACGCTTCGGGCAATAACGTGTGATTGGTATAGGCAAAGGTGTGCTGGGTAATATGCCATGCTCGATCCCACTCAATATGGTGTTCATCTACCAGTAATCGCATTAACTCAGCCACCCCTATAGACGGATGGGTATCATTCAACTGAACCGTAAATTTTTCGTGGAAGGTGTCCAGGCTCTGTCCTGCAAACAGGTGAATCCGGATCATGTCCTGCAACGAACAAGAGACAAAGAAATATTGTTGTTCTAACCGTAACTGCTTACCTTGAATGGCTTCGTCATTGGGATAGAGAACTTTAGTCACGTTTTCGGAGATAACTTTTTTGTTAACCGCGCCGTAATAATCGCCCACATTAAACGCCTGAAAGTCAAAAGATTCAGGGGCTTCAGCTTTCCAGAGCCGCAGCGTATTCGCCGTGTTGACGTGGTATCCCAGAATTGGTGTGTCGTAGGGAATGCCTTTGATCAGTTGGTTCGGAATCCAGCGGACTCGATAGATGCCGTGTTCGTCTGTATAGGCTTCGGTGTGACCGCCCCATTTCACACTGACCGATTGTTCGGGATGGGCGATCTCCCAGGGGTTGCCAAACTGCAACCATTTGTCTGTAATTTCGACCTGCCACCCATCCCGAATTTCCTGGTCAAAAATGCCAAATTCGTAACGGATGCCATAGCCGATCGCCGGGATTTCTAAGGTGGCTAGAGACTCCATATAACAGGCTGCCAGACGCCCTAACCCGCCATTACCCAGACCGGGTTCTTCTTCCTGGGCGATCAGTTCTTCCAGGTCTAACCCCGATTCGGTGACGGCTTGCCGAATTTGCGCTTCGATGCCTAAATTGACCAGATTTTTGGCGAGATGGGGTCCCAGCAAAAATTCCGCAGACAGGTAAGAAACCACCCGTACATCGCGTTTGAAATAGGTTTGCGTGGTCGTCAGCCAATGTTGTAACATGCGATCGCGCACCGTATACGCCAACGCCATGTAGTAATCATTGAGAGTGGCGATCGCCGGATATTTGCCTTGAATGTAAAAAAGATTATCGGCTAAAGCCCGTCGCAACGTTTCAATACTTAATCCCGTGCGATCATCTTCAATCTGGATTTGGAGTGGAGGCGTTGGATTAGCTGGATTCATGAGTTGATTCCATAACGTGCCATTTGACAAGAATCATACAAGGGTGGGGGACTATGCCGCTCGCGTAGACTGATCGGGATCGAGAAAAAATTATAGATAAAGAATCATTAAATACAGTTGCAGCTTCTTGAAACGGGACACTATGTTTTTCAAGATTTAATGCTGGTTTATCAGCACTGCCCATGTCACCTCTTATCCTCGTCTCGGTAATGGTTTAGATCTGATGTTTGGCAGGGCGTGCCGAAGGCGCGCCCTGCCAAACCTTGTCATCGATCGCGCTGGCAATGCCAGACGGCTGGATCGTATCCACAGTAGGGGGTTCACCGTTGTATCTGGAATTTCAACGCTGATTGATGATGATCTCTACTCTGGTTTATGGCTGGTGCGATCGCTGATGATCACACATTCAATACAATCCACGCTCCTTAGTCTGATCGGGTGATTTTGGGGCGATCGCAGACCTCAATCAGAACGGACTCTGTACAATATTTGAGTGCAGAGATTTGAGTTTAGAAGGTCAACGGCATCAAGACGGTCTGCTTATTTTCCTGTGGTTGGAGAGGTTTTATGGTAGAAGAGAGATTTATTAGAACGCTTGTTTTGTTTTGTATTCTCACGATTGTTTTTGGCATCATCGAACACTATTGGCCCAGCATTCCCAATCAGCCCCGCTTACGACGTGGGCTTGGGACAGACATTCTCTACTGGTTTGTGACGCCGATGGTGAGTCAAATCCTTGCTGTCATTGCTGCTTCGATTGTGCTGCTGCCCCTTTATCTATTGCTCGGCAGATCGATCGAATTGAATAGCATCCTGGCAGGGTATGGTCCTGCTGCTAAATTACCCCTGTGGCAACAAGGGTTAATCTTAATTGTTATCGGCGATTTTCTTGGCTATTGGACCCATCGGATCAACCATCGCTTTCCTTTCCTGTGGAACTTTCACGCCGTTCACCACAGTGCAGAAGTTGTCGATTGGCTGACGGCAGTTCGCATCCATCCCTTTAATGACATGTTTTCTAAGGGAATTAAGGTTGTGATCGTGATGTTGCTGGGGTTCTCCCCGGTTGCAGCCGACCTGTATACACCCATTCTGTCTAGCTACGTGGCGCTCATTCATGCGAACGTGCCCTGGGCATATGGCTCATTCCGGTATCTAATTGCCAGCCCTGCTTTCCATCGCTGGCACCATGAAATGGATGAAAAAGCATGGGGTAAAAACTACGCGGGGTTATTCCCGGTTTACGATTTGATTTTTGGCACATTCTATATGCCCCGTGACCAACAGCCTAAGGAATTTGGCATCTATGGGGAAACGATGACAGACAATTTCTTGGGTCAAATGATGTATCCCTTCCGCAATTGGAAATTCCCCAGACGAAATCTAAAGACGGGTGAGCCAGCTCAGTAGGCAAACTATCCACATCTCAATCTATAGCGCCGTGCAGGTTGATTCAGTACGGTGTTGTGGGGCGCTTCGCGCCCCACAACACCGTTTCTGTACTTAACTAACGTGCACACCGCTATAAAGAAACGGGAAGGGGCGATCGCCCCTTCCCGTTTCTTTATAGCGATTTACACTACCCAAGACCTTGGGGGTTTTCCAAAACCTCCGAGGTCTCAACGAGGTTTTAACTCAAAAAATTATTGAAAATGATTTGCAACTACGACATGGATATCGTATCTTGGAATGAGAGGCTTGCTTATTGACTCTCTTTATCAATAAGATTCGATGAAAAATTCTATCAAGATTTCGTAAACTGTCTTCGAGAAACGGTTATAGCCTTTTTATGAACAGCGATCGCTGGATATAGCTTAAAACTATTGCATTTTGTAACTTAAACGCATCCAAGACCATCCTATTTGACCTGCTAATCCTAAATTCCCATGAATTCTTTTCCTTCCCCCCTGCCCTGTACGACTGAATTTAACCAAATCCTCTCGGTGCCCCGTTGCGATCGCTGGCAAATCTATCACCGCTTACAAGAATTAGATATTCCCTGTCATTGTCTTGCTGACGGCAGGCTACAGGTTGAGCTTCGTAGCGCGATCGCCTTTTCTCAGGTATGGAGCGTGTTACAGCAATTTACGGCATCTCGCAAACAACTAGTCAATTGGCTGGAGCAATGCTGGTAGATATCGTCGCCAGGATCGTGACCAGGTTAGTTTTACTCACAATGGCTTAGATGTGGGGCAGTGCCTTTAGAGCTACTCCACTCCTGAACAAGAGGTTCCTTATGAGTCAACGGCAATCGGATAAAGCGCCAGAATTTCAGTTAGAAGGTCGCTTTCTCAACTTCATTCTCAAAGATGGCTACAAAATTCGATATTTGCGCTTGTCTACTCCATCTGGAGAATATGTCATCAAACTGTCTAAAGAAGCGAGAGCTTTGTTGGGGCAAACCCTGGTGCCAGGTGACTGGGTGCAGGTGACAGGGTCGCAAAAGCTGGACGATAAAAAAGGAATCATGTCCTTCAAGGCTTACCAGATCACCAAAGTTGCACCGCGCTCTGGACAGCCGACCCCGTCGAACCATGACTTAACTGCTCCGGCTGGGATGAAACCTGACCGGGACAGCACCCCACCTGAATTGGCAACACCTGCTAAAGCCACCATTTTGGTTTGTCAAAAGTCAGACTGTTGTAAACGCGGTGGAAGAGCCGTCGTTCAAGCCCTGGAGACAACGTTGAAAGATCGAAATTTAGCCGATCAGGTTGTGATTCGGGGAACGGGCTGCATGAAGCGCTGTAAGGCGGGTCCTAATCTCGTCATGCCAGATAAAACGAAATATAGCCAGATTCGTCCCCACGAAATTCCCGCTGTGATTGATCAACATTTTCAGCCAACACGCGCAGCGACTGTCCCTAACAGGTCGTCATGAAACGCGAGCGTTGCTTAGGCGTGTGAGAGCCGCGCTCTTCGCGGCTCTCACAATCTATCCAGTGCGAAGCATTGGATTTCAAAGGACATCTTTAACGATCGCTGCCAATTTTTGTGCGGCTCCGGGTTCACCCCGGACTTGACGCAGGCGATCGCGCATGTGGTCTAATTTTTCGGGATGTTCCAATAAATCCAGAGCAAACTCAGCCACCTGTCGGGGTTGCAGTTTACCCAACAGTTCGGGCACGATCATTTCTTTTGCCCAGATATTAGGCCATGCCAGTAAGCGAGATTGGCGCACATATAACCACTTCAGATAATGGTTGATCAGCCTGGCAAAGAGCGAACCCAAGCCCGGTAGATTGGCGAGTAATCCGGGTAAGCCATCCCATGCCCGCATCGCATCCATTTGCTGGGTGGGCAGTAAGACAATCATTGGCACGGTCAACGCCGCTAATTCAGCTGTATTGGCTCCGATTGTGGTCAGGCATAGACGGCAATGTCTCAGGAGATCATAGGCTGGAAAGGTCGTCCACAATGCTACTTGCAAACCATCAGCCGTTTTCAAAAAAAATTCCCCCGACTCTTCTATTAACACAGCCGATATCTGCCCAAAGTATGTCGCGATGGGGTTGCGTTGCGGATCAGCAAATCGAGCCAATGTTTTTAGATCTAACGTAGGCGCAACCGGGATGACAAATTGAGTATGTGGCAAAACGGCATGAATGTGTTGTGCGATCGCCAGAGTCAAGGGCACTCCCTGAGCCAACTTAGCAGCCTTGGAGCCGGGGAGAATCCCGATCAATAACGGCGGAGAACCCGCAGATAAAGACGGAAAGCCAGGAAAACGAGAAACCTTCACCCCTTCATCCCTTAACCCCTTCACCCCTTCATCCCTTAACCCCTTCACCCCTCCATCGACCCCACTCTCCACCACATCTGCCATCAAATCGCCGACCACCGTAAACTTGCGTCGAAATCGGGGGCGAACCCGTTCGACAAGGGCAGGTTGCATGACCCCAAAGCGATCGATCCAGCGCTGCCAGCGGGCTTCCCATTCGCCATAAATCACCGTGCGATATCCCATGCGTTTGCCAATCACAAGGGTATAAAACTGATCCCCGCCGAGAAACAAAACCACACCGCGATCGCGCCAATCCCACCGATCTGCCGTTTTTCCCCAGAGCAAAAATGGGAAGAAGTGCTTTGCGGCTTGAATTCGGTCAATTTCAGGATAGCTACGAGCGATCGCGACTTCTTTGCCCGTGGCATTGGGGCAAGGTGACAGAATCAGAGAGATTCTAATCTGCTGGCGATCGCCGCCCAATCGTTCTCGTAACGCTTTCACGACAGGTCTAACCCAGGTCGTCAGCTCTCCCGGTCCATTGGAGAGAATCACAATATCAGTGGGCTGTCGCTGGTTTTCGTAAGGGTAGCGATCGAAATGGTGAGAATGAATGTCTGTTACGTCCATCGTTGTGCGGATTCAAGCCATTGACGTGACGTTGCCAATTCGGAGGATGACTTGGTATACAAAACCTGTGGTCTTGAGTTCCGACGTATCCTATCGTTCAGCAATGTCCCTAATACACACCAGGGTCTGTTTTAAGAGTTGTTGTTTCGGGCGCTTCGCGCCCGAAACAACAACCTTCTTAGCGAGTTTTAAAGCACGCCCTAAGACTTTATCAGCAATCAAGGGGTGAACTAGAGAAATCGTTGGGTATCGGCATTAAGCCACATCGCCAATAACGTAATTCTGAATAGCGTTCGCCAATAACGTAATTCTGAATAGCGTGAAGTACACGATATTGAGTGAGAGCTGCGCAGAGACTGACTCCCATTAACACCCATCATTTATCCAGGCACAAAGCCCTATCTATCGCCAATATCAATATATTGTAAATAGAGTCTAATCAGTTGAAATAAAATGAGTTCAACTGTTCACAGAGGTTGCTTTGACTGATTGTAAACGCTGATCTCATAGGGATTTGATGAAACGCTTTGTAACAGCGAAACGGTTTGCCAAATCCTCATCCTCACCCAATCGCTTAAGGCAATCCGTACCTCAATTAAATTAAAAACTCAACGTAAAACTTTGTGCTACCCGCTGCGTGGGCGGCGCAGAGGCTTAAAGCTTTATGGCAAATGGGAGGACTACCATCCATGTCAGATTTAGTATTAGCAGCGCAGCAGGGAGATTTACCGCAATTACACCGTCTTTTGGCAGAAGGTCGATCTGTAAATGAACGCGATTTCCATGGCACAACGGCTCTCAGTGCCGCTGCTGAAGCCGGTCATCTCGATAGCGTGGAGCAGTTGATTGCCGCTGGTGCAGATGTCAATCTAGCAGATCCGGAAGGCTGGACTGCATTAATGGGGGCTGCTGCCGCAGGGCATCAAGCGATCGCCCGACAATTGCTAAACCATGGAGCAAACGTCAATGCTAAAACTAATTTTGGCTTAACGGTGTTGATGAGTGCGGCTGCTCAGGGGCAGCCAGAAATTGTCCATTTGCTTTTAGAACACGGCGCAGATATTAATGCCAAAGATGACAATACCTGGACAGCTTTGATTTGGGCAGCCGCCGGAGAGCATCAAGAGGTCGTTGCGCTATTGAAACAGGTGCGATCGCAGCAAGCACTGACTCAACCGAGTTGAAACATTGGTTCCTGTAGGTTCCTTTAAAGCAGCTCAGTCATGGGAATTACAGCCATTTTCAGTTGATTAAGCCACAGATTTTTTGTTGTGTGCCGCGCGGAGCGCGGCACACAACAAAAAATCTAAACATATTCAAGCGCGAAGCGCTGTAAATCACGTCGATGATGGGTTGTACGGGCAAACGATCGCTCGCCCCTGCAAATGATGCAATAGTCGATCTGATTCAATCCCCGATCCTGAGCTACGCAAGGCGATCGCCAGAGACCTTAATCGATCGAAGCACGAGAGAAAACCGTCACAGGGTGAAACTATGCTGACCAAGACACCACCGAGATCTACCACAAAACCAAAGTTACAGGGTATACGACTGATTTGTTTGATACTTTTACTCGTCGGCATTCTGTTTCGCTGGGTCAATATTGATAAAAAAGTCTACTGGCACGATGAGGTTTACACATCCCTGGCAATCACTGCCCATACTCGTTCTGAATTAATTAAAAACGAGTTTACCCATCAAGAAGTAAGTGTTGCCGATCTGCAACAGTACCAGAAGCTGGATCCAGATCGCACTGTCTGGCAAGCTATCCGCTTTTTAGGAACCGAAGATAACCAGCACCCGCCATTGTTTTATATACTCACGCGATATTGGGTGATGCTGTGGGGCGATTCGGTGATGGCAACCCGTAGCATTGCCGTATTGTTTAGCTTATTTACTTTTCCTTGTCTATATTGGCTGTGCCTGGAATTATTTCAATCATCGTTGACAGGATGGGTTGCGATCGCCTTGATGGCAGTTTCTCCGTTCAATCTGCTCTATGCCCAGGAAGCTAGAGAATATAGTTTGTGGATGGTCATGGTGTTAGCATCCAGTGCCTTGCTATTGAGAGCCATGAAGACTTCAAACAGACGCAATTGGGGACTCTATACCCTCAGTTTGTCGATGGCTTTTTATACCTGCTTACTTAGCCTTGTGGTTGCAGCATGGCAAGGTATTTATGTGTTGTTGAACAATCGAGTTGATACGTTATCCATTGCAGGGGTGCGGTTAACCCAACGCACGATGGCATATTGCGTGGCAATGGCGATCGCTTTACTTTCGTTTTCGCCCTGGCTGTATTTGATCTACATCAACTTCAACAGCTTGCAAGCGACAACAGCCTGGACAGGTGCTGCGCAATCACCCCTGGTATTAGCACAAAATTGGGTGTATAACCTCAGCCGCATCTTTATTGATGTAGGGTTTGATGCCTTCCAAAATGATAGCCCTTTTGCCTATCCGCTGATTATCTTGACCCTGCTTTTAGAAGCGTGCGCCATCTACTACATCTGCGTCAAAGCCCCCAGAGATGCCAAAATCTTTTTGTTAACCCTGATAGCTTCAACTACCGTAACCTTCATCCTGCCAGATTTAATCGCAGGGGGTCAACGGTCTATCACGGCTCGATATATGATTCCTAGTTTTCTAGGAATTCTGATTGCCGTTGCCTACTTTTTATCTGAAAGTATGGTTGCGCTCAACCTGCATCGGCGGTACTTTTGGCGATCGATTTCAGCGGGTGTGGTGATGGCTGGATTGCTCTCCTGTATCCTAATTTTGCAAGCAGATACATGGTGGAATAAAGTAGTGAGTTATCACTACCCCGCCATTGCCAGAGTGATCAATCAAAGCGATCGCCCCCTGATTTTGAGTGATGCCTATGCTATCAATCCTGGAAATGTGGTGGCGTTAAGTTATTTAGTCGATGAAAAAACAACCTTTTTCTTAATGCCTGAAATTGGTCAATCCTTAACCGTGCCCAGCATTCCTCCCCGCTTTACAGATACTTTTTTGCTTTACTTGCCTGATGTGTTTAGAAACGCCTTTCAGCAACGATACCAATCCAGCATCGTTCCTATAACCAGCGATCTGTGGAAAGTTAAATCGTAAAGTTCTGTAACCCGATAGTTTTGAGCCTGAAACCAAAGGTTTCAGGCTCAAAACTATCCCATCGTTAAGGGATGCATGGTTTATTCGGAATCTAAATGGGGAACCCTGTAGATAGTTCTGTTAGTCAGCACACTTTATCGGTCGGGCGAATTACGGAGAACTGTTGATGGGCATTTTCAACAAGATTATGGGCGAGTTCGTCGATATTATCGAGTGGCTCGACTCCAGCAACGACACCATGGTCTATCGCTTTGAGCGATACAACAACGAAATTAAAATGGGGGCAAAGCTAACGGTACGCCCCGGACAAAAAGCCGTCTTTGTCAATGAAGGTCAGATTGCGGATGCCTTTGAACCGGGCATGTATCAACTCACCACCCAAAACCTGCCCATCCTCAGCACTATTTTGGGATTTCCCTACGGCTTCAACTCTCCCTTCAAAGCAGAAGTCTACTTTTTTAATACCAAAATTTTTACCAATCTCAAGTGGGGTACCTCCAACCCAATTACGGTTCGAGATCCAGAATTGGGCATGGTGCGTTTACGGGCATATGGGTCTTACAACATCCGTGTCGCCAACCCCAGACAGCTTTTACAAGAATTGGTGAGCACCGACGGTCTGTTCCAGGTCGATGAAATTAGCGAACAGATCCGCAATATGCTGATCACTGCCTTCGCTACCTGGTTTGGCCGCTCTAACATTCCCTTTGCCGACTTTGCTACCCACTATAGCGAATTGGGTGAAACCATTCGCACCGGGATTCAATCAGATATCCAGCAGTTTGGCTTAGAACTGACGCAAATTCTGGTTGAAAATATCTCCCTGCCCCCCGAAGTCGAAGCCGCACTGGATAAGAAAGCATCGATAGGAATTTTGGGCAACATGCAGCAATATGCCCAATATCAGGCAGCCAATGCGATCGAAGCCTCGGCAAACAATCCCAATGGCGGCAATATGGCACTCGACTTTGGCGTTGGCATTGCCATGGGACAACAACTTGCCCAATCGTTTCAAGCAGCTCCAGGCTCAGCCCCTGGTTCACCTGCTACTCCTCCACCCCCACCCGTTGCTCCCCAGTGGTACCTCTCCCGCGATGGACAAAATTTTGGTCCTTTCCCGGTACAACAACTGATTGCCAACGGCTTAACCGCTCAGACCTATGTTTGGCGAGCAGGCATGGCAAACTGGCAACGCGCTGCCGAAGTTGCTGAATTGGCACCCGTTTTAGCCTCTGTTCCACCGCCACCCCCCATGGGTTAGGGATGAGGAATGGGGGTAAAGGGATAGAGGGATGAAGAGATAGAGGGGTAAAGGGATAGAAGGATAGAGGGGTAAAGGGATAGGGGAGTAAAGAGATAAAGGGACGGAGGGATGAAGGGTTAGGAGATTTCTAGCCGACAAATTTCCTCTTGGTTTCGGCTCCGCTGGTTTCGGCTCCGCTCAACCAGCGTGTAGGCTGGGGAAAGTTAAAGGTTAACTGAATGGCTAAGGAGATTTCTGAGAAAGATGTTACCCCTGTGAGGGCAAAGCATTCGTTAGATAATCCCTGGTAAATGGCAAAAAATCATTGTCCGAATGCTTTGCCCCTACGATTCACTGATATAACCTTTTCTAGACATTACCTAAGGTTTGAATTCTAAATTAAACCTTTCACCGTAACACTTAAAACTCACCCCTCCACCCCTTCACCCCTTCACCCTTCATCTCTTGATCCCTCCATCCCTCCATCCCCTCACCTTTCATCTCTTGATCCCTTCACCTCACCCTCCCCACCTCAACCTTTAACCCTCAATACCCTTCCCCATGTCCAATGCTCAGCCGCTGTTAAAGCAATTTCCCTGTCCGGGGTGTGGAGCGTCCCTGGAGTTTCATCCTGGGATAGCGCAGTTGAAATGTCCCTATTGTGGGCGAGAAGAGGCATTGCCTCAAAGTACCCAGAAGGTTGTTGAGCGATCGCTAGATGAATTTGCCAATACCAATCGCACCCAGATTGCACTGTTATCGGTCAATGCCCTGGAGGTGAGTTGTCCGGGATGTCGGGCACAGTTAACTTTTCAGCCACCCGATGTGGCAGGTAAATGCCCCTTTTGTGCCACGAATATTGTGGCGCAACCCCATACCCCCAATCCTGTGATGACGCCAGAAGGGGTTTTGCCCTTTAGCCTGACGCAAAAAGCTGCCCGTGCCAGCATTCGCAAATGGTTGAGTACGCGTTGGTTTGCACCCAATGGCTTGAAGAAAATGGCGCAGCAGGAAGGCATCCAGGGTGTCTATCTGCCGTTTTGGACATATGATTCTCAAACCGAAACGCATTACACCGGGCAACGGGGCGAACACTATTACACCACTGAAACTTATACCATCACCAACGCTGAAGGTAAGTCTGAAACCCGCACCCGGCAGGTGCGCCATACCCGTTGGTATCCAGCATCGGGTCGAGTTAGTCGCTGGTTTGATGATGTTTTGCAGCCAGCCGTGCGATCGCTCAATACCAAACGGCTAGAGCAATTGGAACCCTGGAATTTGTCGAAACTGGTGCCCTATGACCCGTCTTATCTAGCAGGGTTTAAAGCACAGCGCTACCAAATCAGCTTGAAGGAAGGGTTTGAACTGGCTAAGAGCAAAATGGAACCCACGATTCGATCGGATATCCATCGTGATATTGGCGGCGATGAACAGCGCATCAGCTCCATGTCTACAACCTATAGCAATAATACCTTCAAGCATTTACTATTACCGATTTGGATTTCGTCCTATCGCTTCAACAAAAAGCAATATCAAGTCATGGTCAATGCTCAGACGGGTGAAGTATTGGGCGATCGCCCCTATAGCGTCTGGAAAATCTCATTAGCCGTTATCTCGGCGGCAGCGGTTGTAGCTGCATTCTTTGGGGTCAAAGACTATCTCCAAAATCCTCGCCCTTTATTTGAACCCCAACCCTCGTACCCTTCACCCACATTTGCACCCTCGACTCAATGGACACCACCAGCAATACCCGCTACTAGACCCTCAACCGCAGCCCCAACCAACACAAGCTTTCGGGCTGCCGTTAATGCAGCTAGTCAAGCTGCCACCCTGACGCAAACAGCTCAGACTCAAGCCGATTGGGCGCGTGTAACCAATACATGGCTACGGGCAGTTGAGCTAATGAAAGCAGTACCCGCGTCTGATGCCAACTATGCGATCGCGCAGCAAAAAGTCTTGGAATATCAGCGCAACCTCAACTACGCCCGCCAAGAACTGGCTAAACGATCATAACCTCCACTTTCAACTGATATCCTCGTTGGGCAATCCCAACCCAAGAAAAAACAAGCCTAATGCTTTGTTTGAGCGCTTGTTAGTTAGCTTGAATTCAACCTCAGCAGCTTTCACTCGTTCACTGCCACGTAGTATTCGGTGGTTGACAAAAGTAAACTAACCTATCCCAAAACAGAAGCTTTGGGGTTAACTGCAAACTCTAGCCGTGAACGGTAGAAGCAAACATCAAACTCCATAAAGAAGTTTACCTGCCCCAAGATAAGCGGTACGTTGGTAGCTCGTGTCCAGGCAAATACCAGTTGCACAGGCTCAAATTGCCCAACGACTGCTTGAACAAGTACGACACGCGCTTCATATTGAGCTAAATTTCCTGTCAAACTCAGTGCTGTTGTTTGCCGATCCCATTTGTACCCAAGTTCAACTCCTATCGAATAGGGTAGTACGTTGACACTTGCTCCAGTATCCAATAAAGCTGATGAGGCGACGGAAACTTGCTGGTGAAACAGCACAAATGGCAAGTACGGACGAAAACTGGCTTCGCCTAATGCCGTATCACTAGAAACAAAAGGATATCGTTCAGAATTAGGCATGGTCTTGAGTTTTAGCAGCCTGTAGGACTTTCAACATCGTATCCGCTGCCTCAACTGCATCATAAGGCGACCACACTGGATATGACTGGTTAGGTTGAATTAGCTCTGTTTCTTGCTGAGCGAGTTCCGAGATCAGGATTTGCATAATATAGAGCTTGTCTGAACGGCTCATTTCTCTCAATGTCGAGATAAATTCTAAAGAAACCATTTTAAGCACTCCGAGCAAGCCAGATTTGTTCTCCATTTTAAGCGCCTAGTTCACCGTCGTGAAATGCTAAATTACTGGCGTTCAAAAGCTTGTTTGAAAATTGACAATTCTATTTACTACTTCAGCAAAATCATGTTCTCGTAAGGTATCTAGCTTCTCTCCGAGGAAAGAGCGATCGCTCTTCTAATGTGCCTTGATTAAGACTAACATCCACTTCCAACCGCCACCCTCATTGTACAGTTTTAACCAAGAAACGAAGCTAGCTAAGAGCAAAACGTAGCTTTTGAGGTTGTCTTTGGATAGCCTCAAAAGCTACTTGCCTTGAACCGTCCACTGCTTTGATGGATTGGGCTGCCAACAGGAACATTACTTTATGATTTTATCTGAGATTACAGAGTGTCGTTTCAGAGCAAGCTTTACCAAACGGTTCATTAAAGATACTAGAACCTGTACAAGTTCTGCCTTCGTTCCATCCAGTTGCAGTCATGCTTGAAGGATCAAATTGTACAGACACTGGTTGGCAGTCAGTATTATCATTCTTCCATTCAAAACTAATGAGGTTAGATCCTTGAACAGGTTCACCTAGTTCCTGACGAATTTGGTCATTGACAACCGTATCGGGCATGCGACCTAACAAAGCAACAACCTCTTTATAAGTCATCCCCGTTTTAAGCTGAGCAGCTTGCTGAGATATCGGTAACTCTTGCTTAGTAGATTGCTCTGGTTGTTGGACTACATTAGCTGGTGTTGTACTATTGCGCTGAGCGTACTCAAGATTACTTTGATATTCAACTGCTTTTTGTTGTGCAGTTTCGTAATTTGTACTAGATTCTGGGACATCTTTCATAAGGTTGACAGCTTGCTGCCAAGTGTCAGCAACCTTACTCCATTCCTCAGGGGTTTTAGCCGTTTGTGTAAGATTAGCGGCTTCCATAGCTTTATTTACCGCATCTCTAAATGGATCAGTTGCACTAGGTTGACTAGAGGTACTTGTCTGAGTAGATTGAGGTTGGTCTGTCGATGGCTCGGATGTTTCGCTACTAAAATTACATCCATGCAAGAGTAACAATGAGATTGTTGTCAATGCTGCGATTAGATGCGTAGATAACTTCATGATACTTACTCGTTGTTTGTATTCAATTACACGAGAGACTTTGTTTTGCCTATCGAAAGTTTCCCCACTGTAGATTTCTCCTATTGAGCGTTAGCATAACCTCAGATAATTTTAAGCAGCTAATAAATAGCCTTTCTAAATGCTTGGGCAACACAACAATCTAATCAAACAGATGAATTCCGTGTAATTTCCTAATTGGGGGAGTGATATGGAATATGTACAATTCATACTCTATTAATGAGGAGTTAGGTGGAAATTTATATAAACTCTATAGCGCGATCGCTTTTTATACGGTCTGTATGCAAGCGGATTATTAGACCACTACATTTAGAGTAGGTAGCCAGGGAATATCTGTAACGCCTGGTTCATAGCCAAGTTGATTGAGCAATGTTGTGATCTGTCCTCGATGATGCGTTTGATGATTGAACATATGGGTCACCAAAATCGAGGCAGGTAGCACACGGCGTTTTCCGTCTACGTTGCTTGTGTACTCAAAGGGTTGTCTGAGCCACAACGGATCAAGCTTGATCGACCATTCTAAAATTTGCTGATCCATCTTCTCTCGCTCTACTCTTAGCTCTTCAAAATCCTCATATAGCTCCTGCCCGATCGCTGCGACTGAGAATGGGTTGTTGGTAAAACGTCCCATCCATGCCTTGTCGCCATAAAGTAAGTGATTCAATGTTCCATGAATAGACTTAAAGAAAGCACCCAAATCTTGTTTGCGTTTTTCGTCAGGAATCATCAAACAAACTGAATACAGACTCTGATTCATCCAGCAATTGTATTCAGCCATTAGTTGGTAGTAGCTACCGTCATACATACTCATCAACTTCTAATCATTGCGGTTGAACTGACTCAATTGTGCAAATGTATCTTGCGATCGCATCTTACAACAATCTTTTGATTATGCCGCAATTGAGGGGAGTGCCCCAAAGGTAAGGACAGCTGAAACTCATGGACTGCTTCAATAGGCTGAATCAATCACCTGAATCAATCACCGAGCATCAGGGCGGTGTGGGTGCTGCTACTTGCAATTACTTTAGCAAGATTTCGAGTTCTGTCTGGGCTTGAACCAATCGTTCTGAAAACAGTGTATTCATGAAGTCGCTGAGTTGGTTGGCGAGTTGCGGATGTTCTTGCTGCATTTTTTCGAGTGCCGTTGCCGACAGGAAGTGAAGTGTACTTGAGCTGTCTGCGATCGCCGAAACTCGATAGGCGCGTTGGGCATAGAAGTCTGTTTCACCGACAATCGTTCCGGGCCCCAGGGTTTCGCAGGGGTGTCCATTGGGCAGATTGTCGCGATCTCGAATCATGCTGATCTGCCCATATTCTAAGAAATACAAACCAGTAGGGCGATCGCCTTGATGAAATAGATAGCTGCCTTTGGGGAGGTTGATGGCGGTTAAGTAATTGAGAAATTGATGGATATGGTCTTGATCTTTCGTGAAGAAAATTTGTAATTGCAAGGCTAAAGGCAATGTTCGGCGGCGGCGAAACTTACTGTTTTCTAATACCTGGTTTTCGCACCAGGTGATACCTTCATCTAAAGTCGGCATGACCTGGATATCTGCCAACAGTCCTTCATGCTGAAACTGCTGGTGAATTCGGTCTGAAAGGTTGGTAAGAACCAGAGTCAGCGATCGCTCTTGTGCCAATTGTTTGAGCTTGAGGAAGCTAAGAATAGCAGATGAATCAAGACCACTGACTAAGCGAAAGTCTAAAACAAGAAATCGGATTGAAGCTTTTTGGTTGCTTAATTGCTGGCGAATTTGCTTCAGCAAGGTGTGGGCAGTCCCAAAAAAAATAAAGCCCTGAAGCTGCAAGATATGAATCTGATTGCCTTCTCGACGCAGCAAGCGTTCTTGATTGGGCGATCGCCGCAACCGGCTCATATAGTTGAGTCCCGATAACGCATGGCGGGTGACGTTGATCTGGCTATACTTCAACACAAATAGTGCGATCGCCGCAATCAGTCCTACCGTAACGCCTTCCATGAAGCCAACGGTGGTGACAATCCCGGTAATCAGCAACATGATGGCATAATCAACCCGAGATAGCTTGAACCAGCCTTCATAGACCCACGATAGGATTAGGGGAATGCCAATAAATAAGAGCGAACCACCGGCAACAAAGCGGGGAAAAAAGGATAGAAGGGATAGTCCGGCAAACAATACAACCAGGTAAAACCCAGAGACAATCACCCCGGTCATCCGACGATTGCCCCCAATCTGGCACGCCAATAGGGTTGCACCGATGGTATGGCTGCCCACAATGCCACCCAACAAGCCCGAACAGATATTGGCAATCCCTGCGGCTTTCAGCTCTCGATTCAGATCTAGATCTTGATTCATCACCAATTCAATGCCGCTAGATACTAGCAAAATCGACAAGGCTGTGATTAACATCAAGGCAAACATCCCCGGAAGTTGGGTGAGGATCAGCATCCAGTTGACCTGGGTTAGATGAAAGAGGCTGATGGGTTGCCAGAGTTGACCGGAGGGAAAGGGACCCAGTAACCATCGGTGTTGAAAGGCATCGGCAATCGATGTGTGGGTCAGGGAGAGAACCAGGTAAAACAAGCTGGTGACGGTGAAAAAGCTGATGGGGATAACCAGAACGTTTTTGTAACGATGGGTGAGGACGAGTAAGGCGATCGCAAACACAAAACCGGGGACCCACTTCAACACGACATCGGCTTGAAATAACAGTGGCAATTGGGCGATCGTTCCTACATCTGCCATCACTTGCAAGCCGCCCAGCGACAACAAGCAGCCCAGCCCAGCCAGATAGCCTCCGACAACGGGATAGGGCAAAAAGCGAATTAATTCGCCCAGCCGCAACTGCCCTACTACCCATAAGAAAATGCCGACCAGTAAAGAGGTCAGGGCGATCGCCGCAAGAATGGTGAGAATCATCTCTTCCGGTGTTGCCGAACTCGGTAACTGTCGCGCCACAGCACTCAAAATGATAGCCAGGGTCGCCATTTCTTCGGCAACGGGGAAGGCAATAATGCCTTTGAACGAACTGCGTAACGCGATGATTAACCCAATAATGGCGGAACTAAACAGGTTAATGCCAATGCCCATTGCTACAAATGGCTCAAGATTGCCAGAAAACACAAAGGCTGCCATAGGGATAATATCGGTGAGCGTGGCAATTAGCCCTGCGACGAAACCAGCCATAATGCCGGGTAAAAGCCTATCGATCCGCAGCTTTTGTGTGAGCGCAGATGTCACTATGGTTCCTCCATTAATCTGGCTGATGCACGATTATTTCTGGTAGCGTCTGATGAATAAGTTTTGCGCGGAATTTAAGTAAACGGACTTTACCAAATCACACTCGAATATGTGAAAAATCTTCAATAATCTTATTTCATTCAACGCTAAGGCGTCTGGTACATAGCGCTGTGCAGGTTGATTCAGTACGGTGTTGTGGGGCGCGAAGCGCCCCACAACACCGTTTCTGTACTTAATGCGCTATGGCAACCGTCGAGACGGTCATTCAGAGAGAGCCGCACGGAGTGCGGCTCCCTCTTCACACCTTATACTTGACGCCATCGAGAAGTTCTGAGCTTAGGCTTTTGCAAAACTCATGCGGCTGAGGAAGGTCTTCAGGCGATCGCTTTTAGGATGGGTTAACACTTGTCGAGCGGCACCTTCTTCTTCAACGCAGCCCTGGTTTAAGAACATCACTCGATGTGCGACCTCTCGGGCAAACTGCATTTCGTGAGTGACGATCGCCATTGTCATGCCTTCTTCTGCCAGTTGTTGCATGACCGTCAGCACTTCGCCGACGAGTTCTGGATCGAGCGCACTGGTCGGTTCATCAAACAACATAATTTTAGGTTTCATACACAGCGAACGCGCGATCGCCACCCGTTGCTTTTGCCCGCCCGACAACTGATCAGGGTAAGCCTCTGCCTTTTCGAGTAAACCCACCTTATCCAAATAAAACCGGGCAATCCGGTTACTTTCCTTCGCAGACTCATTCAACACCTTACGGGGAGCCAGCGTCAGGTTTTGCAGCACCGTCATGTGGGGAAACAGGTTGAATTGCTGGAATACCATGCCCACCTCTGTACGCAGTTGGCGTAACTCGCTATTGTCTAAGTGGGGATGAGATAAATCGATGCCGTTGACAACTAAACGCCCGCCATTAATCGTTTCTAATCGATTAAAACAGCGTAACAGTGTGCTTTTGCCACAACCGGACGAGCCAATAATGGCAACGACTTCACCCTGGCTAATCTGTCCACTGATGCCCTTTAAAACTTTGAGAGGTCCAAAGCTTTTCTCTACCGCTTCACAAACAATTACCGGGGTGCCAGCATTCATGGTTTAAAATTCAGCACAATAATAGATTTCAGCTTTTGCTTAGCACAGATTATACAGGGTGCTGTTCGAAGAGGAAATGTTTTGTAGAATTACAGAATTGTGCAATCTCAGTTACAGCAAGCGACCATATCAACCGCTTTGATTAATGGAGACACTTTAATTTAATGACTATGTTTTCTCGCTCCCAGCTCCTCCGTCGAATTTTTCCCGGCGTTCTCAGTCTAATTTGCGTCGTCTTATTCGCCGCCTGTGGAGGTGCCCCAACCGACGAAACAGCCAGCCCTGGAACGGGTGCCGAAAGCTCGGCGGCTGATACCACCTTTAAAGTTGCCACCGAGCCTGCTTTTCCACCGTTTGAGTCGCAGGCTTCAGACGGTTCACTCGAAGGATTTGATATCGATTTGATGAATGCGATCGGTGAAGCCGCAGGCTTTAAGGTCGAATTCGAGAGCTTACCATTCGATGGCATTATTCCGGCGCTACAGGCTGAAACGGTGGATGCTGCTATCAGTGCTATGACCATTACTGCCGAAAGAGCCCAAACGGTCAGCTTCTCCCGACCTTATTTCAAAGCTGGTCTGGCGATCGCTGTGCAAGAGTCGAATACCGACATCACCTCGCTTGACAGTCTGAAAGGTAAGAAAATTGCTGCTCAGATTGGTACAACGGGTGCAAACCAAGCCAATGAAGTCGAAGGCGCAGAAGTTCGCACGTTTGATTCTGCACCGCTGGCATTGCAAGAGTTACTCAATGGCAACGTCGATGCCGTCATCAATGATGCTCCTGTAACCCTCTATGCCATCCAGAGCGGCAATATCCAGGGGCTTAAAGTCGTTGGTCAGTTGGTGACCGAAGAGTTTTATGGCATTGCATCGCCTCAAGACTCGACCAATGTCGATCTGATCAACACAGGCTTGAGCGCTATTTTGGATAACGGTAAGTACACCGAAATTTACAAAAAATGGTTTGGCAGCGAACCCCCTGAGTTACCCGAAACCGCACCCCTCTAACCTGTGCTAAATCATGGTATGAGTTTGACAGTGAACCCTTTGGCTTCACTGTCAAACTCATAGCTAATATGAGATCGCAATAGAGCCATCATTTAGATCGACGTCCGTTTAATATTTATTACTGTGACTAATTTTTTAGACATTATTGTAAAAGCCCTGCCCAATATCTTGTTGGGCGCTATTGTTACCCTGCAACTGACGGCTTTGTCGGTGGTTTTAGGGATGATAGGAGGCGTCCTCATTGGTATCGCGCGCCTTTCTTTGAATCTGCCGATACGATGGCTTTCTAGAGCGTATGTTGATTTTTTTCGTGGCACTCCCCTACTGGTGCAAATCTTCTGGATTTACTTTGGCTTTCCGGGGCTTGCCAATGCGATCGGCTTCAAACTCAATATGAATCAGTGGACCGCAGCCGTGCTGGCTCTGAGTCTTAATAGTGCGGCTTATTTAGCAGAAATTGTTCGTGCCGGTATCCAATCGATTGAAACAGGTCAGCGTGAAGCTTCTGAATCATTGGGATTGGGTGCAGTTCAGACGATGCGCTATGTAATCTTTCCGCAAGCCTTCCGCCGGATGATTCCGCCCATCGGCAACGAATTTATTACCTTGCTCAAAGATACCAGTCTGGTTGCCGTGATTGGGTTAGAAGAAACCTTTCGCCGGGGGCAGTTGATTGTTGCCCAAACCTATCAATCCTTTCAGGTCTATACAGCTGTTGCGTTAGTCTACTTGATTTTGACAACGCTTTCATCCTACGCCTTTACGGTGCTAGAAAAGTCGATGAATCCTGTTGAACAAGCCAAACGTAAAGCCAATCAACCCGTTCAAGATGCGATCGCTGGAGAGTGAAGAGACAGAACCATCGCTTCAGTCAGTGTTGTTGAATGAGCATCTCTATAGCCCCCCAGATCTGCCAATTCTGGGGGATTTTTATTTTTTATTTCCTTGATAGCAGTCGAGGGTTTGATGAGGGCAAAGGTAGTGTGAGAACCCGCGCGGAGCGCGGGTTCTCACACTACCCCCTGATTTAACCGTCTCGACGGTTGCGATATCAATGGCGCGATCGCCAACTTACGATCTGAGATGGCTATGCTCTGGGTGCCACAGGTTATCCTGTGTAATAGGGTTCATTAGAAACCGTTCCACCCTTAATCACCCGTCTCTTATCCTTCAGCTCCTAAATCTACCTATGATTGATCTCTACTACTGGACAACCCCCAACGGGCACAAAATCACCATTTTTCTAGAAGAAGCTGAGCTGCCGTATACCATCAAGCCGATCAATATTGCGCAAGGCGATCAGTTTCAGCCCGATTTTCTGAAAATCTCACCCAATAACCGTATTCCAGCGATTGTCGATCAAGCTCCTGCGGATGGTGGCGCACCGATCAGCGTATTTGAATCGGGAGCGATTTTGCAATATTTGGCAGAGAAAACAGGGAAATTCCTTGCATCAGATCTGCGCGATCGCGTTGAAACCATGCAATGGTTGTTCTGGCAGATGGGTGGATTGGGACCCATGTTGGGGCAAAACCATCACTTTGTTACCTATGCACCCGAAAAAATTCCCTATGCGATCAATCGCTATGTCAAGGAAACAGAACGGTTGTATGGGGTGTTAAATGAACGGTTGAGCGATCGCGACTTTGTTGCCGGAGCTTACTCCATCGCTGATATGGCAGCCTATCCCTGGATTGTGCCCTACGAACGTCAGCAGCAAAATCTGGATGATTTTCCCCATGTCAAACGCTGGTTTGAAGCCATCAAAGCTCGTCCGGCTGTTCAACGAGCCTATGCCAAAGCAGATGAAATCAATACCGCAGCAACTGTAAACGAAGCCTCCAAAGCCATCCTCTTCAATCAAGGACGACGAAGTTGATGATGCAGTTTTATAACTATCAAATCTAAATCATGCTTTTGCAAAAAAGCCCTGCAAGTCTATTCCTAGGCATGCAGGATTTTCTTGTAAATGCTTGTCAGCTAGTTTTTTAATAATGCGGATTTTAGTCCAAACCCCATTCATTCCGAAGAGTATCAAGTTTAGGACTCTTAACACTCAAACTTTTACACTCATTCAAAAACATTATTACCTGCTCGTTATCAAGAGATAAACCTGCTTCTTGTAAATTACTAATAAAAGTGATGACATCCGAAGTTGTCAGAGAAGAATTAATCTCACCCAACAAGATTGCATTTTCGAACTCCCTGCAAATTAGTTCAATATCAGAAGAGGTACATCTAGAACTTTGTTCTGCCAGAATCGTAAAGTTAATAAGTTCTAGTTTTAGATCGAAATCAAAATTAATAAGTTCTAGATTCTTCTTAAGCTTCAAAAGATAGTAGTTAAACAACTCTAGTCGTTCTTTCTCATTAGGCGGGAAAATAGGAATTTTCCAATCAAATCTGCCAGAGCGTTTTAATGCGCCATCAATTCTACTCAAACAATTCGTTGCTGCAATCACGATAACATCACTATCTTTAATGTTATTCAGTTCAATCAGAAGTTGATTAATCGTTGCCTTCTGATCTGTATGAGCTTGAAATTCATCTCGACTGAATCCAATACTATCTAGTTCATCGATAAATAAAACCGAAGGGGCTTTCTTTTTAGCTTGAGCAAAAATATCTCGAATATTTTTTTGTGCTTCACTAATATAAGAACTCTGAATATCAGCAGGAGAAAATTTAAAGAAATACCTTTCAGACTCATTAGTAAATGCATTAGCAAGTAGAGTTTTACCACACCCTGGTAAACCAAAAAACAAAATACCTCCTACTCTACCTTTAAATCCTTTAGCCTGAAGATCTAGAAGTCTTTTCAGTTTTACTTTCTCATCATGCAGTCCGACAACATCTTTAAAGTCTAACTTAACTTCTTCAGCAATTGGGATTACCTTCTGAGCCTGAATATTTCTATTAGGTGAAATGTATTTAAAGGAAGGATAGTTTATCGTTTCAAACGATACTGAAACTAACTGATGATTTTCATAATCAGGTGACATGATTAAGAGCTTGAAAGACCGTCCAAATTTCGAAGAAAAATCATGTTCAAGAATTTCTTTAACTTTCTTGAGTTGATAATAATTCCGAGCAACTTCAAATCCAGGTAAAACTAGCCAAAGGCTTTCAAGTGTTTCGGGCCATCCCATGGATTTAGCTAAAGTTCGGTCAATTAAATCAAAGAAAACATTTCCTCCATTATACCCTTTACTTTTTAATGTTTCTACTTCAACAAAAATTCTGTTTTCTATGCAAACATCGGGGCGTCTTTTAATAGAGTTTTCTTCTAAGATTTCTTGAATATTTTGATCTTCTGTGACACCATCAGAAGAATTGCTTGTAGTTGTTCCAATCTCGCAACGAATTTCGGATAAATTGAAGCCGATATTTTCAAGAGTTCTAATAGCAAAATATTTGAGGAAAATATGCTCATCACTCTCATATCCCCAAGTTAAGCTACTAAAATGTTCAGGTTTCATTTTCAACAAAAGTTGGGATTCTGCTTGAATCTGAGTTTTTTGAAGTTCTAGAAAATAGTCAAGCATGGATATCTCATCTTCATCAAGCTGATAATTTGGGACTTCAAGTAAAAGCCGGAAATGAGCATAGATATCTTCTAAATTTTGAATTTCACTAAATCTAGAATATTTACATCTTAAAGTGAATGTAAAGGGGATTTGGCTGGCGGCTCTATTAACTAAATATCCTAATAAGTCTTCTCTTTGATGACTATGAATTTCATATTCTGAAGGGCAGTGAAACAAGATGAAAAGCTGATCAGAATTGTATTTATTTGCATATAAAGATAATCGTTTTAGTTCTTCGTCAAACTTCTCCGAATCTAATAGTTCTAAGCCAGTCGAGCCAAGCAAAACATTCGTCATAGTAGTTTGATCAAAATGAAAAATGCTAGCATTAAGAAAATCGAAGCTACTTGAGTTTTCAATCTGGCCATCAGCCCGATCAAATGAAATTTTTGAAGATAAAGGTATGCCATGCAAGCCACGATACTGAGATTTTCTAACTAATTCATAGGTTAGAATTTTGACGACAACTTCAGAGAAGAAATCTTCTTGGGATGGAATCAGGAAGATTCCAATAGGTTGATTTGAATCAAGACAAGCTTGAAATCGCTCATATTCTTGATCAGAGCCAAAATCAAATAGATAGTAAAAGAAATCATGCTTCACCTGCACAGGTTCTAGAACTTGTGCTGGAGTTCGACTTGTTAGTGAAGGTTGACCGATAAAAGTTTCAGAGTTTCCTTTGATAGAAATATAAACTCGTGTATCAATTGGTATATAAGTATCAAAAGCAGGTGTGCAAGAAAGTCCTAAAGCACTAAGAGCGATATTAAATTCATCTATAAACACCTGGCTTCTACGAAGGTAGCCAAATTGCTGCATGATTGTTTTAACTCGCATACTCTTTTTAGATTGACCTGTTCTTTGAAGCTCATTTTTGATAGCGGTTAGATATTCGATATACATGATGTTGCCTCGTCGAATCTTTTTGATTGAATGTTTTACAAGGTTTTCGTATGATAGTTCTCTAAATGCTGATATGAAACAGTTATCGTTCTGAAATTTAAGCAAAGTAAACAAAGCTTTTAATATCGCAATATTGATTTTCTAAAAAGATAGAGGTTACGATTTTAACTCTGACAGACATGATTTATCAGAGTATTCAACGCAGCAGAGAGCAACTAATGCTTGATAGCAACAATGCGTAATCTGCGATAGTGGGCAGTCCAGTGATCATCTTGATAAAAGCGATCGCGCAGATGCTCTTCAACTAGATGAATCGCTTGGCTCTGTTTCTCAATCGGTAGCGTAGACAAAAATGGGGCAGCAAACATCGTCAACCAATTCGCCATGCCTGCATCACCCTCTTCTAATGGGGTTGGACGATCGAAAAGAGCGGCAAAGTTAACTTCAAATCCTGCTTGCTCTAACAAGGTGGTATACTCCCCAATGCTCGGAAAATACCAGGGATTCAAGGCTTCGGGCTGATCAACACCCAGAGTTTGCAGTGCCAAATAAAGTGCATCGGCGATCGCCTTGATATTTCCCTTACCGCCCAATTCGGCAACCAATCGCCCACCCGGTTTTAGGGCTTCATAGATACAACGAATGGCGTCTTCCGGTGGCTTGATCCAGTGCAACGCGGCATTGGAAAAAATGGCATCGACCGGATCTTCGATCTGAAAATTTTTTGCATCTGCCACAACAAAGTGTAAGTGCGGATAGTTACGTTTTGCTTGCTTGATCATGGCAGCATCGGCATCCATCCCCAACACAGAGGCATGGGCGATCGCAATTTCCTGAGTCAGTTGACCCATGCCACATCCCAGATCTAGAATTCGTTCTCCAGGCTGAGGATTGAGCAGTGTCACTAATGCTTTGCCATAGTGCCAGACAAACGCATGATTCTCTTCGTAAAGGGTCGTATTCCAGGTATGTTGTGGCATGGCTAAATCAGGAGATGGAGTTCAACTGGGTCTAATGACACGGAGAATTGGGAGTTGCGCCCCCAATCCTTTGTAAACCGTTTAACTCCTTCAAAAGAAGGAGATTGGAGTCAACGTCTCCCTTTTTAAGGGGGTTTAGGGTGAGGGCAACCTGTCATGGGTACTACCACGGTAGAAAAGAGAACTATAAATGTCCAATATATTTTTCTCTATGGTTTAATATCTGAGGGATCTTAAACCGGGTGGGTGGGTAGCCATGATCGAACTCCGTCACTTGCGCTATTTCATTGCGGTTGCTGAGGAGTTGCACTTTGGCCATGCCGCAGAACGATTGCACATGGCACAACCGCCCCTGAGTCAACAAATTCGTCAGCTTGAAGAAGAGCTTGGGTTTCAACTGTTTTACCGCACCAAACGCAGTGTGCAACTCACAGACGCAGGGCAGGTTTTTTTAGAAGCCTGTCGGCACCTGTTTGTGCAACTGGAGCAAGCGATTCAGGCCGGACAACAGGCCAGTCGCGGTGAAACGGGTCAATTGGCGATCGGGTTTGTTAGTTCTGCGGCTTACAATGTGTTACCCAAACTCTTGCAGCAATTTCGCCAACATTATTCGTCAGTCGATTTGGTATTGCGAGAGTTAACGACCGATCAACAGTTGCAATGGTTACGAGAACGACGGATTGATATAGGGTTTGTTCGTCCACCGATTGAAGATGAAAC
Source organism: Calyptranema fuscum S582 (assembly GCF_055793305.1). Taxonomy (NCBI): domain Bacteria; kingdom Bacillati; phylum Cyanobacteriota; class Cyanophyceae; order Oculatellales; family Oculatellaceae; genus Calyptranema; species Calyptranema fuscum. The sequence goes on from NZ_JBSLYH010000013.1 coordinate 122,250, forward strand.
ATTGAACCTGCAAATCATTCTGCGAGAAGCATTGGTGTTGGCATTACCCGAAAATCATCCCCTTGCCACGCAACCTCAGGTTAGCTTGCGATCGCTATCGACAGAACCCTTCATCCTGTTTCCCCGCGCCCTGGCACCGGGATTATATGACCAAATTATTAGCCTTTGTCAGCAAGCAGACTTTAGCCCCAAAGTGGTGCAACAAGCGATTCAAATGCAGACGATTGTTAGCTTAGTAGCCGCTGAAATGGGGGTTGCCATTGTGCCTATTTCGCTGCAAAATCTGCAACGCACGGGGGTTGTCTATCGCCCTTTGCAAGAAGCCACTCCCGAAGCGGCGATCGCCCTGGTTTGGCGACGCCATGACCTCTCTCCCACCATCCAGCGCTTTCTGGAAGTCGTGAAATTAACCCTTTCCTAGCAGTCAATTTCTATTTGTGCGCTCGCAGAGAATTACAGGTTGATTCGTCTGCAATCCTAACGATCCTTACAAGATTAAAACCCACACCTTTTTTGGGAGCGCGCGGCTCCGCCGCGCGCTCCCAACTATGACAGTTATGCCAAAGTTATGCCAACGTATATTTGTATTCTGCTTTCAACAATTTCAGGGTTAGCTGAGAATCGTAGCTGATAATTCCCTGAATATTTTGCAGCTTGTCGAAAAATGCAATTAACTCTTCATGAACTCCGAAAAATACATCCACAATAACGTTGTACCGACCAGCGGCGATCGCCACAAATCGGATCTCTTCCATCTTGGCTAATTCTTCAGCAACCGCATCCACTCGCCCATTGGCAACTACCATATAAATAATTAACAAATGAGGCGTACCAAGCTTTTCCGGGTTAGGCCACGCCAAAATTTGAATCATGCCAGATTGCAATAATCGTTGCACCCGATACCGGGCTGTTGCCTCTGGAATGCTTAACCGCTTGGCAATTTCGGTAAAGGGCATCCGCCCATCAATTCGAAGTAACCCAATGATTTCTTGATCTACGACGTCTAATCCTGTGTTGGGGCTAGTGGGGGGGATAGCTTGGGTCATCGCGTCTATTTAAGTAACGATTAAGTTAATAGTTGTTTTTTAGGGATTCCGCAATTGCAGCCTATCTTACTACGTTTGTAGTGAGAGAGACATTTTTCTCTTATCATTCCCTTAAGCTTTGTCGGTACTCTTTGTGTGAGTGAGTTTCATGGCTGCAAACTGGAACAGCTTCGAGTTTCCGGGTATCCAAAATACTCTGGCGATCGCCTATGCACTCGGTGGTTATGGTATTGGCATTGCACTCTTGACTCAGCCCCAGTGGGAGTTCAATCTATTGGGGGTGGGTCTACTCAGCCATGCCCTCGTGATTGCTGCCGTGCTCATCCATGAGCTGATTCATGGCAACGTTTTCAAAAATCGTGCCCTCAATAGTTTCTGGGGAAAGCTGATGACCCATCTGACGGGTGCTTGCTATGCCCCGTATGAACATGTGGTGCAGCATCACTTAAACCACCACGTTTACCATGCCGATTTTATTCCCTTCGATATTCCAACGTATTTTCAGTCGTTGCCAAGCTTGGTGCGGCACATGTTTCTGGCATTAGAGTGGGCTTACGTTCCTATCTTTGAATTTATTTTGCGATGGCGGTTGATCGCAGCACCCTTCCACCAGCCCGATCAGGCACCCCGACGCCTGCAAACCATTGCCCTACTCGCGTACCGACTCGCCTGCTTTGTTGGATTAGCCTGGATTTCGTGGAAAGCTGTTGTGCTCTACGCACTGGCTTATATCTGCTTTGTAAATTTCATGCGCTTTGTCGATGCGTTTCACCATACGTATGATTACGTCGTGGTTGGGCATCCTATCCCAGCCCGAAATCGAAGCTATGAAGACGAACACACGTTCTCCAATTTAGTTTCAGAACGTTATGCTGGGTTGAATGGGGTGTATCTTAACTTTGGGTATCACAACGCCCATCATCACGATATGCGATGTCCCTGGTACGAATTGCCCCAACTCCACGAAAAACTATACGGCACCGCTAGCAAAAATCGGTTATCCCTCCCCAAGCTGGTGAATAACTACCATCGATTTCGCTTAAAACGGTTGTTTGGCGGGCAGGGCAACCTCAGTGATCAAGCCCATCAGCCTCCCCAATTGGAAACCTTCACAGGAGGGGTAGGGGTCTCGTTTCTCACACCTCCTTAGCCACTGATAAACAGGAGGTTGATGTGTTGAAAAGCGTCGCAGCGCGTCGCTTTTCAACACATCAACTGTCCTGGCTCGATTGCGTCAGGCTATATGAGATAAATTAGGGTTGTTTTGTGGTTCAACCCGTAACGGTGGATTTAATCGATGAAAACATTTTTGCGCAAACTCAGGTGTTCATCAAAACCGACGGGTTGGAAGGATAATGTCTTACCACAGCCTTCTTTTCAATCTCCCAGGAACCTGTCGGAGATCCCTCTAAATTCTCCTACCCTGCGAAAAGACTGCGCCAACAAAAAAGGATTTCCGAGCAATTTTTCTCATTTGAAGGAGAGCGAAGGAGAAGCAAATCCATGTCTCCGGCAGGCTGTTAGTAGAGGCAACGTGGGGAGTTTCGTGATCCGGTATGGGGGACTTGGGGTCATCTTGGCATCTGTCATATTCATGACGATCGCCTGTCAGGCTCCAACCCGCGAAACTCAGAGTCAGGGGACTTCTAGCCCTGTTCCTGACCTATCTGCACCCAGTTCCATCTCCCAAACTCCTAATGCTCAACAAGCCAAGGACCTGACAACCAGCACACCTGTTGCCTCTCTCCCAGCGGTTGGGTTAGAACCGGGAACCTATTGTTTTGCGGCGGACACTGCCACTCTGACTGCTTATGTGCAACTTGCTGTTACTCCGGGGAACACCGTTTACGGCAATACGCAAGCCACCATTCACGATCAACAGGCAGGATATTACAGTGCTTATACCCAGGTGTTTGAAGGACAGTTACAGGGCGATCGCCTGGATCTGAATATCATTACTGAGATTGAACTGGATACTCAAAATGTTCAGGAAACCTGGACGCTCAGCCATGATGCGATCGCAGATCGCAATACCCGCTTCGACAAAACGACCTGTGACGCAGAAGTAGAGCCACCCACCCCGGTTCATATCGTTCGCACCCAATTTGACCGAGGTGCCCAGTCGGCAGTGATGGAAAATGCTGTAATCCGAGGAGAACGAGATATTTATCTACTCAATGCCCAGGCAGGGCAACAGATGCAAGTCCGCATCACATCACCGGAAAATAATGCCGTGGTCGATATCCTGGCACCCGGCGGAGAAATCATTCAGCAAGAAGTCACCCAAGCCGACCTGACCTTACCCAGTTCTGGAGATTTTCAAATGGTCGTGGGCGGCACACGGGGGAATGCGTCGTATCGCCTTGAGGTCAGCATTAAATAACTGGAGCGTTCCGCGCCTGGATGGATGACGGGTGTTGAAGGAGTCACGCTGACAGGCTCCATAAAATCCCCTTTGTAGGGTGGCGCGGCTCCGCCGCGCCACCCTACAAAGGGGATTTGGCAAGGGGGATTTGTGATCTTTAACGGGTTTGCAAAAAGATTGTTCAAAACCTCATCTTGTATTTTTGATACACAGACGCATTGATAATAGAATATTATGGATGTCTGTGATCTCAGGTCTAATTTTGGTATACAGTAAAACCCTGTAGCCCCCCACAAATCAGCGATCGCCCAGTTAATGGGCAAAATCTCTACTTCTTATACCAATCGTCTACTGGCACCCAGCGAGGCGACAGGTCAACACCATCGTGTGATCGCAGGTTATTCACTTGAACCATCGATTGCATTAAAAGTTCGGTAAAGCGATTCAAACATTTAGCTTTTATTCGTCTAATGGGTGAATGCTAAATTAAACTGCCAATCTTACCGATCACTCTGTCGGTTTGAATGAATAGTTGCGTTTAAACAATTGCATAGAAGGAGAAAAAACCATGCTGAGCCTTGGAGCCTATGCGATGCATAAAATTACAGGACATTCTGGCGAAGTTTCCGGATATGGGCTTCGCGTTGTCAATGGTACCTGTATCCCAACCTTGAAGGTGCGCGTCACAACCCGCAAACGTCATAGCAAAGGCTGTTGCGTAGAAGACGTCACATCGGCATGGTTAGAGCTTGATCGAATGTCGTATCAGATGCAGCCATCCTCTGACCAGCCTTGTAACCTGGATAGAGAGATCTGTTCACCGGTTCCGATTCGACGATGAAAGTTGCTGTTTTCAGTGCCAAATCCTACGATCGCAAATTTTTAACGGCGGCAAATGCCAACCACAATCACGAGTTGGTATTTTTTGAGTCGCAGCTCAATCATGATACGGCTGTTCTGGCAGCCGGGTTTCCTGCCATCTGTGTGTTTGTCAACGATGAACTCAGCGCCAAGACGATTCATGCGATCGCAGCTCAAGGGGTGCAGTTAATTGCCCTGCGTTCTGCCGGGTTCAATCATGTTGACCTTCATGCTGCCAGCGAGAGGGGGTTAACGGTTGTGCGGGTGCCTGCCTACTCACCCTATGCCGTAGCAGAACATACCATCGGCTTGATTTTAACGCTCAACCGCAGAATTCACCGGGCTTATAACCGCGTCAGAGAAGGAAATTTTTCCTTAGAAGGGTTACTTGGCTTTGACTTACACAGTCGCACCGTTGGTATTGTCGGAACGGGCAAGATTGGCATGATTGTTGCCCAAATTTTGCATGGGTTTGGCTGCAAGTTGCTGCTGTATGACCTCTACCCCAATCCCGCCCACACCGACATCGGGGCAACCTATGTGAGCCTACCGGAACTCTTTGCGGCGTCCGATATTATTACCCTGCACTGTCCGTTGACGCCCGATACCTATCATCTGATTGATGAGCCAGCGATCGCCCAGATGAAACCTGGGGTGATGCTTGTCAATACCAGTCGGGGGGCACTCGTAGACACACAGGCGGTGACCGAAGGGCTAAAGTCTCAAAAAGTAGGCTATCTGGCATTGGATGTTTACGAGCAAGAAGCCGATCTATTTTTTGAAGACTTATCTAATGTCGTGATTCAAGACGATGTTTTTCAGCGCTTGCTCACCTTCCCCAACGTGCTGATCACCGGGCATCAAGCATTTTTTACCGAAAATGCGCTGACGAATATTGCCGATATCACCATGGCAAATATTGCCGATTTTGAGCACGGTCGTCCCTGCGCCAACGAAATTCGCGCTGAACAGGTGGTGTCAGGCTAAACGCCTGGATGGATGATGGGTTTTGAGAGAGCCGCGCAGAGCGCGGCTCTCTCAAAACCTTACGATTCGTGCCCTTGAAACTCGCTATGGACTCTGGAACCGTTGGGCGATCGCATTAATCATCCGAACCGATCGCCTGCCCTGCTAACCAGCCGGTTGTCCAGGCACTTTGGAAGTTAAACCCACCCGTGATGCCATCGATATCTAAAATTTCTCCAGCCAAATAGAGACCGGGGCAACAACGGCTTTGCATGGTTTTAAAGTCCACTTCTTTTAAATTCACCCCGCCACAGGTAACAAATTCGTCTTTAAATACTCCTTTGCCCTGGATGGCAAATTCAGCCTGGGTGAGTTCTTGTACCAGTTGATTGAGCGCAGGTTTAGAGAGTTCTGCCCAGCGCACATCGGGATTGACGGCACAGCGAGATAGCACATAGTGCCAGAGGCGACGCGGTAAAGAGAAAGGTGACTGGGAGGCGATCGCCCGTTTTGCCCAATCAGTTTTGAGGGTGAGTAATTGCTGTCGCACGGCATCGGGTTTGTGCTGGGGCAACCAGTGGATCTGGAGTTTGGCGCGATAGCGGCAATCGTGTAAATGTCTGGCACCCCAGGCAGAAAGTTTCAGTACCGCAGGGCCACTCAGCCCCCAATGGGTGATCAACAATGCCCCCGTTTGCTCTAACGGTTTTTGGTCGGGAATCATCAGACTGACCCGAACCGTTTCCACAGACACGCCTGCCAATTCCCATAGATCTGGATCGGCAATATTAAAGGTAAATAGGGACGGTACTGGCGGTTCGAGCGTGTGCCCCAACACCTTTGCCAGCCGATAGCCCTGAGGATTGCTGCCCGTGGCTAAAAGGAGGCGATCGCACCACAGGGGTTTCCCCTCTTTCACATCCAGTTCAAACCGATCGTCCAGACGCTTGACTCCCGTCACCGGACACCCCGTGCGAATATCAACACCCGCTCGGCGGGCGGCTAGCATTAAACATTCGACAATCGTTTCAGAGTCATCCGTTACCGGAAACATGCGCCCATCGGCTTCTGTTTTCAGGGCAACACCCCGCTGCTGAAACCAGGTTACGGTATCCTTGGGCTGAAAACGGCTGAATGCACCCCGCAGAGCTTTGCCACCTCGGGGATAATGTTGCACCAGCAACGCCGGATCAAAGCAGGCATGGGTCACATTGCAACGTCCGCCGCCAGAAATTTGTACCTTATGTAAGGGTTGGCGACTGGCTTCCAGTAGCGTCACCCGACGATGGGGATAGGTTTCGGCACAGGCGATCGCTGCAAAAAATCCGGCTGCTCCACCCCCAATCACGACGACATTGGCAATTGACACGACCGCAACTTCCCCCTCAACCCGTTACAACAACCCACTAATTTTCGTTTCTAATGTGGCGCGCATCACATCATAGCCCTCAAATTATGGCTTTAATGACGAATGTTGCGAACCCTAAATTTTGCAATCTGGGGGGTGGATGCGCAGCCTCCACGCAGGGGTGGAACCCCTGCACCCCGTTGTCAAACGTTTAATTGGGTCTACTGACAATGAAATCAGATCCCCTATAACCATTCTCAATGGCGTCAAGTACACGGTGTTGTGCGATACCAATCGTTTTATGAAGTTGCGCCAAACTAGAACCCCCTGTAGTCCCCCTTGGCAAGGGGGACGGCGACAGCCGGGGGTTGAATAAGACGCCGCTTCACATTAAATCGGTATGAGAACTGCGCTCCGCGCAGTTCTCACACAACACCCAAATCTATCCAGCTGCAAAGTCCGATGTAGCCTGATGTCCTGATATTAAGACAGGTCATGGATGGAACAGCAGCGCTCCGCGCTGCTGTTCCATCCATGACGATCCTGGTTCTGAACGCGTAGCGCTATACAACCGGGTTTAGAGAAATAATGTAAGAAATCATAGTTTGTTGTTCTATCGTTTTTGTGCCCATGTTACATACCTTTGAGCCGCAGCCGTTGATATATGACGAACCCAAGTTTTATTATTTCGCCTATGGTTCTTGCATGTGTCCTGTTGATTTAAAGCGATCGCTAGGAGAATGTACTCATCCCTATGTGATTGGTCCAGCGGTGCTAAAAAATTATCGGCTAGGCTTTTTTCGGCGATCGCATTTTCGCAACTGTGGCGTTTTAGACGTCACTCCAGACCCCACCGCTTCAGTCCAGGGTGTCTTATATCACTTACCGCAACGGTTAAGCGATCCGCTAGACGCCAGAGAAGAAGGGTATTGCCGAGAAACTATTACCGTCTATCACCAAAACCGAGCGTATACCCATGTGCGAACCTACACGGTCATCGAAAAACTCAACCAGGAACACGCACCCAATGATTGGTACTTAGATGTGGTGCTGCGGGGAGCGGTCACCTGTGGATTGCCCGAAGAATATTGCTGGAAACTATTCCATCATATGCACCAATTGCAACAGCAAGAAAAAGCCAGCAACGCCACCCCCAAGTACAATAAATAGGCTCTGCTCCTCAACATTGCAACATTGTGGTTGGTTTTTTTTGGGTTCTGCTCTCTTCGATTTGTTTCGCGTTTCAAAATGTTGTCGTCAGAATTTTGTTTAACGAACAACGGCTGTTAGGGTTTGTTGTTCTGGGTGGATACGTCACACCAACGCTACAACATTCGTTTTTACTGATGTTCATGCGAATGCTATCCGTTGTACCGCTGATGGCAATCCTGGCAGCTAAATTATATCCGCCGACCTGGCACGAGTTACGCCAATTAGTAGACCCGAAACAACGCCATCTCCTATTCCAATCGTTGGCATGTGGGGTGTTAATGTTTCTCTACTTAGCGTTGCTCTATATTGCCATTGGCATGATTCCCACCGGCATTGCGATGACGTTGTTCTTTACTTATCCGGCGTTTACAGCGTTATTCTCCTGGCAACTGTCTGGCGATCGCCCCTCTTTGTTTCGCTGGATGGTGATGGGTATTATCTTAGGCGGCAGTGCGCTGACGATGCCCCATATTAGCCCGATGCCGGGTGGGAATAGTTTGATTGGCATTCTCACCGGCATTGCCTCCGGCATCACCTACGCACTTTATGCCGTTATTGCCCAAAAATGCTTTGCCAAAGTCCATCCTGTCCCCTTTACCTGGTTGAGTTTTGCCATCACCTTAGGGCTATCGGGCATCTGCTTGCTGTTCTGGCGCATTCCCACCGAGGAAATCGCCTGGACACCGTTGTGGATCGGAGGGTTGGTCTCGGGATTCGTCACCTTTGCAGCCCACTTGCTCAATAACATTGGCATTCGCTCGATTGGCGCAACTGCCGCTGCCATGGTCGCCGCCAGCAATCCAGCGATCACCGTATTATTGGCATGGCTGGCGATCGCAGAGCTAATCAGCCGGTTACAATTGGGCGGCGTGATCATTGCCACTTTGGGTGTCACCCTGTTGAGCTTAGAACGCATTCCTCGTTCCCCTACTCTCGTAAAATAGGGGGGATGACTCCACTGGTTTTACTCAATCACCCATGACTCACTCTACCGATATCAAAACCCTGGCGCGATGGATGGCGGCAGACTTTAGTAATCAGCAGCAAGCCTTTGACAATCCGCCTCTGTATGCTCATATTCGGGTGTGTATGCGCCCTCTGCCGTTGGCGTTGCTGGATGGCGTCAGCATGGTGGTCGAGCAAGCCTACGATTTTATGTTGAGTACGCCCTATCGCCTGCGGGTGCTCAAGTTGATCCCTCGTGACGACCTGATTGTGATTGAAAACTATACGGTCAAAGATGAGGAATCCTTTTTTGGCATGGCGCGAAATTTAGACAAACTCAAAACGCTAACTGCCGATCGACTGGAAAAGTTAGAGGGCTGTAACGTGTTGGTTCGTTGGACGGGGCATAGCTTTAAAGGCAGTGTGGAACCCGGAAAAGCCTGCATCGTTGTCCGCAAAGGGATGACGACCTATCTCGATAGTGAATTTGAGATTGATGATCAAGCGTTTATTAGCCACGACCGGGGACGAGACCCCGAGACGGATGAACATCTCTGGGGGTCGCTTGCAGGACCATTTCAGTTTGTTCGGGTCGCGAGTTTTGCTGATGAAGTCGAGCAATTGCTGTCCTAGTAGGGTGTTAGTGATAGAGTACGATTGGTGAGAGAGCTGCACTCCGCGCGGCTCTCCAGGCGCTCTGTAGCCAGAAATGCACAGTCTCCATGCAGAGAATTACACCTTCATAAATCCGCGTTCCTTAGGGACATCTGCCAATGCGTCATCGGGCAGCACATACGAATGACCGATCACGGTGTCATTGTCATTGATCAGATCGGGAAACCGGATGCCGTGTAACACTTGCACCGCAAAAATTTCCTGTACCGCATCTTCAAATTTGAGAAATGCAACCGTCTGCCCAGTTTGCAAATCAACCACCCAAACTCCACATGTCCGTTCTTGCAACGTTTCGGTGATGGGAATGCCGCTAAAAACAGCCGTTTCTCGGACTTGAGACAACCCAATAAAGGCAAATTGCCCACAGAAGTCAATACCGCGTGTGAAACCCGGAAGTTTTACTACCGTTTGCAACGTACCACTTTGTAAATCGACCGTCGCCAAGCTGCCATTACCCGATTCTAGTACCCACAAGCGTCCGCCATACCAGCGAGGCGAATGGGGCATGGATAACCCTTGCAACACTATTTCTTGCGTTTCCACATCCATTAAAACGCCGCCCTTTGCTTTATTGTCTCGCCAACCTCGGCTGACATTGGTTGCACCCAGAGCCGTGACATATTTAGGTTGACCATTCATCATCCCCAACCCATTCAGGTGACACCGATCTTCGGGGGCTAAAGCCGTTACAAATGTCGGACGCCAACGTGGCACAAAGCTGTAGTCAGGATGAAGGGTACATAATGCCGAAAAGCGCGTGTTAACAATCCACAGTTCACCATTCTCAGCCCATGCCATTTCGTGAATGTCGATATCTCCGGTGGTATGAAGGTGGCGCGGCAAGTAACAGGCATCATGCTTGCCCACAGGTTCTAGCTTGCGTCCCACATCGGGTACATTGCGAAATTCCCAAACTTCTGATTGTGTTCCTAATGCCAGACGCGATGGACTGGCAGCAATGCCCATTGGCTTTCTGAAGGTACGGAAATGGGTATTCAAACTCCCCTGGTCGGCACGGATTGCAATCAGTTTGCCCGTTTGGTAAGTCGATACCATCAACGAAATACCAAGCTGATCTAAAAGCCCAGGTAAATTAGTGGTATAAACACTGCGTAAAGACGCTTCTGTTGCGGGTTGAGGTTCTATGTTAGAGGGGGTAGCAGCAGTAGATTCGGGCATAGTCTCAGGGCTGGGGGTGACAGGATGAATCAGTTCAATCCGCTGGGATGCAACGGTAGGATGTGATATGTTCTCGGGTGTGTTATTGGATGGATTGGTAGATGGATGATTGGATTGAGGTTGAAGGGTAATCCAGCGGTTTGCTTGCTGAGCGATCGCCTCTACTGTCGGTAATACTTCAGCCAACTCTACTTCATTGCGTTTCCACTTATGAGGGTCGGGGGGAGTCAGGGTATATTTTGAAAGCGGTAAATCATCAGGCAAGTCTTGATCCCAGACGATTCCAGCAAACTCACACAGCCGTTTTGCCTGCGCCTGTGGATCGGCAATCAGATCAGCATAGCGAACGGTGCAGCAACGCTCAGCCGGTAAATCTGCTAGATCCGTGAGTAAATGTTGATTGGCAGATTGCCACTGGCTTGCCGCTAATTTTGCCAGAGATTGATCTGCCAGCGATCGCCAGCCTGGAATCAACAAAAACGACCAGGGTTGATGGTGCCAGTCCGGGAGTTGGGGATAGGTGATGAATCGTCCAGATTTCCAACCCTCCAGAATACTACTGATGGTTTCGTGAGGTTCTCGATAGAGATAGATAAACAACGCATCCGGAAAAATCGTATTGAGGAACGGCACTCGCAATGCATTTTTCGGCGTTTTTTCTAACAATCGGAGGGCAGTGGTTCCGGCACCGGGCGGATTGCCACCCCGATCGCGGAGTTTTGCCAGAAAATTAGCCTGCAATTGGTGAGCGATCGCTGGCGTCACATCATCGGCAGTTAAACGATTAGAATCAAACCCACGTTGAGCGGGATTAAGCGATGGAATACTTTCAAACAGGTGATGGCTTTCGTCGCCAATGGTATAGACACTGGGCGATCGCGATAATAATTCAAATAACAATGTACTGCCCGATCGAGGAGCCGAGACAATAAAGACGGGGCGATCGAGTTTGGGTTTGGGTGGTGTTGCTGGGATAGGAGGTGTGGACGGTATGGGTATAGTTTGACTGGGTATATCCTGTGGGGATTGCGCCATATCAGGATTGAGTGCCGAGCGAATCACAGCTTGCCGTAAAATTTCAACTGCTTCAGATCCGTTAGGTAATACCATGCGGCGTTCAAAACTTGCCAAAATCCCATTCATCTGGTCGAGGGCTTGACGGTAAGTATCCCATCCTTCCGGGCGATCGCCATGCTGAGCCCATAATGCTTTCCAATGACGATGAAAGCGTTCCATCTCAGCTTCTAGTTGGGCTGCCCACTCTATTGGAGCTTGCGGAGATTGCTTCAAGTCAACAAAGAAATTAGACAGCAAACATAGTTGCTCCCAGGGCGTCATCACGACTGGAAAGTTAACAGATTCTAAAATCAAGGGGGCTACTTTCCCTGATTCATACGAAATGAATCGAGGAGTCCTGGGTGCTGAAGCGATCGCCGTTGCTGGAAATGGGTTTTCACCCTGTGCCACAACATCCCAAAATGCAGATGACCCTACCGTATCTGCCACCAAATGAATTCGAGCATTGGCAGTTGGATTGAGGACGTTATGCCGTCTCCAGGTATCAAAGATCCAGGTTTCCCCCGCCGCCATATGAATTGAGCGATCGCCGCACAGAAATCGAACTTCCGGAAACGTCACGATAGGGATATGGACCCTGACCCGTTGCATCCAGTAATAGTTGGTGTCTACATGAGGGGTTGCTTCACCGCCCGCATCAATTCGCATTAACCGGGTGCGCCCCAAGACAGTTTCTAATGCTGCCAACACCTGACGCAAATAGGGACAGCGATCGAGATGAGGGGTTGGGTGCATGGCACCTTTAACGCTGTCATTGGCAGGATTTCCAGCAACCGCAATCAGGGGCAACGCCGAATTACCCCGATGTCCTTCAGGATGAGCGCGCCAATCTGCTTCAGAAAACTGCGCCACTTCTGCCGCTAACCGTTCGGCATCAAACTGCAAGGGCAATTTACAAAATTCGCTTTCTAGTTTCATAAACTGACGATGCCTACCACAAAACCCACTTCATATATGCTTGATGCAATTAGTTAGGACAGAATGTGATGGATGAAAAGCGGCACGCTGTGCCGCTTTTCATCCATCACATTCTTGACCCTGAACATGTAGCGCATACCCTCCAGGCTAGCAGCAGATCTGAGCAGCTTCAGGAATACTTAAGAAAATTGACGGTTTCTCCGGCATCTGTGAAATGGCGCGTTTTAGTACAGCGATCGCTACACATCCGCAACATTAAGTTTCAGGCTAAAGGTATCGAGAGTTTGAGTAATCGAATACTAAATTTTCAGCGAATATTAATATGCGGCATATTTTGTATTTTTTTAGACTGAATTTCCAGAAATGCTTCTAGAAAAGCTTTTATAGCTTATTTAGAGCTAACAAAGTTTAAATTAGGCTCAAAATAAATCCAAGACTTTATAAAACTTTATGAAGAAACAGGTCTATTTAGTCGTACTTACACGGATAGAAGACTGTTCGATTTGAAGAGTGACTTAGGTCAACTCGTTATCTCTAAGGAGTAATCCACGAATATGGCGACATTTACTGTTACTAATTTGGACGATAGCGGAGCTGGGAGTCTTCGCCAAGCTATTCTCGATGCAAATGCTTTGGCAGGGGCAGATACAATTCAATTTAATTCCAGCTTGGCAGGGACGATTACCCTTACCACAGGTGAGCTAGCCATCACCGATTCCCTCACCGTTACAGGCCTAGGGTCTTCTAACCTCACCGTGAGTGGCAACAACAGCTCTCGTATCTTCAATGTTGACGATGGTAATGGCACTACGTTTATCGACGTTACTCTTTCTGGAATGACCCTTACGGGAGGGAATGCTACAGATGGAGGTGCCATCTTTGATGATGGTGAAACGTTAACCATTACTGATGCCGTGATTACAGGTAATACGGCTAGTGGGAATGGTGGTGGTATCTACACTAGTTCTTATGATGGTCTTCTTACCATTCAAAACAGTATCATTTCGGGTAACAGTGCGGCGGCTGGCGGTGGTATTTACTTTGATGATGGCGATTTTAAAATCCAGGACAGCGAAATTTCCGGTAACACAGCCACCAGTGGCAACGGAGGGGGGATTTTTGTTAATGACACAGAAGGAACTTTCCTCGACCCATCTGTGATTGAAAACTCCATCATTACCGGAAACGATGCCAGTGGTGATGGTGGAGGTATTTATATAGATGACACTGATGCTCTGATTGAAATCCTCAGCAGTACAATCTCCGGCAATACCGCAGGAGATGATGGTGGTGGGGTTTATATTTTTGGTGCCGATGATTCGATTACATTCGAGAATTCAGAAATTTCAGGCAACACCGCAACGGATGTTGGGGGTGGTATTTACTTCAACGGCAGTTCAGTTGCTTCTGTTATTCTCCAACAATCTGTGATTGCCAATAATACAGATGGTGGAGGTAATAACGATCTGGTTCGAGTGAATGGAACTATTGATGCCAGTAACAGCCTCATTGAAGCTCCAGAAGGTGCTATCAATGGGACGAATACTAATAATACGAGTGGAGTAGATCCCAACGTCATTACTCTGGCGGTTGCGCCGACCAGCACCACAGAAGATGGTGTCGCTCTTGTTTACACTTTCACTCGCACAGGTTCTACGACGAGTGCGCTAACGGTCAACTTTGGGGTGAGTGGAGCGGCGACCTTTGGAACAGACTATACCCAAAGTGGTGCAGCCAGCTTTAGTGGCACCACAGGCACGGTTACATTTGCAGCTGGAGCTAGTACGGCTACTGTTACCCTGACTCCGACCCTCGATACATCAACGGAAGGGACGGAAGCGATCGCTCTCACCCTCACCAATGGCTTGTATGTGAAGGGCACTACAGGGGCAGTCGAGAGCAGTATCAGTGATGCAGTTGCCATCACCACGGGCGTAGCACCCGCAGCCATCAAATTTACAGGTGGCAAGAAGGGAGACACCATCATCGGTACTCCAGCGAAAGACACACTGGTTGGAACCGGAAAAAATGACATCATTCGCGGTAAAGGCAATGCTGACCTGATGAGAGGTCTGGGTGGCAAAGATCGGATGTTTGGCGATGCTGGCAATGACCGCATGCTCGGTCAGGGTGGCAATGATCGGATGTTGGGTAATGCTGGCAGTGACCGGATACTCGGGGGTGGCGGTAGAGATGAGTTGCGTGGTGGGGCTGGTGGCGATCGCCTGAGTGGTGGCGGTGCAGGTGACATTCTCATCGGTGGCGCTGGCAATGACACGCTCATCGGTGGTGGCGGGAAAGACTTATATGTCTTCAATAGCCTGTCCGATGCAACAGATACCATCATTGGCTTCAATGTCAATCAAGACCTGATTGATCTGAGCGATATCTTAGGAAGTGTGTCGCTGACCACTGCCGCTAAATTCTCTCAGTTCATCCAATTCACTCAGGTCGGCGCAAACACAGAAGTGCAAGTCGATACCGATGGTTTGGGAACCAGTGCTAGCTTCACAACGTTGGCAGTCTTGCAAAATATTACAGCAAGCACAGTCAAAACAACCAACATTGTTGTTGCCTAAGCTAGTACAGCAAAACGAAAGTTTTGTAAGGGGTGAAGGGGTGGAACCCCTTCTTGGGGGCGAAGTCCCCAACCCCCCATGTTGCAAAATTTGGTGTTTGCAACACTAGAACAATCAATGGTGTCGCTCAAGCGATCGCCCATTTCATTGCTTTAGGAGTCTGACAAAATTAACCCCCAAATCTTTTAGGGAGAGTGCGGCTCCGCCGCACTCTCCCTAAAAGGAGGATCCTTAGCTAAAGACTCAGTGATCTGATTCCCGGTATTTTAAACATGCCGGGAATCTTTGTGTTTGGCAATCTTAGGCAAGCCCAACTAGCTTAGCGCTCAATTCCCACAGGCGTTTTGCCTTGTTGTCATCGCTGGCTTCATCTGAGACTTCCTGAGAGAAAGACTTGCGACCTTCTTTCTGGCGATTGCCCCAACTCCAATACACCCCCAACTGGTTGTATTCCGGATCAACGGCTACCGCTGCAACGCGATCGCCTTAGAGAGCAGAACGCTTATATGATGGGGTTCACCCAACTGGAGGATGCGTTTGGGTGAAGTGATTCAATGAATCTACAGATAGGCTGAGATTAGTAGAATTCCAGGCAGGAGAGGGGACAAAATGATGAAAAAACTCATGCAAGCTGCCACTATCACTGTTGCGCTGTATCTAACGATGGGAATTGGTGCGCAACAAGCCTCACGTCCCCTGGCCTCTACCTCGATCTACAAACCATTAGCCCAAGTGCCGATGTCTCCGGTCAAGCAACGTAATTTGTTTTGAGGGTGATCGGTTTATTCAATTCACCATCCTTACGGGCGCACTATTACAGGGGTATGAATCCGCACTTGAGCATATAGCTGTTCGATATCCTGGTTGTGCATACGGATACAACCGTGGGAAACGGCTTCACCAATCAGACTGGGTTGATTGGTGCCATGAAACCCAATCTGGTGTTCACCATCTACCCAAAAGCCAATCCAGCGACTTCCTAGAGGATTTCTTTCGCCGGAGGGCACAATTTCTTTGGTAATAGGATGCCGCCAGATCGGGTTCAGTTGCATTTGTACCACCTGAAATGTGCCAACGGGTGTTTCCCATCCCGGCTGAGCCACGGCGATCGCATAACTGGCGCTGAGGGTTCTGCCATCGTATAAATAGACGCGGCGATCGCTCAGGTCTACTACCAGTCGTGGATTTTTAACCACATTCTGGATGGGTAAACCGGCTTGAGCATCTGAGTCATCATCTGGTTCAGTCGCGCCACTCAGCGAAGGTAGAGACAGGGTTAAGAGCGGTAGTGAAGCAACGGCTGACGTTGTTTTATCAGGCAATGAGATTGACCACTGCTGTGTCAAGAGCAACAACCCTGCTCCGGTAAAACACAGCATCATAAAACTCCGGGAAATGAAGGCGTTTCCAACCATCGTCAGCTGTTAGCTATTCGCCTATTCAATGGGCTGCACAGCCGCTTGAAAGCCGTTACTGTTCAAAATCTGAACGGTTTCATCGGCATTTTCGCGGCTGCTGTAAGCCCCAGCTTGCATCATTGTCCGACCGTTGATTGAGGTGCGGAACGCGCCTGGTACGAGCGATCGCACTTGCTCTTGCATGCGTTGATTGGGCGCATCGACCACAACCCGATAGCGTAAGCCCAGGGCAGATGCTAAATTCGTGGCGGCTGGTGGTGGGTTACCTCCCTGGCTTCTATTCCAGGGGGTTTGACCGACCGAAATAGTTGGCAGGCTGCCTGTGTTGCCAATGGGAACGTTGGGGTCGGGGACGGGCAACAAATTAGCGCGATTGATTGGCGAGGCGACTTGGGGACTGGTCAATTGATTCGCAGGAGCGGCATAGGCAGTAGTGTTAGATGCCGGTAACGGCACCGGAATTTCGATCGCGGTTGCGGCGGTCGTTGCCGTTGCGCCATTGCTTCGGGTGGAGGGACTATCTGCACCCGGCGATCGCGGCGTATTTCTGACTGCCACGGTAGATACGGGTTCGGATCGAGATGAAGCCGGTAATGGCACCGGAATCTCAATGGCGTTGGTTGGGGTTGCCTGGGGTGTCACTCTGGCGGCGGCTGGAGGAGGAGTCACGACAATCGGAATCGCGGTGGGTACCAGTTGCGTGGGAGTAGCAGGATTAGAAGTAGAACGACTGGCAAGATTGATTCTGGGGGTAGACTGTAGTGGATCTTGATTCTGGATGCTGGTCGGTCGAGGAAAAGAGGCGCTTGACGGCTCGCTTTGGCTACTGTAGGCACGAGTTTGATTGCCTGTGGTAGACGGCTGCACCAGATTGACAGCAATGGGGACTGGATTTTGCCCTAACGACGAGGAGGGCGCAGACTGCACATGGGGTGCGCTGGAAGATGCACTCGCGGATGGTGCCGCCGTCGTTACTCTGGGCTGAACGGGTGCAGGGATCAGGCTAACGGGTTGAGCCTGGGGGGTAATTGCCCCTGATGCTCGCAGGGTCGAATTGAAGGGTGTATTTGTAGAATTGTTAGTTGGCGCGGCAGTTACCAGTGAGGTCGGTGATGCGGACTGCGGTAGACTACTGCCGGATAAATCAACAGTGCCGGTAACGCGATCGCGACTCAAGCCATTACCAAAGGCACTAATGGTCTGACGGCTAGCCGTTGCATTAATATCCAACTGTCCGTTATTGCGAAACTGATTATTACCCGGTGCTGCGGCTGTCCCTAAATCAGGCAGTGCCTGGGCGATCGCCGCTAACCCTGCTTCGCGATTATTTTCTAACAGATTCTCTCGCAACACAGGACGAGCATTGCCCTGTACGACTACGCCGTTACGGTTGCCGACAATGCGATTGGCAACAATCAGTGGGGCAGCATTTTGTGCGACGTTAATGCCAAACCCTGTATTTTCAAAAATATTGCCTCGAATTTGCGGCTGAGATGAACCAAACACCGTAATGCCATTGGCACCATTGGTGGTAAACCAGTTGTCTTGAATGACGGGCGCACCGTTGCCGTTAACTGAAATGCCGTCGTGGGTGCTATTGGTAAAGGTATTGCTGGTGACGATCGGACTGCTGGATTCGATCCACAAACCATAGCCCCGTGGATTGGAATTGATGATGGTGACGCCGTTGATCACAGCCTGATCATTGCCCAACATCGTAATATTTTGTCGGGCTGCCGTTGGGCTTAAGAAATCACCACCGCCCTGGATAACAATGCCCCGACCTCTAGCACCCGGATTGCCTTGCAAAATCACACCCGGATTGAGCGCCAAAGGAAAGGTTTCCCCACTCTCAGCACTGTAGGTGCCAGGAGCCAGCAAGATGACGGTATTGGGCTGAGCCAGCTGTAGGGCATGGGTGATGGTGCGCAAGGGCGATCGCTGGCTGCCATCGCTGCTATCATTGCCCAGATTGGGGTCAACAAAGAGTAGGTTAGTGACAACGGCTGGAGAATTGGGGACTTGAGCCATGACTTGAGGAGCTACCTCCTGGGCGATCGCCGCATTTTGGGCAATCAGTGGTCCCAGTCCCAATCCTAAAATCAGGGTGAACGCCAGACCCAACGGCTTCGAGCCTGGGTTGAGCTGGCTTGCTACATCAGCAGGTCGTAACCCAGCTCTGGCACATGTCCCATAAGGAGACTTTGAACTCACAGACATCCTCCTCACTCCAACCATGCTCAATTTCCTTGCGTTTAACGAATGTAGGTAGTGTTTCAGGTCTGGTGTTGCTTTTACGGAAAAGCTCGCGGAGCGAGCTTTTCCGTAAAAGCAACACCAGAATCTAGACCATCACCACGACTGTGCTTATCCCCATCTATCGATTCAGAGAGCCAATAGCTGGATGTTTAAAGATCATCAAACTTGCATTCACACGATTGCGAAGACAAGCTCTCTTTTACCGCCAAGTGCAAACAAAAATCAACCCTGAATTTATCGACGTACCTCAATTTTTGATCTGACTGCGCATCTAAAAAAGTTTGAGACTCTTTTTCCCCAAGGGTTTGCGCGTGACATTCAAAACGATTGAGTGTAGATGAGGTTTGTTCTTGGAATTGAGTAGCCTAAATTGTAATAGACCAGACAGAGATTGTTAAATAAAATTCAATTCCCATATTTCTAATACATTTGGCGGCAATGGTCTAAATTGTGCATGATTTTTTACAACTAGCAACATCTTTAAAAAATTAAATTAGCGATTTGGGCAGATGTTGTGTCGAAGCCATCAAATCCAAACAGGATTTATAGCAATTAAATGGTTAATTTAGGACGGGGTGCGGGGGTGAAACCCCTGCACCCCGTCCTAATCAGCCTTGCTTTGGCTGCTATGGCATGTGCATGAGGGCATCTCATCATCGTTTGGAACGCTGCTAATTGGCTAGACAAATTTGAATCTGGGGAGACAGTGATAGGATCTAAGGGTATTTGAACCGTCCAATTCGTAGTAAACCAGATGAGACTTTCTGAGTTTGCAATTTTTAGGATTTTAGACGCCAATCTCGACCGGGCGCGGGAAGGCTTGCGCATTATTGAGGAATGGTGTCGATTTGGGCTAAATAGCGTCGAATATACAGACGAATGCAAGCATTTGCGACAAGACCTGGCAAAATGGCATACGTCTGAAATCCGGGCTGCACGCGATACGCCGAATGATCCGGGCACTGACCTGACCCATCCCCAAGAACAATATCGGGCTAGCATTACGCAAGTGTTGCAAGCCAATTTTTGCCGGGTTGAAGAAGCCTTACGGGTGCTGGAGGAATACGGCAAAATTTCTCTTCCCGATATGGCAGCCGCCTGTAAACAAATGCGCTATCGCGTCTATACCTTAGAGAGCAGCTTGATTGGGCATCATCGGCAGCAACAATTGTGGCGATCGCACCTGTATCTGGTGACCTCTCCTGGCGATCGCATTTTCAGTGCCGTTGAGGCAGCCCTCCAGGGCGGCCTGAGTCTGGTGCAATATCGTGATAAAACGGCTGATGACCTCACCCGCATCCACATCGGCGAAAAACTGCGGCAGCTCTGCCACCATTACAATGCCCTGTTTATCATGAACGACCGGGTAGATCTGGCATTGGCAGTCGATGCCGATGGGGTTCATTTGGGGCAGCAAGACATCCCCATTGCCCTTGCCCGCCAAATTTTAGGACCCAAGCGGATCATTGGACGCTCTACGACCAACCCCGATGAAATGGATCGAGCGATTCGCGAAGGTGCAGACTATATTGGCGTCGGTCCCGTTTACGAAACCCCGACCAAACCCGGTAAAGCTGCGGCTGGGTTAGACTATATCCGTCATGCCGCCGCCCATTCATCGATCCCCTGGTTTGCGATCGGCAGTGTCAACGTAGACAATCTCAATGAAGTATTATCGGCGGGTGCCGAACGAGTTGCCGTTGTTCGCTCTATTATGGATGCCGAACAACCCACCCTGATCACCCAATACTTTATCTCTCAACTTGCTCGGGTTCAAACTCTGAAAGCCAGTCAGTAAATAGAATGATGGACTGAATACCCCCCATTGTTGGAGAGAGCGACGGCTTCACCGTCGCTCTCTCCAACAGAAGTATATTTTTATCCCGTTATCCTTCATCTTTTCCTCACCCATCACGTATGACTTCTTCCGATTTGATTGCATTACAGGTGAATGGCGAGACTCATGAATGCGCACTCCATACGCTGTTGCCCAACTTGTTAGAACAACTGGGCATGAATCCTAAATTGGTGGCAGTAGAGTATAACGGCGAGATTTTACATCGCCAGTTTTGGCAGGAAACTGAGGTGAAACCAGGCGATCGCCTGGAAATTGTCACCATTGTCGGCGGCGGCTAGGATGACTCAGGCATAGTAACGTTTTTGCAGCGCTCACTGCGTGAGCGCTGCAAAAACATTACTAAAAAATCACTAACACCTTTGAAATATAGCAATCCTATTTGATTCGTGAAAATGATCGGTTGTGAAAGTGCCCGCCCGAAGGGCGGGCGCTTTCACAACTGATTTAGGATCGCTATACAATCAATCGGGTTGGCATGAGTATAAACATTAAACAAAATCAGCCTGGGTGATCAGGTTCGCATTCACCCCTTTGACGATCGCCAACAGGTCATTGTTGGACTGAATCAACGTATTCTTGCCCTGAGTCGTAATGTCTAAACTAGCAAACGTCAGACCTGCGCCTAAAATCAAGCGATCGCTCTGATCTTGAAAATCAACAATTGTATCCACACTATCGCCAAGCGTCAGGAAAAAGCGATCGCGCCCAATCCCGCCCCGCAAGGTATTATCACCAGAGCCACCATGAAGAGAATCATTACCTTGTGCCCCCAGCAGGCGATCGTTGCCCTCGCCTCCCGATAACGAATCATTGCCAGCCGCTCCGATGAGCTGATCATTTCCCGTTCCTCCCCAAAGGCGATCGTTGCCCGTATTCCCTTTCAATCGATCATTTGACCCATTACCCGTAAGGCGATCGTTACCCCCATTGCCCGTCAGCACATTGGCAAAATTATTCCCCATAATCGTGTCATTGCCGCTGCCACCCACCGCATTTTCGATCGTGACATCGTTAGCAATGGTAAAACCCCCATAGATAGCTGCCACATAGGAAACAAACCCACCGGCATTGGCTCCGACCAGGGGTGCTTCCCGCAAGTCGATAAATGCCTTTGCCGTGCTATCAGAGGCAGAGATCGTATCCGTGCCACCTGTATCCCAAATGCAGCTATAGTTTGTGCCAACCTGGTTGCGAGTGGGTAAGGTATAGGTCGTGTTGTCTTGAT
Source organism: Calyptranema fuscum S582 (assembly GCF_055793305.1). Classification (NCBI taxonomy): domain Bacteria; kingdom Bacillati; phylum Cyanobacteriota; class Cyanophyceae; order Oculatellales; family Oculatellaceae; genus Calyptranema; species Calyptranema fuscum. Next base: position 144,181 of record NZ_JBSLYH010000013.1, read on the forward strand.
GAAACGTGGTATTGGCACCATACAGGTATTGAATGGCAGCAATATCAAACGCCATGGGGGTCGCCTGTAGCCCAAACAGGGCATCATCGGCAACCAAGTCGTCAAATTCGCGCCAACCATCGTTGTAAGACATGGTAGTCCAAATACCCTGGTTGAGGCTGTAGTCACCTAAATCGGCATCATCACCCGGCGTCACTCCCGGATAAATTGAGGACCCGCCGCCATTGTCGTGGGGGTGGGCTAACCCCAATGCGTGACCAAGTTCATGAATCAGGGTGGCAAACCCACCACCACCAGGTCTCAGCCCCTTTTGACTCCAGGCATCCCAATCCCAGGCATAATAAATAGTGCCTGCACCGCTCTCTCCAGGCGGATTGGCATACCCCAAGGCATCCAGTTGTGCGACGGTATCTAGATTGAGCGTCAGGGTCGCGTTGGAATTATCGATAGCTCTGACAAAAGAAATATTGGCTACATTTGACCAGGTTTCGAAGGCGGATTTGACCGCCACCCTTTCGTAAGTATTCCATTGATAGGTATAGTTCCAAAATGAATAGTCAATGACACGATTGGCTCCGACAGTCCACTGCTGTCCGCCCCAGAGGATGCCATTGATGTATACATTTCCAGTCGGGAATGGCGCTGTACTGGTAGGTAAGATAGCCATTGTTCTAGTTTCAACGAAGATGAAAAGGGTCTTAAGTATCTCGACATTCTAAAAGACAATATTCCGGAAGCTGCTGCTATTAATGCGGAGTGTCTGGCACAGACCAGGGTCTGGATTTTTTGTGTTCAGATGAATGGCGATCGCTATCTTTACATAGTTCCCGGTATAACTCAGGTATGCATGAACTCAGACCAGTTGTCCTAAAAAAGTAATGATTTTTGTGGCGCGGGCAACGCCCGCGCCACAAAAATCAGCACGTTTATTGAAGATGATCCCAACTCCCTGGGGGAGAAGGGCAGCATTTAGAAACTAAAGGTAGTTCTCACGGTTGCTGTAACAAAGTCACGATTGTCGGCATTTTGGTCGGGTGCTGTGATCCAGGCAATGCCGGGGGTAATAGAAATGTTGTCGTTGATCCGGAACTTATAAAACGCTTCCAGATGCAATGACGTATCATTTTCGACTGCCAGGTCAAATAGCGTTACATTGGTGCTGCCCAGATAGGGTTCAACCCCAACCATAATGCCGCCCAGATTGCCTTCGCCAAACAAATCGGGGAAGGCTAACCCCATGCCGTAATACCAGACTTCCCCATCACCAGCGTTGATGAAAATCAGGTCGGTATAACCGCCAAAGGCGTTGATGACAATGTTAGGACTGATTTGCCAGGATGCCTCAACCCCGTAGGAATTGCTGACCGCAGGAATGCCCAAAGCGGCATGGGTGGCACTGGCAGGCACCGTACCGACAAAGAAGTCATCGTCATACCCCGAGTCAAAGATGTAATTATCGTCGGTGTGGTAGCCGTGGACGTAGGTAAAGCCAAGCTGGAAGTTGTCACTGGGGGTAACGGTCAGTTGTCCCAGGGCAGCATAGTCGCCGTTAAAAATTCCACTGCCAGCTGACGTAACGGATGCTTCATCGGCTAAATAACCCAACGACAGAACGAAGACATCATTGTCATCCAAGGAGATGCTGACCCCGGCACCTGCCCCACCGCCAATCCGATAAATGGGACTGGATTGACTAAAGGTTGTGATGCTGCCGTTGCCACCGTCGTAGTCTTCAAAGTAAGGACTGACGGTGCTGAAGACGTAATCGCTATGGCTACCGCCTACACCTGCGACGTACGCATTAATGCGATCGCCAACCGGGAAATAATACGCCAACCAATCCAACACAATATCGCGATCCGTTACCCCTCCGACCCGTGTGACAAACAGAGCTTCTTTCGTCCCTTCATTAATATTGGGATACGCCCCAGGGGTTGTAAATGGAATCACGTTGCCACTTTCCAGACGCGCATGCAGGGCATCTTCGCCCGTAAAACTAGTGACGAAGTCGAGACGTATCCGACTACGAAAAACGGTGTTGTTGCCTTCCAAGCCATCATCGTCAAACAGGTCGTCGAGACTCATGATGACTTCACCATGCAGTTTCGTGGTAGTGGAAAATTGGTTGGCTTCTAGTTCACCCACTCGCGCTTCCAGAGCATCGGTGCGACCTCTCAAGGTGGCTAATTCTGCCGCAAATTCTTCCGCCAGACGTTGCAGGGTTGCCAGATCATCGCGGGTTGCCAGATTGCTGCCAGCTTCACTAATCAGCGCATTAATCTGATCCATACAGGCATTGAGCCCAGCTGCAAATTCAAATCGAGTCAGCGATCGCTGACCTCTAAACGTGCCATCTGGATACCCTGCAATACAACCGTAGCGCTCAACCAGAGATTGCAGCGCTGGATATGCCCAATCCGTTGGCTGCACGTCTGCAAGCTGAGATACAGAGGTTAACTGTGCCATCGGATCACCGTCCCAGGCGATCGCGTTTGCCGATTCAGACGGTGTGATCGAAAGCTGCTCAACTGACGGTGTGGGTGTTGTGTAGGCGTCAACCGTCGGGTTAATTAGTGTATCGTCTGTCGTATTCAAGACCGTATCCGATACCGTATCAGGCACTGTATTGGATGCCGCATCAGGTACCGTATTGGATGCTGTATTCGCTACCGTATTAGATACCGTGTCTTCAGCCTGAGTTAGAGCATCGATAGAAACATTTTGAGCCACATCCGTCGCATTGGATTCTGCAAACTCTAAATCAACAGCTGTCGCGTCTACTGATTCATTGACATCTTGAACTTCAGTGGCGATCGCCTGTGCAGACAACAGAAACGATGCACTTAGCAGAACAGGCGTAAACAAGAATGAATGCAATAACAGTTTTGCCATGGTTTTGGTTCCTCACACCCAGTTATCACTATTTTTCAGGAAATTGGAATGAACACAATTGCAACAGACCATGTTGAAACCTCAGGGCTGATGAGCTGAGGGCTTTGCCAGCTAATACGATCCCAATGGGAATGGCTATATTTTCACGCAAATCCCTTCAAATGATGCATTTAATTAAACCGGATTCTGTTGGAGAGAGCGATCGCTCCAGCGTCACTTTCTCAGCATCATGACCGTGGATGGTTGGCAGCGCGGCGTCGCCGCGCTGCCAACCATCCATCCACAATCTTTAGTGAGGTTTACTTGCCATCAAGTCTGTGATGGTTACCACATCGCTTTTCTGCCCCAAACGGTAATTTGCATTGGCAGCCACTGGGTCAAGCGACATGACTACTCGGTCGTCGCGATCGGCAGTGCTGGCATTCAAATCGACCAGAGGAATCACCTTAAACACGACTCGCCGTTCGCCTTTAGGAATGGTGATTTTATTGCCCTGTTTGGCATGACCTGCCCTGGCACCCGTTTCATATTCCAACACATAGTCGATGCCATATTCTGCATCGCCATCAATGCCATAGCTGACGGTAATCGGTTGATCGGGCAGATTTTCGGTAATTTCAATCACAAATGAGCCGATGTCTGCACCTCGGCTACCGGGACTCCCTTCGGGTTCTGTTGCCGATGGATCGGTGGCTCTGACTTCAACGACAGGAATCTTGTCCCCGCCATCTGTAACCTGTTTATCTACGATTTGAATCGTCGCAGACCGTTGATTGACAGTGCTGGACAGGCGATAGCCGGTGCCACTTTGAAGTGCTAATTCAACTCCTTCAGGACCTTCAAATACCCTGGCGTGTTCTGGATCGGCTTTAGGAGTCACCTGAATAACAGCTTGACGGTTGGTTTTACTCAGCACCACGGCGTCTACCAAAGGAAGATAATCGATGCCTTCTTTGGCGTGTCCGGGTTGGGCAACAACGCTGAGATTGACTGCAATATTCCCATCCGTACGAGGTTCGCCCTGCAAACTCACCGTAAATAAGCCTTTTTGGTGGTCTGCGGCTGATTTATTTGGATCTGGTTCGATGGCATTGCGGGTGGGTGCAATGGTGACAATCGGTAATGGTTTGGGAATCGGTGAATCATAAATTTGGATGACCGCAGATTTTCCAGCGTCCGTAGCAGGCAAGCGATAGTGGTTTCCGGGTTTCAGCTCTAGCTTGATATTTTCACGACCTTCCCGTTTTCTTTGCTTGGATGGGTCGGGCTTAGCAATCACCGGAATCAGGGCTTGCATTGCCCCTTTAGGAATTTTGACGCTGCGCGACAACGGTCGGTAATCGACTCCTTCTCGGGCAATTTTCACAACCGGCACTACATCAAATTTAATCTCTAGATCGACGGGGGTTGGCTCGGTGAGATAAATAGTAAATAAGCCCTTGTGAATATCTGCGATCGCCACTCCCGGTAACGGTTCTTTGGCATCTTCTGTGCCTTCGATGGTGGCGATCGGCGGTGCGTAGTCGGTAATCAACAAATAAGCGCTGCGGTTAGCCAGGGTGTAACGGTTGCCGGGGCTGGGGAGTAAGGTGAGTGCAACAGAGTCATCCTGAAAATTAGTGTCGGGTTTGGGAATGACGAGGATGGTGCGGGATAACGATCCCTTTGGAAACACAATTAGATTTCCTACAGGTGTACCATCGCTACACTTTAAGTCATACGTTGCCCGAACCGCTGTTCCTGCGAGTTGGTAACCCACAGAAAGCGTTTCTTCGGGCTTTTTATTGAGCGTTAGGGAAAAGATGCCACTGACACCCGCTCTAAATACCTGCGGTTCAACCCCATCTTGCAACGCCCGAATGTTGATAGCTGGAGGCACATAGTCGCCAATGATGACGGTATCCCGTTGCTTTTCAGGGATGACATCGTAGCGATCGCTTTCTATGAGAATCAGCTCAACCGTATCATCAACAAAGTTAGCATCGGCACTGATGGGTTTGACAATCACCTTCAATTCTTGCGAACCTTCCGGAAACAACAGCGTTCCCGACACATTGCTGAGTGGCCGACCGTCTTCGTAAGATAAGGTATACCGATCTTTTTGTGCCGTCCCGGCGATCGCATATTTCACGGGCAGGTCTTCAAATACTTGTTTGTCAACTTCGACCAGAAAGACACCGTTATTGGCGGCGCGGAACGACGTTGGTTCTTGAGCCGATTCATCAATTGCCGTGACACTGACTTTCGGGTCAAACAAAATCGATGTTTCAATATAGCAATTGGCTTCTCTGGCGTAGCGTTCGGCATAGAATAGATCAAAGTAATAGTCTTTGCCGACTTCCAGGGTGATTTTGCGTTGCTCTGGGGTCATCGTTGCGGCAACGTCAGCAGGTACCAACCACTCTAAATTATCCAATGCAATATCAGCCGTTCGAGCTGGATGCAGACCACCCAGATCAACCACTAATTTGCCATCGATAAACACCCACAGGTCATCATCTCCGGTAAATCTAAAGGTTTCTCCACCTCTGTAAGTAAACCGATGATGCAGTTCCAGCGTGAAGTGAAAATTGTGCTTGCTACCGGGGACAATCCCTTCAAAATACTGTTTGGGGCTACCATCTGGTTCTTGGGTCAATGTATCCAGTGGAAAAAAGCCTTCAAATTTACCCGTTGAATCAACCTTGATGCCATTGCTGCCCCAAATTTTACCGACGGTGTTGGGATCAGGTCCAAATTTGTAGGTGTTTTTGGCTTCATCTAACTCCAAATCCAGCAAAAACGAAGAGACAGAGGTATTGACACCTGGGCGATCGCTATACCAGGAAGCAAATGCATCCGCACCATTGGTAGACCGTTTGTTCAGGGGTCGAGTCCCACCCACATATTTGAGCTTGCGATTATTGGGATCGCGCTGTTCAATCGGCAACTGGCTATCGAGAATCGTAATTTCGTGGTGAACAATGCCTAAATCTAACGTGTCATCATTATCACTACCCTGCTTAAATTGAAAGTCTGGATGACCATTGACTTGCACGACGGTTCGGTTATCTGGGGCAACACGAGATTTAAAATCTCGCAGTGAAACAGGCAACTCAATTTTTTTAGGTAAAGGCATGGGGGCACCTCTTAAGGGGAATTAAGACCAGGTGAATCGTTGACAAGAGACACTACAGTGCGCTTTCCAGTATTTCCGTGCCCCGGACAAAAAAACTGGATCGAATTTGCCAAATGCCCAGTCCGTCTTGCTTTGAAGTAGTCTTTGAACGTTAGCTCATTGCCATCAGCTGTATCCCGCTCAAACGATTAACGGATCAGAATTGGCTGGGTTAACCGTTGAGGAAATCAGCCAAAATATTTGTTGTAAAACAGTTTCAGCCTGATTCAATAGATCGCTGTTCAAGCGGTGGTGAAGATCCTTGAAGCCACAGCCAGTTGAAAGAGTGGCACACATCAGCACCTATAGCGTTACGCGGTTAGAATCGGCATTGCGTAACAGTAGGATGAATGTGCCGGTGAACCCAAAGGGTTCACCGGCACATTCATCCATGGATCTATCGCCGAATAGGAATCTGAATCGTAAATTCAGTTCCCTGTCCTGGAAATGAGCAACATTTCAATTTGCCGTTATGTTTTTCGGTGATGATTTGGTAGCTAATCGACATCCCCATTCCGGTTCCTTTCCCCACAGGTTTGGTGGTGAAGAATGGGTCAAAAATCCGTTGTCGGATGGCTTCAGGGATGCCGGGTCCATTATCGGCGATCGCAATTTCTATCCATTGGGCATCTACCACCGCTGTTCGGATTGTAATCTGCCCCGGATGGTTTTGGTTCTGCTGATAACTTTGCTTTGCATGCCGATCGTCCAGAGCATCAATCGCATTCACCAGAATATTCATAAACACCTGATTGAGTTGTCCGGCATAGCATTTGACTTGAGGTAAATCACTATAGTCTCGAATAACTTGAATCTCTGGGCGTTCAGGTTTAGCCTTCAGCCGATGCTGCAAAATCAACAACGTACTATCAATGCCTTCATGCACATTCACCGCTTTAAATTCGGCTTCATCCATGCGCGAAAAGGTGCGGAGTGATAGCACAATTTGGCGAATCCGATTCGTCCCAATCGTCATTGATGACAGGATTTGAGGCAGGTCGCTTTGCAAAAACTCCAGGTCAATCTCCTCGGCTTGCAATTGAATTTCGGTAATTGGATCGGGATAGTGCTTCTGGTAAAGGTTGATAAAATTCAGTAAATCCTGAGCATAGTTTTGCACATGCATCAGATTGCCATGAATAAAGTTGACAGGGTTGTTGATTTCATGGGCAACACCTGCGACAAGTTGCCCCAAACTCGACATTTTTTCACTTTGCAACATTTGCAACTGAGTTCGTTGCAATTCTTTGAGGGCATCTTCTAGCTCTTCTGCTTTTTGCCTCAGGTTTGATTCTGATTGCCTGAGCTGTTGTTCGGCTAGTTTGCGCTCTGTGATATCTTCCGAAATGCCTAACAAATATCGAGGATTGCCCTCTGCATCCAAGATGGGGAGCTTTTGAGTATGAAGTAACCGTTGTCCTCGATGAGCAGTTTCAATCGGTTCTTCGGGAATATCGAGCAGTTGGCGGCTATTTAATACCTGGCGATCGTTGGCAATAAAAAACTCAGCTTGTTCTGCTGGAAAAAAGTCGCGATCGCTCTTTCCTAAAATGATATTGGCAGGAAACCCGGTGAGGTCTTCTTCCGCTTTATTCCAGGCGACAAAGCTGAGATTTTCAGCTTCTTTGACAAAAATACCAGCGGGCACATTGTCAATAATCGATTGCAAAAAGACTTTAGTCTCTCTAAATGTCTCCTCGGTTTGTTTGTGCTCGGTAATATCTTCGTAGGAACCAAAAATACCAATGATGTTACCAGCTTCATCATGCAAAGGAACTTTGCTGGTTCTCAACCACAGGATGGTGCCATCTTCTTTAACCTGGGGTTCTTCATAGTTAATCCGTGTGATCCCATTTTTTATCACATCTGTATCATCTGCGCGGTAAAGATGGGCAGAATCTTTCCAGGACAACTCAAAATCACTTTTACCAATAATTTGTTCGGGTGATTCTAAGCCTGCATCTTGAGCAAAATAAACGTTGCAACCCAGATAGTTAAAGTCTTGATCTTTCCAAAAAATACGCTGGGGTAAGGTATCACATACCAGTTGAAATAATTGTTTTGATGCTTGCAAATCTTTGGTAATTTGTTTGCGATCGCCAATTTCCACTTCTAGTTGAGTAATGACCTGTTTTAGTTGATAGGTGCGTTCTTCTACTTGTTCTTCTAAGTTGCGATTTGATTTGGCTAGCAATGTTTCCGTTGCTTTCAAGGTAGTGTTTTTGGTTTCCAATTCCTGGGTATAGGTTTCTAACTGTTTTAAGAGCGTGCGATTTTCATCAAAAATGTGAGAAACCTTAGTAAACCAGGGTTGCCAACTTTTGGGCAAATGGCTGGGTGTAGACGTATTGCCTCGCAGTTCAGCTTCAATATGCTCAACTAATTTTTGAGCGGGGGTAATAAATTCTCGTTTGGTCAGTTGATTAAACACAACCAGTGTTAACCCCAGACCGGGCAAAAGCAGTAAAAACAACCAGTCTGTTTGCGCTAAAACTGCCAGGATCATGTCCTGTTGGGGAACCCATAAAACTAACTGCCAGGGGGCATTGTTTAAGGAATGATGCAGGATCAAATACCCATCTACAGAGGTTATCTGATTAACAGGTGTGTCTAAAACTTGCTCTAACTGATCCTGCAACGGTTCAGGTAAGGCAATGTGTCCAGATTTGACCTCCGTATCGGCTGACCTGACCAGGGTTGGATGTGCTAGCAGTTCGTTGTATTGGTTCACGACAAACAACTGGGTTTGGTCAATATCTTGAGCTTTAAACGTGCGAATAAAGGTATTTAAAACATCTAATGTTAGATCGAGGGCGACTGTTCCTAAAAAGCGATCGCCATCATAAATCGGTGCCGTTGCTGTCACCATTAATCCTTTTCCAGCGGTGTCGGTGTAAGCATGAGTCCACAACAACTGGCGTTCGGGATTGTTTTCTGGTAAGCCAAACGTATAAAAATCTTGTGTATAAAGTTCCTGATGAAATTTGAAATCTGCGCTAGAAACCCAGGGATAAAGGCTAATAAAGTTTTGCTTAGACGTGTAGTACACCCAAGCGAAATTTGGAATATTTTCTTTGGCAGCTTGAAATAGCGAATTGAGCGATAACACCATTTCAATTTCTCGTTGCACATCGTCTGCAAGTGTGCTCAGAGAACCCTCTCCTGTCAAGTTAGCAACCAGGTCGGGCGTCAAAGGAGCATCTAGTTGATCAAGCCCATAGTAACCCGGTTCTGATAGGTCTTTAAGTTGGGAAAACAATAGGGATGAACTTTCAGGTTCCGGATGAATTGTCAGATAAGATTCAGCTGCAATTTGAAGAGTCGTCAGCTGATTTATTCCTCCTTCCAAAAGATAATCTAGACTGGTTGCCTCTTCCAGAAATTTAGTTTCTAATTGCTCTTTTTCAGTTTGGTAACGAGCGCGAAACTGTATATAAAATAAGCCCGATGATACAACAAAAACTAACGAAAACGTTGCAACAATAAGGCTGTTATATCTCCTGAAGAAGCTAGTGGTAGACTTTTTCATTTTAGTAGCTTGTCGAAAAAAGAATATATCTTGATTAATTTAGAGTGCCCTTAGCCACAAACGAAATTAACTTAAATGTGATAGTTCTCAAAACTCTTATAAAATGCACAAATAACGCTTATACAGAATTTCTTATTCCTGTTCTTTTTTGCTAAGAACGTTGAATAAAAGATGTTCTAAAAAGATTGAACTATTTAATAAATTTAGGAATTAGTGATCTATTAACCCACTTAAAAATTTGAGAACTCTGTATTACTGATATGTCAAAGTAGCCCAAATTTCGATCAAATTTTATGATCTTTGAGTGCTATGTTCAGGGATATAAAGTTAACTCAATCCGTTGTGTTAAAGAGATTTAAAGAGGGTTGTCAAGATAGAATAGATTGCACCATGAAGGATGTTTCTGATGTTGGTGGACTGGTGTCAGAGCCATCAAACCCTGTAGGATATGGGATTTGAATAAAAATGTTAAGGTCAATCCAGGATTTTTACTTAACACTATGCCCCCTGATTGACTGACAAATCTTTGTAAGGGCAGGTTTAGCAAATTCCTGATCGGTTTGCAGTCAGCGTTTCGGCAAAACCCGCCCCTATGGTGGAATGCGCCTTCTGGCACTTTTGTCAGTCAATCAGCATCCGAAGTGTCCTTATATACACTTAAGCAAATGATTGTGACAATCTTGGGCAAATCGCATCGACTTTTATAGAGCTTCACAGCCCAAATAGACCTGTGATCAAGGGCAACAGATCTTTACAGGCGATCGCCAATTTCGATGCTTCTGATAAGCCAGAGGTGATGCCTTTGAGCATCGTCGTCGCTTGCTTTGCCAGCCGTTTCATGCTCCCCTCCTGGGGATTTTGTCCGGCTTTTGCCAACTCGCCCACCTGGGTCAGAGCATCCGCTTTATCGTCTTCCTTTAAATCTGGCTCTGCCTGAATGGCAGCGTGCAACTGTGCCAGCCAGGTTTTCAGATCAGCGGTTTCTGCCGTAGTGCTGGGCAATTGCTCAATCTGGTTACTCACCTGCCCACTGATATCACGCAGATTGACGACTGAATTAGTGGCATTGATGGCAAAATCGCCCCCGATATTAAAACTTTGGCTTTGATCACTCACAATCTTGTTTCCTAAAATATTTTCTGTTGTTGAAACAGGTGGTCGTTCAGCCAGACGATTGATGACTGACCACATCTGAACACTTTGCTGCTCATAGATAGTGATCTGTCGATCCTTTGCGTTGAGGTGTTGTCTATATTGGGCTTCGAGTTCTAGACGAATTTGTTCATAAGTTTGAGTGAACTCGCTGTGAATTTTCTCTTTATCTGTATTTGGTGGCACATTGACTCGAACAACGATTACTCCATCCCCTTTATTTTCAATGCTCTGAATCGTTAGCTCTGTACCATCATTATCAACTCGGATTTGATCAAACGCTTTGACAAAGGCTTTCCAGTCGATGCCATTTTGAAAGATCAGATCGATCGTATCCAGCACTTCTTCAAACAGCTTGGTAAATTCCCCCGGTTGAAACATGCCACTATTAGGGCGACGTTCTTGCTGATGACTGAGCAAATAAACATAGTCGCACAGGGCACCCTCTAGCTGGGTAGTGCTGTCGATATTCCACGACTCCAGGCAGGTTGCGGTCAACATCGCTTGACGAAACTTGGTGCCTAATGCCTGAGTTTTGGTCAACGTTGCCCCAGTCAAATCGGCTCCTTCTAGCGTTGCCTGACTCAGATCGGCTTCGGTAAAATTTGCCCCCACCAGGTCTGCCCCTGCCAGATTTGCCCCCTTGAGATTGCGACCGATATAGTTCTGATCGCGCCCCCGCAAACTGACCAACAACCGCTGTACATCAAAATCAGACAGCAGCGTATTTCCCAATCGCGACAGATGTAGCTGTTTTGCCAAATGAAACCGTGTCCGAGTGAGATTGGCATAGTGAAACTGGGCACTTTTGAGCACTGCCTCAGAACAGTCGGCATTGGTCAGGTTTGCATGGCGAAACTGGGTGCTACTCCAAGACCCAAACCAAACGGCAAGATCTCGCACTAATCGATCGCGGGGATCGCCCTGGAGTGCCCGCCGACTGACGAGGAAGCTGACGGCGAGGGTAAGCAGGCTACCCACCACGCCAATGATGATCAACGGGAGCGAGTTACCAGCGACAGCGACAGCGAAAGCGAAAGCGACAGCGCCAGCGACAGCGACAGCGACAGCGACAGCGCCAGCGACAGCGAAAGCGACAGCGAAAGCGATCAGAGCGATCCCCACTGTAGCGAGCAGCCCTCTGGCATAGAGCAGACCGAGAACCCCGATCATCAACCCTAACCCCAGCACCCCTACCACAATATCACCGCTGACGCTTCCCGTGGATGCCTTTTGGGAGTTCACCAAATAATCGGCAAGAAATACCCAAACTGCACTTGCCAGAAAGCTTGCCAGGGCAGATAGAGCAAAGGCAATCAACAGTTTGGGAATCAGCCAGCGGCGTTGGCTGCCAGTTTTGGCAGCAGTCAACTGGGTGTTGACCAGGGTGGCGTGGCTGAGGTTAGTGCCGCGCAGGTCGGTGCGGCTGAGGTTAGCATCCGTCAGGTCGATGCCGTTGAGGTTAAAGCCACGCAATGATTCGCCGCTCAGGTCTACACCAATAAATTGGCGTTCTCCCTGGCGATAGCGTCGCAACAATTCCTTGGCGCTGAGATGGGTCACGGTGGGGGCAGGTGAATGGGGTGATTCTATTAAATCCTATGGAGGGGGAAA